>NZ_JBHFNU010000087.1:0-375874 GCF_041929145.1 Aerosakkonema sp. BLCC-F183 | reverse complement strand
CAACCACCCATTTAGCGTTGGGTTTCGTGCCTCAACCCAACCTACCAAATTCTAGCTTTTTTTAACAAATCGTTGGCGGATACGGGAGACAAAAATATCGACTTCTGGCAACTTCAACTGAATGGCAAATACAGCAAACAGGCATAAACCAACTAACCCAGCTAAACTCAATTGCAGTAGTTGAATTAGCAAACCTTCGCTGCCTAAAATTTGTTGCAAACCCCAATTTGTACCCCAACTGGCGACACCTGCGATCGCACTACCAGCAGTCAAACCTATTAACGGTACTCCCCATTCGCGCCAGGGCAAACCGTTGAGTTTGCGGTTGAGAAACCACAACAACATTACCATTGAGGTGAAGTTTACTGTCATTGTTGACATGACCAAACCGGGTGCGCCAAAAGGTTGAATAAAGATAAAATCCAACAAAGCGTTGAGAAAGATATTGATGACGCTGATGCGAAAGGGTGTATCTCCATCTCCCAAACCATAAAATACGCGCACCAGTACATCTCGACCTAAGTAGAAAAACATCCCGATACCGTAAGCAACGAGCAGGGATGCTACTAACTTAGATGCGTCGCGATCGAATGCTCCCCGTTCGTAAACTACTCGTACAATTGGCACAGAAAGGGAAACCATGATCGCGCCAAGGGGTAACATAGTAAGCGCAGCGAGAATTAATCCCTGACGAATTCGCACTTTTAATTCCGGCCAATCTTCCGGGGCGGCGAGTCGGGAAAATATGGGTAAAAAAGGTACTAACAAAACATTGGAAATAATTCCTAAAGGTGTTTGCACTAACAATCCGGCATAGCTTAAGGCGGCGGCGGCTTTGGGGATGAACGATGCAAAGAATAAGTCGGTGTAAACGTTTATGTGCATCATACCGGAGGAAAAAGTGGCCGGCCCCATGAGTCTAATTGTTTCGCGCACGCCAGGATGCTGGAAGTCGAAGCGCAGGCGCAATGTCCCCAAACCCGCTCGCCACTGGGCCACTACCTGCACTGACCATTGCAAGACTGCGCCAGTAAGGGTTCCTACAGCTAAAACCTGTCCTCCCAGGATGGCATATTCGGGGAGGGTAATTTTGTTGCCCAGCTGCATAGCTAAGACGGCAATTCCCCCGATGACTGTGATGCTAGAAAATAGGGGGCTGATGGAGGGTAGCCAGTATTGATCTGCGGCGTTGAGGGTGGCAAAACCGATGCCGATCAGTCCGGCAAAGAGCGCCATCGGTGCCATAATTTGAAGTTGTTGGATGGCGATCGCTTTCGTGAGGGAACCTACTTCTGATGTATCGCTAAGTCCCGGTGCGACTAAGTTGATCAGCGGTTCGGCAAAGATCGTGGTGGCGATCGTCACCAGTAGCAAACCTGCACCGACAATCGTTGTGATTGTTTCTACAATGGGAGCGGCTTCTTCTTTACCGCGCTTTGCCAGTACGCTGACGACGGCGCTGTGAAATGGCCCATTGATGCCGCCTAGCAAGATTAACAAAAAACCTGGGAGAATATAAGCGTAGCTGTAGGCGTTGGCGGCTGCACCGACTCCAAAGGCGGCGGCTATAGCTTGCTGGCGTACCAAGCCAAACACTTTACTGATTAAGGTTGCAACTGCGACGATTCCCGCAATTCCAGCCAGAGTTCGAGAGGGTTTTTTGATTGCAGACACAAAATGTTAAAAATGACTAAAGGTAGTTGTACTATTCAATCGTGAATCTGGCAAGTCCGAACAGTATGTCCGCCGAAACTTTCTATGCCGACTTACCTAGTTTAGAAAATTTTCTGGACATCACGGATTTCCGGAATTTTGTTTCTGTTCCTCAAGATTGGCTGATTATAGTCACGGATATTGCTGGTTCTACTAAAGCAATTGAGTCAGGCCGTTACAAGGATGTTAATTTAATGGGAGCGGCTTCTATTGTTGCTATTTTAAATATCGCTAAAAATATCGATATTCCCTTTGTATTCGGCGGTGATGGCGCTACAATTTTAATTCCACCAACTCTTTTATCGGCAGTGCAGGGAGCTTTACTAGCTACACAAGATTTAGCTCAAAATGAATTTGACTTTGATTTACGGATTGGCATAGTCCCTGTGTCTGTAGTTATTGAAAGGCACTATGATGTGAAAGTAGCTAAGGTGAAAATTTCTGAAAATTACACCCAAGCGGTATTTACCGGGGGCGGTCTGGCTTATGCCAACGACTTGGTTAAAAATGCTACAACTGCCGGCCTTTATCGCCTTAATAATGTTGTTGGTTCTAGCCAAGCAGATTTTTCTGGTTTGGAGTGTCGCTGGCAAGATATACCCAGCAAACATGGGGAGATCGTGAGCTTGTTGGTGATGGCAATAAGCGATGATTTGGGAGAAATTAGCTCTGTTTACAAAGACGTTTTACATCTTATTAAAGAGATTTACGGTGAGGAAGCCGATCTTCATCCGGTATCTGCCGAATATCTGAATCTTTCGTTTAATGAAAATAAATTGTTCAAAGAAGTCAAAATTCGTTCCCAGTCAGGCAGTTGGTTAGATAAAGAAATATATCTATCAAAGATTAAATTGGCAAACTATTTAGGAGCTTTTTTTATGGGATTTAAAGTTAAAACACGGGATACAGATTGGGGCAATTATAAGCAAAGCTTAATTACAGCTACAGATTACAAAAAGTTTGATGATATGTTACGTATGGTTATTGCAGGTAATACTTTGCAAAGCGAAAAATTGACAAAATCTTTAGATAACCTATATAAAGAGGGGAAATTAGTCTACGGTTTGCATATCTCCGATCGCGCCATCATGACCTGTCTGGTATTTGAGCGCAACGGTCGCCAAGTACATTTTGTGGATGGTGCCGATGGCGGCTATGCTTTAGCTGCCAAAGCAATGAAGTCAAGAATGAAATCGGGGTTTTACTGATGACATACGATCGGATTTACTGTTACCCAACTCTCTATCCCGGCATTTTGCTTAAACGCTATAAGCGTTTTTTTGCAGATATTGAATTAGCTACAGGTGAGGTAATTACAGCTCATTGTCCGAATACCGGGCCAATGACAGGTGTCTGCATTCCTGGCAGTTTGGTACAGGTGTCTTTAAGCCATAATCCCAAACGCAAATTGCCTTATACCTGGGAAATGATTCAAGTTTCCGATAACGAACCTACTTGGGTAGGAGTGAATACCGGTCTACCAAACCAAGTAGTGAAGCTAGTTTTACAAAAACATTTGATTCCGCAACTGGGAAATTACAGCCAGATTCGAGGTGAAGTGCCTTACGGTTTGGATAAAAGCAGTCGTGTGGATTTTTTGTTGACGGGAACTGATTTGGAACGACCTATATATTTGGAAGTAAAAAATACTACTTGGGCAAAAGAAAGACTGGCGTTATTTCCCGATACGGAAACGACGCGGGGACAGAAGCACTTGCGAGAACTGATGCGGCTACTACCGGAAGCGCGGGCGGTGATGCTCTATTTTATCAATCGCGGTGACTGCACTCAGTTTGCGCCTGGAGATTGTGCCGACACGGTTTATGGCAAACTGTTAAGAGAAGCAGTGGCACGAGGAGTGGAAGTTTTGCCATGCCGTTTTGAAACTAAGCCGGATGGTATTCGTTATTTAGGGTTGGCAGATTTTCTTCCTTCTATGCCACTATTGAATATTAATACATAGTTCAAGGCAAAGTTTGAAATTTACGGATTTAATATGCTTCTTACTTCAATGAAATGGTGGAAATGCGAAGGAATGTTACAAAAAGGCAATTTGACCGTTAAGAGCGATTTAACCATCCTCAACCAGGTACTCCAATGGTTTGATAGATTTTGCTGGCAGAATAAGTCTAAGCTTGCCTGGTTGGGGAAAGAATACGATGGCATCAAATTAGCTTTTGACGAAGGATTTACTAACGCGGTTCGCCACGCGCACAAAAATTTGCCGCCAGAAACGCCGATCGACATTGAGCTGAGTATATGGGAAGATCGGCTGGAGATCCGCATTTGGGATAAAGGTAAACCTTTCGATCCGGATACGTTACCGGAACCGGAACCGGGTACGCTACAGGAAGGCGGCTATGGCTGGTTCTTGATGCGACGCCTTACGGATCGGGTGAGTTATGAAAGATGTGGGGATAGCCGGAATTGCCTAATCCTGATCAAACAAAAGGATTAGGATAGCATTTTCAAGGTGCAACGATACAGAAAATGAAAAATTTGTTTATAGTTTTTGAAGGCATCGATGGCTCTGGCACTTCGACCCAAGCTACCCTGCTGAAGGATTATTTTACAGCTAAAGGTCGAGCGGCGGTGTTAACTTGCGAACCGTCGAATGGGCCGATCGGCAATATGATTCGGCAGGCAATGAAGAAAAGGGTTTTGTTTGTTAACGATACCCAGAAGTTTGACGAACAAATGGCTTATTTATTTGCAGCCGATCGCCACGATCACCTATACAATGAAGTGGATGGGGTATATAAGTTACTTAATGATAATTTAACAGTGATCGGTACGAGATATTATTTTTCTTCTTTAGCATATAATTGGCATACGCCAGAAGATAGGGAATTTATCAGCAGGTTGAATCAAAAATTTCCCAATCCGGATTTGGTGGTGTATATTGATATACCCGCAGAGTTGGGGGTGACGAGGATCGGAGATCGATCGGTCAAAGAAATATACGAAAATCAAGAAAAACTCGCTAAAGTGAGAAAGAATTATCAAGAAATATTCAGCAACTATGATGGTTTAGTACTCCAAGTTGATGGCACCCAGGATAAAGAGACTGTTCGAGAAAAAATAGTAACCTTCATTGAGGAAAATTTTGATTAATCCGGTCTTACACTAGGCAAGAAACCGGGTTTCTTCTAAATTGAAGCCAAGAATCTCAACTTTCTTTAAGAAACCCGATTTCTCACGTCTTGAAATGAGCAATTCGGAGTTGTTGGAAGTTACCGTTTTCTGAGACAATCATAAATGCTCATTCGTGATGTAAACACTCTGAGCGCAGTCAACAATTTGTGAAAGTCTAATGGATCGATTTCGAGTAGAAGTTATTGCCAAAACACCAAATCCTCAGCAGGTAATCTATGCCGCTCTCCACCAAGATTATACAGAGGCTTTTGTGTTTGACGAGCGGGACTCGTGGCCTTCAGAGTCAAGCTGCGGTGAGATTATTGTGAAGCGTCTTTTAGCGGGTGAAAGGGGACATTATGGCCCATTAGAGCATCCTCAAATTGTGTTTAATTGCGGTTATTTTCCTCATAGTGTCATGCAGCAGGCGCGGACTCATCGTATTGGGGTATCCTTTGATGTCCAGTCATTTCGGTATACAGGCAATCAATTTATTGATGTAGCAGAAGGGAAGAAAGATATAGAAGAAGTTTTCTATCTTCGTCCAGTGGGTGATTACACTGACCGTCAAGGTAAAAAATACTATTATTCATTAGAGCAACGGCAAGCAGATTTAAAATGGTGTATCGAAGCGGCGAGGCGATACAAAGCTGATGTTGAGGCAGGGATGTCTGAGGAACACGCCAGGGGTAAGCTACCTTTTGATTACCGCCAACATTTTGTGGTTAGCTTTAATTTAAGGTCTTTCCTGCATTTTTGCGACTTGAGAAATAAGAAAAATGCACAATTGGAAATTCAAAAACTATGCGAACTGATGTGGCCGCACTTTCAGGATTGGGTGCCAGCAATTGCAGAGTGGTACGAAATTAATCGTCTTGGTAAAGCAAGGTTAGCACCGTAAAGTTTAATTAAACGGAAGTTTATAAAAAAATGATTAACTTCCGTTAAAAATTGGATATTTAAAAAATATTATTTTTCCTTAGTATAAAATATTTTTTTAATCTGTATCTGTGAGGATTGACATAACTTATTTTCTTTGCTGCTAATTGATAACATAGCTCGAACTTCGTCCTCTGAAGATTAGATACGAGCAAGAGTTACTGCTGCTGGCTGGTCTTGATACTTACCCTGACGCGCTTCATAGTTGACAGCACAAGGTTCTCCTTCCAAAAACAGCAACTGCACTATTCCTTCATTTGCGTAGATGCGGCAATCAGCGCTAGAAGCATTAGATAACTCTAAGGTTAAGTAACCCCGCCAAGCTGCTTCAGCTGGAGTAATATTTGCAATGATTCCGCAACGAGCGTAACTACTTTTACCTATACAGAGTACTGTAATGTTGTTTGGTATTTCTAACCTTTCCAGAGCAACCCCAAGACCGTAAGAGTGAGCGGGAAGAATAAAGTAGCTACCATTGGCATCTGTATATAGTTTTGTAGGCTGTAAATTTTCAGGATTAAAGTTTTTGGGATCTACTACAGTGCCTGGAATATGCCTAAAAATGCGAAAATCTACAGGCGATAACCTAATATCATAACCGAAGCTGCTAAGGCCATAAGAAATGACTGGCAATTGTTCAACACGACGAACTAATTGAGGCTCAAAGGGGGAAATCATTCCTTTTTGAGCCATTTCAGTAATCCAGATATCGTTCTTAATCACAGTTTGACAGGTAATTCCAATAGGGATATTAGCATACCGCAAACTGAGACATTTTTTAAGGTCTGTGGCTGCGGCGAATCTCGGTAACTTGATCTGCCAGTTCCAGAATTGCTGCTGGCATTTCCTGGCCGGTCAAAACGATATCTACGTGACTGGGGCGTCTTTCGATCGCTGCGAGTACCTCTGATTCTGAAATTAAGTCAAAATTAATCGCTAGGCTCAATTCATCCAGAACTACGAGAGAATACTTGCCTTCAAAGATAACTTTTTGGGTATATTGCCATAATTGATGGAGCGATCGCATCTCCCCATCGTCCAAATGTGGCGTATCGATACAGCGAGGCAAGTCGCAGCGAATCCAATCTAAATACTCTCCCAATCGCACCGGACGTTCGTGTCCTTGATTGATTCCCCCTTTAAGAAATTGCACCACCAAAACGGGAGTTCCCTGTCCGGCAATTCTCAGCGCTTGCGCCATGACGCTGGTAAAAAAGGTGCGGTGAGAGGATGTGAACACTTGTACCAATCCTTCCACTGCGGGGAATAGGCGACGGTCAGTATGAAGAGTTGGGGTTTCTAGCTGGGCTACCATAGGTCAACAAATGGATGGGTAACAAAGCGCTTGACAGCACGCTTCAGTAGTGCTGCTAGGCGGTTTGCTTAACAATATCTAGTGCAATTGTAGATTAGTTTATTTAGTAAAACACTATATATATAGATACGTCAATAGCCAGATTTGACTCGGAACTTAGGCACTGTGGGTGTCGAAACGAGGTTTCTTGGCTGATGTTAACCAGTTAAACTGGTGATTTGGCGAAGAAATCGGGTTTGTTTGGGCTTCACAAGTTTGATGATAAGCTTGTGTTGATTTGAGATTCCACTTTCTAGGGGAGTAGGATGCTGTGAGACTGGTAATTTTAGGAGGTGCAGGTGCCGGGAAGGGAACTCAGGCACAACGACTCTCAAGTCATTTGAATGTCCCTGCGATCTCCACTGGTGATATACTGCGAGCGGGAATCGCCGCCCGGACAGAGTTGGGTATCAAGGCGCAACCTTTTGTGGAAAAGGGCGAGTTAGTACCCGACCCCACTATGATAGAGTTTATGCGTCTGCGGTTGCTGATGTTCGATGTCGCCAACGGTTGGGTACTTGATGGCTATCCCCGCACTGCTTTCCAAGCTGAGGAATTAGATTTTTTGTTGGACGAGATGGGACAGCGTTTGGATTGGGCAATTTGGCTAGATGTGCCAGAATCGGTGTTGATGAGTCGATCTCTAGAGCGATCGCGCACCGACGATCTACCGGAAATTATTCAGCGTCGGATAGAATTATTCCAAGAGCGCACTGGCCTGATTCTCGATTATTACGCACGTCGTCAGAAACTTTTAAGCATTAATGGTCATCAACCGCCACAACGAGTGCAAGAGCAAATTTTGCAGCAATTAAATCATTTGTGTAAATAATAAACCCGGCTACCTCTAGAGTAGGTTTTACCGGGTTAAAACTATTTGTTTTGCTCAGAATTTAAAATCTGGCAGGTGAAACAAAAATATAATTTGTTTGGCGCTATACCACCTGACAATATTTTAAATTCCTCATTAGCATTACTTTGCTACTAACAAAGATTTCCGATTCCGTAGGCTTTTCTAAAGCACTACGAAGCTGGAATAGCATCAGGATCGGCAGGAACAGGCTTGGTAGCGCTATTGGCACCAAACTCATTGGTATCGTTCGTAGTAGCTTCACCCGCTCCAGCCCATTTTCTCATACCACCCCAAAATGGGTAATATCCTTGATATTGATTAGCGCCGCCACCATAGCCATTCATCGCACCGCCTTTGTTCATAGCACCAAAGAAATGGCCGTAATCACATCCTCGATCTTCCTCAGCTTCAGCCGAATCTTTAACCGAATCTTTAGCCGAATCTTTAGCCGAATCTGTATCTTCCTCAGCTTTCATGGCATCATTGCCATTAGGATTCATTGCTCCGTAGAAACCTTGATAAGGGTAAAATCCGTAACCTTGAGAAAAGTAAAAAGGGTAAAATCCACCACCGTAGCCAGACTGGTAAGGGTAAAATCCGTAACCAAAAGATTGTGCGGAAGCCGTCGGAGCTAAAACAGAGAAGCTCAATGCAATTACTATTGCACAAAGAGCGATCGCTTTAGTGAATGTTTGAAAAAGTTTTTTCATCAGGATCACCGTGAATTTAAGTTACCAAGGAAAAAGACTAGCGCCCCACCCTCAAGTAAAATACTCGAATGATTAGCGCACTATTTAGTTTCCCATTGACCTAAGCAGAACTTTATGGTGTTACCAAAGGTTGTACTGGGTCTTTTAACCCCGAAAGGGAGTATTTTGCCTTTTATAGTCTAAAGCAGTTTGTCAACTCCTTCAATAAGCACCATAATTTTATGGACAAAGAATTTATGGGAGGGATGTCAATGATAGTCAGTCAGGATTGGCAAATTTATATTTATGGCAGTAGAAGTAAATCTATTCCCAGAAATGTCAAGCCTCTATACAGACCTTTTACGTAAGCCCTGGCAGTAAGATTTAGGTAGCTTTTCGCTATCTAATTGCGGACAAGCTAGGGGCGAGGACGGTTTATACGGAGTGACATTTATAACATTATATTTAAATATTGTTTGGAAATTTAAATATAATTGTGAAGATCGCAAATAGAAAAGTAATGATTCCCGATCGCCAAAAGCTGTATCCTAATTAAGGATTTCAAGCAAACACAATGTCCTGGCACCGTCCTGATGGAAGACAATCAGATCAACTGCGTCCCATTAGATTTGAGCGCAATTTTACTCGCTTTGCACTGGGGTCTGTTCTTACCCATTGTGGCGATACTCAAGTTCTTTGTAATGTGGCCATTCAAGAAGGTGTCCCCAGATTTTTAGAGGGCACTGGCAAGGGATGGCTGACGGCTGAATATCGAATGCTACCGGGCGCTACTCCCCAACGTCAAGAACGAGAATTTCTGAAGTTATCCGGACGCACTCAGGAAATTCAACGCTTGATCGGTCGCAGTTTAAGAGCGGCTGTCGATTTGCGGGCGCTGGGGGAACGCACTATTATTATTGATGCCGATGTGATCCAGGCCGATGCGGGGACGCGCACTACCGCCATTACTGGGGGATTTGTCGCGTTGGCTGATGCTGTGGAAAAGTTGGTGCAACAGGGTAAGCTGGCTGTATCTCCCATTCGTCAGCAAGTCGCCGCTATTTCCGTAGGACTCTTGCAGGGTGAGCCTTTTTTGGATTTAAACTATCCGGAAGATGTCGCCGCCGAGGTAGATTTTAACATTGTCATGGATGAAAATTTCGGCATTATCGAAATTCAAGGAACCGCAGAGGATGGTACTTTTAGCCGTTCCCAGCTAAACCAAATCTTAGATTGTGCTGAAAGAGGTATTCGCGATTTGCTGGAAATTCAGAGGGAAACTCTACGCGCTTCCTCTCACTAATCTCTCCCTTGGCACCAGTCCTTGTGCAGTAAGGGTTCTAGAATCTGAATTTAGCTTTATATAGCTATATAGTTACGAGGTTATATGAGCGCACAGATTACCATTATCGTATTGACATCTTAGCACAGAAAATCAATTAATAGCAATAGGTAAAAATATTGAATTTTTCAGCGCAATTTCGTTCTGAAGAAACAGATCAACTTTCCTTAAAAAAAGAGTACTCTGCCTCAAACACTTCTTGCCAAGAAAGCGCGGTTAATTCGCACTTCCTACCCATTTCATCTTCCGCGTCTTTCACTACTCTATTCAAACATTTATCCCAGATAGATTCAATAAAATTGCGATTCAAACTGGGCACTTCTTCTTGAATATCTGCAATTTCTTGACGTGGCAAGTGGCCAGACGATTAGATCGTGATAGCAATAACTACAGACGATCGCTCTCTCCAAAACCTGACAAAGCGCGATCGCGATTTCTCTGGCAAACACAATATCCGGTGAGAATCCCTCAATTTATTGACTTTTCGCTCAAATTATGTATCTACTCTATTTGCTCTGTAACAATTAAGATTTATTGCACTTAAACAACAGCTAAATTGTTTTAGTCTTAAGCTAAATTCCTATCAGCAAGCGCGTTTCAGCGGTTGATGGTTGATAAAAATACACATTAGTGACTGAACAGAGAGCATTCATCTGATGAGAAAATCGGAGACGATTTGAAAATCAAGCACTAATTGTCCAGCTATTTCCATCGGACATATTTTATTTCAGCGCAAGGGAGAACAGTATGAAATTGGCTTACTGGATGTATGCAGGCCCAGCCCACATTGGCACTCTTCGCATCGCCAGTTCTTTCAAAAACGTGCACGCGATTATGCACGCGCCGTTGGGCGATGATTATTTTAACGTGATGCGATCGATGTTAGAGCGGGAGAGGAATTTCACCCCAGTCACAGCCAGTATTGTAGACCGCCACGTTCTCGCACGCGGATCGCAAGAAAGAGTGGTGGATAATATCACGCGCAAGGATAAGGAAGAGCATCCCGATTTGATCGTGCTGACTCCGACCTGCACGTCAAGTATTCTACAAGAAGATTTACAAAACTTTGTCGATCGGGCTCAACTGGATGCCAAAGGCGATGTGATGTTGGCGGATGTAAATCACTATCGGGTGAACGAATTGCAAGCAGCCGATCGCACTTTACATCAAATCGTCCAATACTATATCGAAAAAGCACGCAAACAAGGCAACCTTGCAGAAGGAAAAACCGAAAAACCTTCAGTTAACATCATCGGTATTACTACCCTTGGTTTCCACAACCAACACGACTGCATCGAACTGAAACGGTTGATGGCTGACTTGGGAATTGAAGTTAACCAAATCATACCCGAAGGCGCTTCCGTTAATAACTTGAAGAATCTGCCGAAAGCTTGGTTTAACCTTGTTCCTTATCGGGAAATCGGGTTAATGACAGCTAAATATCTCGAACAAGAATTTGGCACACCTTATGTTGATATCACGCCGATGGGTGTGGTAGAAACTGCGCGTTGCATTCGCAAAATTCAACAAGTAATTAACGAACAAGGCGCGGATGTTGATTACGAAGATTTCATCAACGAGCAAACATTGCACGTTTCCCAAGCCGCTTGGTTTTCCCGTTCCATTGACTGTCAGAATTTAACAGGTAAAAAAGCTGTCGTGTTTGGCGATAACACTCACGCCGCAGCTCTAACTAAGATTCTGGCACGCGAAATGGGAATTCACGTAGTTTGGGCGGGAACTTATTGCAAATACGACGCCGATTGGTTCCGGGAACAAGTCAGCGAGTATTGCGATGAAGTGATTATCAGCGATGATAACGGTGCAATTGGAGATGCGATCGCACGAGTCGAACCTTCGGCCATTTTCGGCACCCAAATGGAACGCCACGTCGGTAAGCGATTGGATATTCCCTGCGGCGTAATTGCATCACCAATTCACATTCAAAACTTCCCGATCGGATACAAACCATTCTGCGGATACGAAGGAACAAATCAAATTGTCGATTTAATCTACAATTCCTTCACCTTGGGAATGGAAGATCACCTGCTGGAAATCTTCGGCGGACACGATACCAAAGAAGTAATTACCAAAGGAATTTCTGCCGATTCCGACCTTGGTTGGACGAAAGAAGCACAAGCAGAATTGAACAAAATTCCTGGTTTCGTGCGCGGTAAAGTCAAACGCAATACCGAAAAATTTGCCCGCGAAAGGAACATCGGTCAAATTACCGTTGAAGTGATGTACGCTGCGAAAGAAGCAGTCGGTGCGTAGATTATCATAGTAGGGTGGGTGGTAATGCCCACCTTACTAAAAGTAAGTGCGATCGCTATTTTCATTTCACCAAAATCTCGCTATAATCAAATCAATCTGTCGATTACTGAGAACTATGTCAACTTCTATTGAGAATACCCAAACAACTAAAATTGAAATAACCATTACTCAAGCACAAAAAGAAATTCTACAAAAAGCTGCTTTTGTTAGATGTCTGACTCTGCGCGAATATTTGTTAGAAGCAGCTTTAAATTTAGCAAAAGAACAACCTCTAGAACCAGAGTCGATCGTACTTTCCGAAAAAGATTGGGAAATTGTTACCGCCGCGCTGGAAAACCCACCCGAACCTAACGAATCACTAAAAACAGTGATTAAAGAATATCAGGAAAAATATGGCAAGTGGTAAACAATGGAATGAATTTTTTGCTCTATAGATGATGACACAGTTAACAGGGGAAACTTTGAATTTCATTTTAAATATAAATTTAACGTAGAGAATCTTGATGTCTGCACCAAAAACCAACCCAGCAACAACAATACCTGCACCAAGCCTTTACGAAAAAGACTTCTACGCTTGGACGCAGGAACAAACTTCGTTACTCCGCAACCAACAATGGAGTCAGCTTGACCTGCAAAATTTAATTGAGGAAATCGAATCTTTGGGAAAACAGCAACGCCAAGAACTGCGAAATCGTTTAAGCTTGCTAATCGGACATTTGCTAAAATGGGAATATCAATCATCACGTCGCAGCCGGAGTTGGTTAGCAACAATTCGCATTCAACGTCTGGATGTTGCTGAATTACTAGAAGTTAATCCCAGTTTAAAGTCTTATTTAGAAGAAGCACTACCGAAAGCTTATATTAAAGGTGTAGAATTAGCTGTGAAGGAAACAGAATTATTTCGTCGTACTTTTCCAGTAGAATGTCCTTACAGTTTATCTCAAATTTTAGAAGATTCCTTCTATCCTGGGGAAGCTAGTGAGTGGGAAAAAGAATAGGATTTGATTGTGCGATCGCACGCCTCGAACCCTCCTACATTTTAGCCAGTCTGTGAGAACAACGCGAAGCGATCGCACACCTTTCCCTCAAAGTGCGATCGCCTAAAAGGAAATTCATTAAAATGCGATCGCTTTTCCCTAACTTAGGCATCCCAACTCTATCCCACTTCCTCTACCACCTTTTCTACCTTATTTACTTCCTTACTCTCTTTTACTCGTTTCCCCTTCACTAACTCATAACTTTCAATCACTACTTTTCCATTTTCATCTAAACTCTTATTTCGCTGCTTAAACTCATCCAACAACTTAAAAAACTGCTCAAAAGCATCCTTTTCATCGCGAGTAAACAACAAAATAATGTTAGCCCAAGAGTTAGAAGTTTTCACCTTGTAGCGCTGCTGCACCCAGTCGTGAAAATGTTCGGCAAATTCCATCTCTTCAGCGCTAAGCTCAATTCTTAATTCGCGTCTAGCAGTTTTATAACCAACTAGAAACATAAACAAATCACTTACGGAAGCACGACCTATATACATTCCTGGTTTAAATCTAATTTTTTCTAAAATTTCAAACATTCCGCTCATATTCCGATCTCCTTCTAAATTCATCATTATAAACTATCTAGTATTTCTATTATAAACTCTTCACTAGGACAGTGAAAATCATCCTGCCAATCTTCTAAGGTCATTCCCCTTGATGAAAGATTATCGAAGACCAATCCTAAAACTTTCACGCCGTAATGTTTTCCGTTTACTGTAATTGACTCTGTTATCCCTTGGCTTTCCATGCGATCGCTGAGAATAAAATCCTCATCATATTTAGTTTTCAGTTTAATAATTTTTCCTTGAATCCCATTCTCTGCTAACCATTGCATTATCGCCCTAGCACAATCATCACATTCATAAAGGCTAAATTCAGTAACGATTTTACCAATCTATTGATAAATTTCTTCTACTGATAATTCACTCACTCCCCGCACCCATAAAAATAAGTATCTATATCTGCTACTTGTGGCTTACCTCTACCTAAGTGTTTAACTCGAAGCTGTACCTGTCGGCTAGAAAATACCTTATTTAACCCGACTTAATTCAAATGCGATCGCACTCATTCTCCTTCATCTTCTTTTAAATCTTCAATCTCTTCTTCAGGTTCCTCAGCCTCAAAATCAACCTTCTCATAAATATCTGCCAGTGATACTTCTACCTGGAAAGAACTAAAAACTAATGCTGTATCTTCTTCGTCGTAAACGCTATAAGACCACCGCTTATTTGCTTGCTTAGAAAACTGTTCGATCGACATCTGATTTTGATCGAGCAAAATATATTCTTGAAAAGTGGGAATAGTTCTATAAAATCTAAATTTATCACTTCGATCGTACCCTTTCGTCGATTTCGATAAAACTTCTATAATCACTTGAGGATTGGTAATTGTATCTTTGCGATTATTGTAATATTCAGGTTGACCTGCAATTACCATCACATCAGGATACGTAAAGCGGTTGAATCTAGGTATCCACAAGCGCACATCACCCATGAAAACTCGATAATCTTTACTTTTGAAGGCGACACTTAAAGCAACGCTGACGTTAAGTGCGATTTGGTTGTGATTTGTAGTTCCACCCGTCATCGGTACTATCTCTCCATCGTGATATTCACTTTTGTATTCTGCTGTTTCTTCCAGTGCTAAATATTCCTCTGGCGTGTAGTAACGTTGTTGTGTTGATTGTAGAGTAACTGTCATACTTATTTTTACCAACTTAACTCTTGCTTGTTTTGAGTTTAGCATAAGGAAGGATATCGCTCTTACTCTCCCCCCTCTTCTTCTTGCTCAATTTCCTCAAAATTCACTTTTTCATAAATATCAGATATCGGTACTTCTAACTCAAATGAATTAAAGGCTAATGTTGGATCTTCTTCATCATATTCTCGATACGACCATCTTTTATTAGCTGTTTTAAAATACTGCTCGATTTGAATCTGGCTTTGGTCGATTAAAATATATTCTTGGAAGCTGGAAATAGTTTTATAAGCATCGAATTTGCCACTGCGATCGTAAGCTTTTGTTGATTTAGATAGCACCTCTACAATCACTTGCGGATTGGTAATTGTATCTTTGCGATCGTTGAAATACTTAGGTTGACCGGAAATTACCATTACATCTGGATAAGTGTAAAACCGCCGCTTCGCTATCCACAAACGCACGTCACCAATGAATACCCGGTAATTCTGTCCTTTGAGACCAATACTCAAAGCAATATAAATGTTTCCGGCGATTTGGTTGTGATTCGTAGTTCCACCCGTCATAGGAATAATCTCTCCGTCGCGATATTCGCTTTTGTACTCCGCCGCTTCTTCCCGTGCTAAATATTCTTCTGGAGAGTAGTGGCGCTTTTCATTTGCTTGAATAGTTACCGTCATAAATTTATTTTTCCTAAGCTGATATTTTACAAAACCTTTAATTCTAGTTTAACACACTAAGTTAAAATTAGAATGCGATCGCACTTCTTTCCTTTCTCCATACCCTTGACCTGAAATACACACAATAAACCCGGTTTCTTCAAGAAACCGGGTTTATGTTTAACTGCTTTTTCAAAAAGTGCGATCGCACTGACTCTCCAAATCAATCAACTCAAATCCTTAGACTTTTCCGACTCATCTTCCGTTATCAACTCCGCCTTTACTTGAATAATTTCCGCCGCCGGAGGTAAAGCAGCATCTTGTTGCTTTTCTTCCTCTCCTGTTCCTAACTCTTCCGCTCGGTCTTTCACCCGCTCGGCAATATCTTGAGCCTTCTCTTTCACTTGTGCAGTTAAATCTTGTACCCCCCGTTTTAAAGCTTGAAATTCCGCCTGGGTTTTCTTATAATCTTCCTTAAAAATCTCTGCAACTTGACCGAGTTTTTCCTGCAATCCGCCGTATGGCTGCGGTTCTTCGACAGCCTCATTTTTCACAATCAATCGTTTGCTACCAATGCTCCGAATATCTGTCAGCGCAATCAAGTAGACAACATTTAAAATCCCGCGCCAACCGCTAGATGCAAATAAATAATTCACTACATCACCAGTTTGCGGAACAATTAAATAATCGACTAACTTACCCGCCTTATTCCCAGCTTCCGTCCACACCTCATGACCGATGAGAGAATATATATCTTCAGATTTTTGCGGGTCGGCGAATTCTTCCGAGTTGAAATTCACCATAATGCTATCAGCACCAATTGATTGAATTTGCGCCCAAGTAAACGATCGTTTCTTACTTCCCAAAATACCCGACTTACAGGTGAAACCCTCAACTTGGTTAGTTTTGGGATTCAGCCACAGGTTGTTAACACGGCCTAATTCTTCCGCTGTGCGGCGATCCAGCACTAGGCGATCGATCAATTCGCTATGCCGAATAACTGATTGTTCTGTATTCATAAATTAGCTCCTAATGACTTTAAATAATAATTGCACTATTCTTTAAATTATACTTAGAATTAAGCGATACTTGCTGTGGCAGCCTACCAAGCCACCCTTTCCGCAAACAGAGTGCCCCTTACTATAAGTATACATCTTGAGCCCCGCTTCATGACTCCCCACACGACCAAATCAGCGCCACGAAGAAAGATCTCCAGCTTAAAAAAAATATGTCGCTATTTTCTATTTTCGTCTTTAACAACTTTCGCTCTCCTCACCATCACTTACTTCACTCCTACTAAATGGTGTAATTATTCCCAAAACACTTGCCATTATACTATCTGCGTTTCTAACACAGGAATTCATACAAATATCGTCGTTCCAGTAAAAAATGATACATTTGATTGGAGCGAGCATATCTCAATTAAAGATATTGGTAGCGATGCGATCGCCAATTATAATTACTTGAGCTTTGGCTGGGGAGATAAAGCCTTTTATATGTCAACACCTACTCTAGCTGACCTCAATATCGTTACTACTTTCAATGCCCTATTCCTGCCCACTCCTTCCGCCATGCACGTACAAAAACATCAAGTACTTCCTAATAATATTGAAATTAAATGCGTTCGCGTCAGCCGTAATAATTATTTAAATTTAATGCAATTTATTAACGATACTTTTCAACAAGATGCACAAGGTCAAAAAATCAGAATTCCTCAAAGTCACTCATCCTATAGTAGCTTTTACGAAGCGAAAGGAAGCTATTCTATAGTGAGGAATTGCAATAATTGGACAGCAGAAGGATTGGCAAAAGCAAATGTAAATACACCCTTGTGGTCCGGACTTTCCTCTGCGATCGCATTCCACCTAAAAAACAGTTGTGAATGTCGCCCGTAGGGAAAACTTTAGCTCCTATCTGAATAATGAAGCCAATCGGCACGATCTCAATCTATAATTCTGCGGGTCGTTAGGTAAGTCTCGGATTCTCTGGGCGATGCCTCCGTATCCGCTGATGGCGATGGCGATCGCTCCTCCTGAGTCTTTTTAATTATCGCATTTGGGTCTCCTTTTCCCAGCAAAACTTGAATTTTTGGCCCAGAACTCCCCAAACGAAAGATCATACCATCTACGACCTGACGCTGAGTGATCGGTTCGTTATCTACATAGGTTCCATTAGCTCCAAAACTTATAATCTCCCAATCAGTACCATTGTTCCACAGCTCCACATGGTTACGGGAAACCACAGCGCTGTAAAGCACTACGTCATTATCTTTCGATCGACCAATCCGAATTAAAGGTTCGCCGCCAAAAGTCCAACTTTGAACCGGGGTAGACTGGCTTGGATGTAGCAGAGTTAGGGTAATCACCGCTATTGGATATGGAAATAAATACGTGTATAAATGTTAAGATCGCTAGACGCTCATCTCCAGCATATCAACTAAAAAAATCCTCCGCAATTCCCCCATCCCCCTACCCAGCATACGTTTATACTGCCATCGCTCACTTATTGGCTAAAAACTTATTTATTTTTCTGCCGAATCGGAATTTCGATCGCAAACTCAGTTCCCTCGCCTAGTGTTGAAAAACACTTTAATTGTCCTCCGTGTTTTTCAACCACAATCTGATAGCTAATAGACAAGCCCAAACCAGTACCTTTGCCAGGAGCTTTAGTCGTATAAAAAGGGTCAAATAATTTACTAAGTACTGTTTCTGACATTCCTGGCCCGTTGTCTGCAATCCGAATTGCCACTCGGTCCCCATTCAGCAATTCAGTACGAATTCGGATCGTACCGAGACGGTGTTCAACTTCATCCACATATTGCTGAATTTGTTGTCGGTGATTAATATTTTCCCTTTCATCTACAGCATCAATAGCATTACTCAATATATTCATAAACACCTGGTTTATCTGTCCCGCATAACACTCCACAGGTGGTAAATCCCCATACTCCTTAATAACCAAAATACCCGGATGACCCGCCCTTGCCTTAAGTCGATTTTGCAAAATCAGTAGAGTGCTATCAATTCCCTCGTGCAAATCCACCGGCTTCATCTCAGCTTGATCCAGCCGCGAGAAATTTCGCAGAGACAACACTATCTGACGGATGCGTTCTGCCCCCAGCTGCATCGAAGCCAGCAGCTTAGGCAAATCTTCGAGCAAGAAATTCAAGTCTATTGCCTCAGCCTGCGCTTGAATAGCAGGAATAGACTGAGGATAGTGCTGCTGGTACAGGTACACCAATTGCAACAAATCTCGCACGTATTGACTCGCATAAGGCAAATTACCGTGGATAAAGCTGACCGGATTATTAATTTCGTGAGCCACACCCGCAACCAGCTGTCCCAAACTAGACATTTTTTCAGTTTGAATCAGTTGTGCTTGCGTGCGTTGCAGTTCGTGTAAGGCAAAAGCCAGCTGATTCGCCTGTTCTCTTAATTGCGCTTCCGATTTACGCAAAGCCTCCTCTACCTGCTGGCGCTTCACTATATCCTGCTTCAGAAGCGCATTAGCTGCCTGGAGTTCCGCAGTTCGTTCCTCAACCTGCCTTTTTAAATCATCGTGAGCTTTTTGCAGTTCCTCCTCCGCTTTGACCCGAAAAGTTATTTCCCTCTGCAATCGCTCATTAGTTTGCCTTAATTCACTCGTGCGTTCGTCTACAGCCTGCTGTAATGCCTCAATCACGCCGTACATTTCCGTTGGGTCTAGCACTTGCAGCAGGCTAGTCTGGGAAACAATTCCCAGCAACTCCCCCTGATTCCCAGCAACAACTAAGCGGCGCACGTGTCGCCGCTGCATCTCCTGATGGGCCACCCACAGCGATTCATCTGGCCCCAAACAAAACAACGGCGTACTCATCACATCTTGGGCTTGCAGCTGGGACAAATTCAGCTCCATTGCCTGAAACTCGACCACATCTCCTTCCGTGACAATCCCTATCGGCACCAAAAAGTATGGAGTTCTCACCCCGGAGTGTGCAGTTAAGCTATTTTCAGTATTGAGCCGTTGCTCCTCCATCCTGGTAATCACCACACAGCTGACCCGATACTCTGCCATCAACTGAGCTAAATTCAATACTGATGCAGTCGATGGTGCATGAATCACTTGAGTTGTCATCACATCTGCAACAGACCACAATCGAGTCAAAAGATTGGCGGGTTGCATTGATGCGCGAATGCTTCCTGGTGTCAACATCCCTATCAGCTGACCCTGCTGGCTTAAAATCGGCAAGTGGCGAATGCGATGGTGACGTAATATGGATAGAGCGCTGAAGATATCTTCAGCATCCGATTGAGTAAGAGTAACTACTGGATGGCTCATTACATCAGCCACATTTACACTTTTTAAGTCCATCCCAGCAGCAATAAGTCTAACAATATCTCGTTCGGTAAATATCCCCACTAACTGCGATGCTTCCATCACCAAAACACAGCTAGCTCGCTTCAGCCTCTCTTGGAAAGATTCGCCGTTCTCCTCAACTTCCGGCGGCCCATTTTCTCCGTTGACCGGGCAGCTGCTTCTCACCCGCGCCATTCGGTGCAGAACTTCTACCAGGGAAGTATGAGGAGCGACGGTCAGAGTGTGGGGATTGATGGCATTTTTAAGGGTTAGGGAATAGATCGGCGGGCCGTTGAGCTGCATAGCGATAAAATTGTGTGATGATTTCCACATCACATCATTAATGCAGTCAATTGTATGCTGTTATACTGCACACAGCTAGAGAGTGCGATTTACTCTTTTGAGACAGGTAATTTGTCGTTGTACTTAAAAACACATTACTAATCGGTAATTTGCAAACTCTGACAAGTACTGTAAAAATTAAGCGTCGAGTTGGGTGGCGTCCTCCCGCTCTTCCGACCTGGGATGAATTAAAGTGTCTCTGGATTTATCAGGTTTGGGTTCATTAGGAGATTGTTTCGCGGGAATCTTTTTTTGTCCCTCTTTTTGCCCTTCTTTAGTATTAGATGTTCCCAATAATACTTGAATTTGAGGCCCAGACCGAGCTAAACGAATCAAGGCTCCATCTCTGATGGCAGCTTCGTTAATACGTTTGCCTTCTAGGTAGGTACCGTTTGCACCTAAATTCAGAACTTCCCAGTTACAACCGTGACGTCTCAGCTCTACATGATGCCGTGAAACTACGGCACTGTAAAGGATGACATCGTTATCAGTAGCTCTCCCAATCCGAATCACCGATTCCTCATCAAAAGTCCAACTTTGAATGGGAATCGACTGAAGTGGATGCAGCAGGTTTAAAGTAATCACATTGGCAGCGTCAATTGATTTTGGATGCAATAACTAGAATCGATTAGGAGATCTGAAACAGAAAGGTCACCAGGTCTCCTTTTCCGAGCGCGATGCGATCGCCCGATCGCAATCGGTGTCGGTTGCCTCTCGGCAGGGGCGTGTGATTAATATAAGTGCCGTTAGAACTCCCGACATCTTCAATATAATAGGCATCTCCCTCTATCCGGATATCCGCGTGAATCCGAGAAACGACCTCGGAATTTGGAAAACCCGAAACGTCTATATCCGGGGGAATTTGATCGTTGGGCTTACCTATATGAACTATAGGTAAATTTTGGGGCAGCTCGATGTCTGTTTTCGTTTGCAGGTGCAGGAGCTTTGCTGTTTGCTGCTGCAATCGAGTTTGGGAAGTGGGGTGTGGTGCTGATTTGGCTGGGCTTGCAGGCTGAGCTTGTTCGCTACCGACCGCTGGCGGTGGCGCGGGTGGAGTTTCTCCAGCGGCTGCTTCGATGCCGGGATTTTGTGGCACAGGTGCTGGCGAACTCATTTGTAAAGGTAACGGTTCAATTAAAGGATCTGGTTCTATTAAATCAGGTACCGACACTTGTTGTGTCGGCGCAACCGCCACCGTACCGGGAGCGGCTGTTTGTTCTTCACCTTTGACAGAGCCAGTTGCCTGCAAGTTAAAGCCGCATTGCCCGCAGAAGCTGGCGTCTGTCTGCACCGTCGCACCGCAGTTAGGACAATTGGTTGTGGCCGGTAACGGTGTATAACAGGCTTCGCACTGAACCGCTCCGTCTGGATTTTGGTGATTGCAGTTTGGGCAAACAATCATGAAATTTTCTCTTCCGTCGAGATTGTCTTCGATGAGTTTTACTGGGAAAGTGGCGCTATCCGATCGGATCTTAATAATTCGATCGCGACTGTGAGGTTGCCAGACCCAAATTTCCACCAGCAGACTCATCTAGTAGCCACCAAAGTTCTCCGACTGGCTCGATCAGCCTGGATGGGTAGGCCATATCGTCGCCTTGAGGGGCAAAAACCTGCGCTAAGGCAGATTGTTTGTTGGCACCTGCCACTATGAATATTACACAGCGGGCTTGGTTAATCAGAGCTGCGGTGAAGGTAAGGCGGGGTTCACCGTCCTTATTCCCAACTCCGATCGCACGATCGCGAGCTTGCAGCACATCTGTGTGTGGAAACAAGGAAGCGGTATGTCCATCATCCCCCATTCCCAATAAAACGATATCAAATACCGGAAATTCTCCTGGCGCACTGCCAAAAAACTTTCGCACCTCCAGTTCGTACTTTTGGGCGTCTGCTGCTGGGTCAGCGGCATCGGTAGGCATAGGATGGATGTTGGCAGCTGGTATATCTACTTTATCCAACCAAGCTCGACGAGCCATACCTTGATTGCTGTCGGGATGCTCTGGCGGCACGTAACGTTCATCACCCCAAAATACGTGTATTTTCTCCCAAGGCAAGCTTTGCTTCGCTATTGCTTCATACAGAGATTTAGGTGTGCTGCCGCCCGAAAGAGCGATCGTACACTGGCCGTGCAACGCTGTTGCTGTATTAATTTTGTCTGCCACCAGTTGGAGCGAGCGCTCTAGCAAGGCTGTCTGAGAGGGTAGCACTTCCACGTTTGTGCCCATTAGTTGCTGCACCTAATAGCTTTCCTATTTTCAGAGTAAAGCATATATTCGTTGAGAAACATTCAGGGGTGATAGCCTACGTTTTGGAGTATCTTGCTGGGCGATTGTATACTATCTTTGCGATCGGTGCATACTATCGGTCACAATATTTTACTAGATTCCTGGATAAAATATCCTGAATAGTCAGCTAATAGTTTAAATTTAAGATTTAAGCAAAACTTCAGGATCGGCTTATCGCAATTTGGCAAACCAAAATGGTAGATCCGACAGATCAAATCGCAAGACAAGCTCGCTCTGGCAGCGTTGCGGCGATTATTCAACTAATGAATGAAAAGCTGGCTTCTAGTGGTGTCAGAACTAGAGCAATACGCGAAAATGGCGTATTGCAAATGCTGTGCGAAGCTGAGAGCGCAGAACAGCTCGAGCGATCCACTTTAGTGCCGCAAATTCGCGAGATTTTGCAGAATATCGGGCCCAGGAATATTCGTCGCGTTAGAATTAATTGTCGAATCGTTCGAGAACAGCAGTTGCTTTGGTTGGAAGAAATAAGCCGCGACCCCGAAAACCAGCTACTTTGGGTAGAAGAAATCGTGTTGGCTAAGCGCAATCCCTTGCAGCGTCTGGCAACAGACTTGAGGGAGCGTAAAACTATGGCGCTAAAGCGATCGCAACTCAAAGCATCAGTTTCTCCTTTTGAACGAGATAGACGCCAATGGCGGCGAGGTATGTTAGGTGGAGTTATCCTCAGTCTATGCCTATTGCTAAGTGGCTGGGCTATGTATAAGGTTCTAGCTTCAAAAGAGAGTTGGCAAACAAAAGCAACAAAGCCGCCCTCTTCAGCACTATCCCCAAACCAACAAAGTCCCAATCTCTCTGTGAGCGTCTCCGACAGAACAGATATCCCTAAATTTGAAGGAGACCCATTTGTTGCTGCCGTGAGAATGGCGGAGAAAGCTTCCATCGACGGCAAGACAGCGCAAACCCGGACAGAATGGCTGGATATAGCTAATCGTTGGCAACAGGCATCAGATCTGATGGCTCAGGTGACAGAAACCGATCGTCGCTACGAGACAGCACAAAACCGCAAGTCAGTCTATCGCAAAAATAGCGAGTTGGCTTTGCGGCAGTTGCAAAAAAGGCGCTCCTAGCCCTGGGATCGGGAGATCTACCCCAAGTACCTAGCTTCAGAGAATTGTAGAGAAATCACGGATGCAAGGCTGTATACGATAAAGGTAAGCTAGTGCCAGTTCTAATTACCTATAGATGGTTGCTGATGAAGCAATCACGCTATTGCTTGCTGCATTTGGAGAACCATCTTCCCAAATATCTCAATTTCCTGCATCAATCTATCTGGCTGGCAACCGCTCTGGTACAGAGCAGAGTCGTGCAGGCGATCTCTTTCCACAGATTCGGGCTTTGTCGTGATGAAAGATTCGCAGGACAGAAAAAGATTAACCATCAATCGAAAGCGTGGGTTAGCTTTCCAGCCACCAGGCAAACAAGGAACTCACTCTCCGCTATCGACAAGTCCTTTGGAAGTAGTTCGCTCTTCGGGACGGCTGAACCAACACAAGCAAGATCTGGTCGCTACTACTAATCTAGAGCGAAAAATTACTCAGATAGTTCTCAATAAGCTAGATCCGGAAGAAGTTTTACCAGAAATCGCCGCAACTTTGGGATCGGCTTATGGGGTGGAATACTGCACGATTGCAGTTATGGCAAGCGATCGGGCTACAATTCAGACTGCTTACTGTTATCCCAACAAAATACAAGCCCCATTCAGCCAAAACCCAACTTTGTTGCTGAAATATCTGAACGTAGCAGCAATACTGGCAAGTTCTGAGCCGTTTGCGATCTCAGATGTGGGTGCAACTGGAAGCGCCTTCTCCCAGAACGAGGGCTGGGAAGATTTACCGAGCGGGGTTGTTTTGGCAATGAAAACCCAATTTCAAGGCCAAGTTAACGGGGTAGTCGCCATCATGCGCTCAAAAGCCCATCGTTGGACTGCATCAGACAAAGAACGACTGCTAGCTGTGTCAGACTCAATCGCAATGGCAATTTCACAAATCAACCTCCAGAGACAAATTGTCGCCGCATCTGGATATCAAGCACTCCTCAACCAGTTAACAATGGCTATCCGTAGCTATACGGATTTAGAGCAGATTCTCAAACTGGCTATAGATGGGACGGCGCGAACCCTTCAAGTGGATCGTGGTGCCATACTGCTCCTTAAATATACAGACCCCCTCGTAAATAAAAGAGGGTTTCAAAAGCGCGTTTCCAGAGCAACAGAAGCAACAGTGGTTTGTGAATGGCCTGCTTTGACCCCAACAGAAGGAAATCAAAATGTCGGGACGCTGTTGAACCAATCGTTTTGCTTATCGAAATGTTATTTGTGTCTGGAAGCTTTTGCAAATGCTCCTAACGCTACAGTTATCGCAGATAAACATAGCGTTCCCAACGACGACATCGGTGTGGGAATCGCCCCTATTTTTGACTTCGACGCTATGCCTGCCTTGCTGCTGGTACCGTTAGAAAGTCAAGATAAGGTGCTGGGTTTCTTGGTGCTACAACAACGTCAGCCCCGTCGCTGGTTAAGAGAGGAGTTGGATCTGGTGGAGTTGGTAAGCGCCCAAATGAGTACGGCTATTCTCCAGTTCCAGACTTTGCGGCAAACATCTGCGTTAGTGGAAGAGCGCACTTATCAACTACAGTCGATTTTAAAGGTACAGGCAAAGTTGTACGAAAAAACTCGCCAACAAGTTGACCAGCTGCGGCAGTTAAATCAGCTTAAGGATGAGTTCATCGACACGATGAGCGATCAGCTGCGAAACCCTTTGGCTAGTATGAGAATGGCGATTCGGATGTTGCGTCAACCGGGACTGTCTCCAGATCGTCAAGCAAAATATCTGGAAATATTAGATCGCCAGTGTACTCAGGAAATTAATCTGATCGACGACATCTTGGCTTTGCAACAGCTGGAGTCGAATAAATCTCCCCTGCACCTGCAAAAAATAGACCTCAAGCAAATCGTTGAGAGTTTGGCAGATTCGTTTGCGAAAAAATGGGGATCGAAGGGATTAACCCTGACGCTGGATTTACCGAAACGCCCGTTGATGCTGCAAAGCGACCCGGATAGTGTCGATCGCATTCTCCAAGAACTCCTGACTAATGCAGGTAAATACTCCGATCCGGATACAACTGTTCACTTGTGTGCCAGTCACGAACTCGATGGCCAAAATCCACAAATTGTTTTGACTCTTTGCAATACTGGCCCTGGTATTTCCCCAGCAGAGCAGGATTATATTTTTGATAAATTCCGCCGCGGTCAGGGTGTGAGCGAACAAGTAATTCAAGGCACCGGTCTGGGTCTGGCTTTAGTAAAGTGCTTAGTGCAGCACTTAAATGGTACAATTGCGGTTTGCAGTAACCCACTTAGCCACAGTCAGTCTTGGTCAACTTGCTTTACCCTGACCTTACCCCAAATTCAAGGTTAGTTGCGGCTCGTCGAGGATCGATCGCCCACGGCTAATCTATATAGGGGCAAGTTTCTCAGGGGGTGCAAAAATAATTCTGGGTGTGGGCTCGAAATTAATTCCTTGTCTGAATAGTCGATCGCAATTTACACACCTTTCTTTTCTTTCCCTCTCCCGCTCTCCCCTCCATCAGATCCCCCCATCCTCTTTGAGAAGTTTTGTACTATTTGAGATGTTGGTGGTGCATAACCATAAAAAAATCACAGTATGACGATAACTGTTGCGCCTAAGCCATTACGTTGGCAACGGCCTAAATATTCCCCGCTGGCACGTCAAGCAGACGTTTTTGCAGCGGCTGGGAAATTCATGTTCTATTTGTGGTGGGATAGTATATTTGGCAACAACTCATCTTTACGCAGAAAGCGTCGGGCGCAGTGGTTAGTTCGGACTCTACTCAATTTAGGGCCAACTTTTATTAAAATTGGGCAGGCTATGTCCACTCGTGCGGATCTGCTACCCGCAGAGTACGTTGAGGCTCTGGCTCAGTTACAAGATAGCGTCCCGGCCTTTAGTGCGGACGAAGCGATCGCACTCATAGAATGCGATCTGGGTAAATCTATTTATACTTTATTTCGCGATTTTAACCATATTCCCATTGCTGCTGCTAGTTTGGGGCAGGTACACAAAGCACGCCTGCATACCGGGGAAGATGTCGTTGTCAAAGTACAGCGTCCTGGATTGCAAAAGTTATTTGATGTGGATGTTAAGGCTGTCCGTAAAGTCATGCGTTTTTGCCAACGTTATTTTACTTGGACAAAAAAATATGACTTAGATGCAATTTATCATGAATTTTTTACGATTTTATATCAAGAGATTGACTACGTACAAGAAGGAAAAAATGCCGAGCGTTTTCGCTATAACTTCATGGGTTATCCCGGCATTATTGTGCCTAGAGTTTATTGGGATTACACGACAAAGAAAGTCTTGACTGTGGAATATTTACCGGGGATTAAAGTAGACGATCGCCAAACAATAGTTGCCTGCGGACTAGATCCAAAGAAAATTAACCAAGTCGGTATTTGTTGTTACCTTAAACAATTGTTGCTGGATGGGTTCTTTCAAGCAGACCCTCATCCGGGAAATCTGGCAGTGAATCCCGCCGATGGCAGTCTGATTTTTTATGACTTTGGCATGATGGCAGAAATAAAGTCGCTTGCTAAAGAGCAGATGATCAGAAACTTTTTTGCAGTTTTAAGAAAGGATACTGATGAGGTATTGGATACTTTAATTAAAATGGGCTTAATTGAGCCTGTGCAGGATATGACTCCGGTACGTCGGCTAATTTCTTTTCTTTTAGAGAAGTTTACTGAAAAACCCGTAGATTTTCGAGCTTTTAACGAAATTAGGAACGAACTGTATGCGATGTTCGAGCAGCAGCCTTTTCGTTTGCCCGCACAAATGACATTTGTTTTGAAGTCATTGACAACTTTGGATGGGATTGCGAGAGCTTTAGATCCGGAATACAATTTAATGGCTGCGGCTCAGCCTTTTGTAAAAAGTATAACTGTTTCTAAAGCGCGGGGGAATACGATTGTAGAAATCGCAAAGCAAACAAGGGATTTGATCCAATATAGGTTGAATCAGCCGAGCAAAACAGAAATTTTGATTCAACGCTTGGAAAAGCGGATTGAGGAAGGGGAACTGCAAGTGCGGGTGCGATCTCTAGATAGCGATCGCGTCCTCAAACGTATTAATATGGGTATAAAAAGCTTAATATATGCTTGCTTAGCTGGATTCACATTGCTAGCAGGCGCGGTGCTGCTACTTGGGCCATATAAAGGTGGTGCGATCGCAGCTTTTATGTTTTCCGCATTGGCGTTTTTGTTTCTGGTACGCTCTTTAATTGATTTAGCTATTAAGGAAAAACTAGACAAAATGGGCGAAAAATAAGACTTTCACTCTTTTTGTGCTATAAGGCGCTGGTTTTGGCAAATTGGGAATGGAAAAATACAGAACGTCTGCCACAGGGTCTACAATAACTTGACAAGATAGAACTCTTGAATCTAACTGTAATTAGAATAGTAAATATTACAGGGTGTATATTCAAGGCTTTGGGCACAAACTATTATATTTTTGCAAAGGCTAAAATTTTAAAGCAATGCAGAAAAAACAACCAATACAAGAACACCTGCTTCTAGAAATAGAAAAATTGCGTCAGGAAGTAGAACATTTGAGAAGAGAAAAGGCTAACCTGAGAGCCTTGTTGGAGGAAGCTACGCAACATTCCGATACGATCGAGGCGGATCTGCACGATAAAGCCTTGTCGGTGGAGCGCTCTAGCGAGAGAAAATTGGCTAAATTTCTCGATGCTATGCCGATGGGGGTGTTTGTAGTCGATGCTACCGGTAAACCTTACTATGCCAATCAAATGGCGCAGTACATTCTGGGTAAAAGGATTGCGCCGGAAACTGGAATCGAGCAATTTCCAGATATTTATCAAACTTATCTCGCTGGGACAGACCTCCCCTACCCCAGCGATCGCCAACCTTTGTGGCGAGCATTACAAGGAGAAAGTACGACAATCGAAGATCTGGAAATTCGTCGAGGAGATAAAATTATCCCTTTGGAGGTTTGGGCAACGCCTATTTTTGATGAAAACGGGCAAATTACGTATGCGATCGCGGTATTTCAAGACATTACAGAACGCAAACGGGCTGAAATAGAACGGAGCGAATTTACCAATCAACTGCTAGAAATTAACTCAGCTTACGAACGCTTTGTTCCCCGTCAATTCCTCCAATTTTTGAACAAAGAAAGTATTGTTGAAGTTAAATTAGGCGACAACATACAGCAAGAAATGTCGGTGCTGTTTGCCGATATTCGCAACTTTACCACGCTTTCAGAAAGGATGACACCATCAGAAAATTTCAAATTTATCAATTCCTATCTGAGCTGCATGGAATCTGCGATCGCTGAAAATCATGGCTTTATTGACAAATATATTGGCGATGCGATTATGGCATTATTTAGCCAAGATGCAGATAATGCCCTGAAAGCGGGTATTGCTATGCTGCATCGGTTGAATGAATACAACCAACATTGGCAAAGTGTCGGTTATGACCCTATTAGCATTGGCATTGGCATTAATTCAGGTTCTTTGATGTTGGGTACAGTTGGTAGCCCTTCTCGTATGAATGGTACTGTGATTAGCGATGCGGTTAATTTAGCTTCTCGCATTGAAAGCTTAACTAAATATTACGATGTTTCGTTGTTAATTTCTCACCATACTTATTTACGCTTACCGAATCCCGATATATATGCCATTCGCACAATCGATCGCGTTAAAGTAAAGGGTAAATCAGAAACCGTATCAATTTTTGAAGTATTTGATGCCGATCCGCCTGAAATCCGAGAGGGAAAGTTGGCGACTGCTACAGTTTTTGAACAAGCTTTGTTGCTTTACAATCAGGATAATTATGTTGATGCGGAACAGATGTTTCGAGATTGTCTCTCTATTAACCCACTGGATAAAGTGGCTCAAATTTACCTGGAACGCTGTCAATTACAGTTGCTTTACAAAGTTAAATATTAAAAAAATAAGTGCGAAACAAATCGCACTTATTTTTTTGCTTTTTCTTTTTTAATACCCCCAGGGGAATTCGAATCCCCGTCGCCTCCGTGAAAGGGAGGTGTCCTAGGCCTCTAGACGATGGGGGCGCGTTGCTGGCGCGTTCATCGCGTTCCTTGCACCTTTATTAAATTAACCAATTTTTCTGAATCTGTCAACACCCCTTTTAAAAAATTTTTTGGAATCGGGGAGCGGGAGAGTCAAAAGTCAAAATTCAGGCATTCAAAAGTCAAAATTAGGAATTTATTGCCTCTTCTCCCACTTGTTGCCTCTACTGCTCCCTCCTGCCTCTTGTCTCTCCCTTTTTTGCAGTCCGGCACTGCCCTCAATCGATCGCACCCTGCAAAATAGACTGAAAGAGCTTGTTTTGGCGTATCCCATCAAAGTCGGGGTCAGTTTTTGCGAGCGATTTGTATTCCGCCGGATTGAGGGCGATCGCTCGTAGCAGGCTTTCAATTGCGGAATCTTGATAGCCCAGCAACGCATAGCAGCAAGCTTTGTTGTACCAGCTGTATTCGTCGTCGGGTTGGATAGCCAAAGCTTTGTCGTAGCTAGCGATCGCTTCTGAGTAGCGCTTGAGGTAACGCAGTACATCGCCACGCTTGTAGCAAACCCAGAAACCTAATTCCGGGTCGTTGAGAGCTTTGTCGTAGCTAGCCAATGCCTCCTCATAGCGTCCCAAAAGACGCAAAGTATCTCCCCGCCGCAACCACGCCGAACTATCATCCTCTCGGATGGCTAAAGCTTTGTCATAACAAGCGATCGCTTCTGAGTAGCGTTTGAGATGCCGCAGGGCATCCCCGCGCCGGAACCAACCCCAATAGTCAGTTGGTCTGATTTCCAGCACTTTGTCGAAGCTGGCGATCGCTTCTTCAAATTCGTCCAAATCCTCTAGTGCCAAACATCCCCGGTTGTACCAAGCCCAGTAGTCGTGCGGTCTGATTTCCAGGGTTTTATCAAAACTGGCGATCGCCTCCTCGTACCGCCCAGCATCGTGCAGTGCCTTGCTGCGTTTGTACCAGGCCCAGTAGTCATCCGGTTCGATTTCCAGCGCTTTATCGAAGCTAGCAATTGCTTCTTCGTGAAGTTCCTGGTCAACTAGGCGCTTGCCCTGCCAGTACCAGTCCCAGTAGTTGTCTGGATTGAATTCTAAGCTTTCGTCTTTGCCACTCATGAGCATCTGATTCATTTTTCCAGCTTTGTCTTAGCGTCATCTTCACTCGAAACATTTGCCCAACTTTAAGTTTGGAGCAGAAGACTCAGCTGTTCAATAGCATATGTTATCTTTTCAAGACGAGTAGGAAAGCCATAACGCAAGATAATCGGGTTCGGTTTAAATAGAATACCCTACTCATTTGCACTTGTCTGTGTAAATTTTTACGGCAGCTAGACAACTAGCATTAAAACTCAAACAAATTTAGCAGCAATCCAACGACTCTGGGGCGTAGAGGAAGTCAACGCTTGGGGAGAGAACCACTTCTGGATTGAGTACCGCCAGTAACTCTATCCAAGTAGGCTCTTTAGATCGAGAATCCCCCGATTTCCAATCGGGGGAGCGTCAATGAAGTGAAGTACCGTAACGCGGTGGGGAATTTGGTGGTATTACTTTATTAATGCCTGAAAGCGCTCGTCAGACCGAATTCCTGCAAAATCGGAGTCTTTTTGGGCCATTTCTGAATATAATTCGGGATTTAAATTAATAGCTTGTTCCAAGCTTTGAATTGCTAGCTCAATATGGCCCTGCTGCGAATAACAGCAAGCTTTGTTGTACCAAGCTCTATGTTCGTCAGGCTTGAATTCTAGGGCTTTATCATAACTGGCGATCGCTTCTTCTAGGCGACCCACCTGGCGCAGGGCTACACCTCGGTTGTACCAGGCTAAGTAGTCGTTGGGTTGGAACTCAAAGGTTTTGTCAAAAGATGCGATCGCTTCTTCGTAGCGACCTAGTTTCCACAGGACAACGCCTCTGTTATACCAAGCTTGATTGTAATCCGGTTTGATTTCCAGAACTTTATTAAAACTGGCAACTGCTTTTTCATAGTAACCCCAGTCTCTGAGGGTAATGCCTCGGTTGTACCAAGCATTGAAAGCTTCTGGCTTAAACTCGATCGAGCGATCGAAGCTGTTGAGCGCTTCTTCGTAGCGACCTAACTTACCCAGCGCAATGCCTCGGTTGTACCATGCCCAGTACGCATCGGGTTGCAGTTTAACGGTACGATCGAAACTGACAACTGCTTTTTCAAAATTCCCCCAGTCACTGAAGGTAATACCCCGATTGTGCCAAGAATTAGCAGCATCGGGATTGAACTCCAGCGCTCGGTCGAAACTATTAACCGCATCTTCGTAGCGACCTAATTTACCCAGCGCAATGCCTCGATTGTGCCAAACCCAGGCTGTGTCCTGTTTAATTGCCAGCGCTTTATCAAAGCTTGAGAGTGCTTCCTCGTGGCGACCTAAATTGCCTAGTGCTAAACCCCTCTGACAGAGCGCGTTATGATAATCTGGTTGAAACTTGAGAGCGGTCTCAAAACTGGCGACGGCTTCTTCATATTTTTTAACCTCGCTCAGGCGCAATCCATGCTGGAAAAAGAATTCGGCTTCAAGATTAGGAGTATGGCTCATAGAATCTGTCATCTGGCTAGAGGATGATATGTTTTCTTTTAAGATTCCCAAAAACATATCACGATTCAACAACCAAACTGCAACTTCTAATTAACCGGGATTTAACCAGCTAAAGGGGGAAAAGAAGAGGAAAAAGCGATCTGTAAAGCTTCATAAGCTCTCATATCAAATCCGGGTTATTTACCCCCTTTATATTTTTCCTCTTCTCTCCATAAGCTCCATAAGCTCCATAAGCGCTTCATTATAACGGGGGTCGTTAACCCGGATTTAGTATCAGAGCCCTAAAGATTGCCCAGATATCCTTGGTGTGAGATAAAATCTCCTGTGCTAGAGCATCGGTCAATAATTGGTCTATTGGTCTGAGAAACCGGGTATCCTGGCTGCGAAAAGCGGAAATTTCGTTGTTACTATGACAAGAAACCCAACTTCTCCGATCGCTCGATCGAGGCTCTAGAAGTCATCGAAGGATAAAAATATGACCGAACAAACAGGCTCTGCTTACCGTATAGAAAAGGATTCAATGGGAGAGCGGCTTCTTCCTGCCGACGCCTACTATGGAATTCAAACCCTGCGGGCAACCGAAAATTTTCCCATCAGCGGCATCAAGCCTTTGCCCACCTACGTGGATGCCTGTATTCTGATTAAGAAAGCGACTGCTTTAGCCAACGGAGAACTGGACTGCATACCTAAAGACATAAGTCAAGCGATCGTACAGGCAGCTGATGAAGTCCTTAGCGGTAAATTCCGGGATCAGTTTGTTGTCGATGTATATCAAGCTGGTGCGGGAACATCGCATCATATGAATGTGAATGAAGTACTGGCAAATCGGGCGCTGGAACTGCTGGGAGATGAAAAAGGAAATTACAAGCGCGTCAGCCCTAACGATCACGTAAATTACGGACAGTCTACCAATGATGTGATTCCCACTGCGATTCGGATTGGGGGATTGCTGGCTTTGGAAAGAACTTTGTTTCCAGCATTATCGGATGCGATCGCCGCATTAGACAACAAGGCAGAAGAATTCCAAGATATTGTCAAATCCGGCAGAACCCATCTACAAGATGCCGTACCGGTGCGGCTGGGGGAAAGCTTCCGCGCTTGGGCCCAGATTTTGACGGAACACTTCATCAGAATAGAAACGGCTTCGGGAGACCTAACTTTACTGGGTTTGGGCGGTTCTGCGGCGGGAACTGGGTTGAATACTCATCCTCAATACCGCGACAAAGTGGCAGAAATTCTCGGACAGCTGATTGACAAACCCCTGCAACCCGCACCGCATATGATGGCGGCGATGCAGAGTATGGCACCGTTTGTGTGTGTTTCCGGCGCTTTGCGTAACCTAGCTCAAGATTGCGTCAAAATTTCCCACGATTTGCGGTTGATGGATTCTGGGCCAAAAACTGGACTGAAGGAAATTCAATTACCGCCAGTACAGCCGGGGTCTTCGATTATGCCAGGAAAGTACAATCCGGTGATGGCGGAGATGACTTCGATGGTGTGTTTTCAGGTGATGGGTTACGATGGCGCGATCGCACTTGCCGCTCAAGCAGGACAATTAGAATTGAATGTGATGATGCCGCTCATTGCTTATAACCTCATTCACAGTATTGAAATTCTGGGTAATGCTTTATCTGCTTTGACTAAGCAATGTTTAGAGGGAATTACCGCCAATCGCGATCGTTGTTCGTATTATGCTGAAGGTAGCTTAGCTCTCGTCACCGCACTCAATCCCTACATTGGCTATCTTAATGCAGCAGCCGTTGCGAAAGAATCCCTGGCAACTGGTAAAACCCTGCGGGAAATTGTCTTAGAAAAAAATCTGATGAGTGAAGCAGAATTAGCGAAAGTGTTGGATTTGGAAAAAATGAGCGCAATGCCAACCGAAACTTAATTTTTTAAGGTGGGCAATGCCCACCTTGATCTGTCTACTAAAACCTTAACCGCTGACCGCTTCCTCATTTGACAAACTTGCTTTTGCATCTGCTTCTATTTGTTCTTTCGCTATTAGTTGGCTTCTCAGAGAGGGAGTTATAATCATCAAACCTCTCACAATATCTTCATCAGTCGCCGTTCCACCGATAACCTTTTTCTCAATTTCAATAACCTCCAGCGCCAAATGATGGGGAATTCCTCTAGCTTCCAGTCTTTTGACCTCAAGTATATCTATCCCTTGCGCCAATCCCTCCAAATATTCATCCACAGTTACGCCCCAATCTTCTATCTTTGCCATTGTTCTTCCTCAATTTAAATAATATCCTGCGATCGATATCAAATTCATCGCTCTTTAAGTACACATACATACTCTCACAAAACAGCGTGCAATTACCATTATTCACAGCACTTCACAATTTTATTGTGAAACTTCTACTCCCTCTAAAATTCCCATCAGGACTCTGACTAAACTATCCAAATCATCTGGAACTTTAAACAAATTGAGATCTTGAGTAATCATTTGAGGGTGGCGATCGAGCTTACCAAAGCGCCAAACATCACCCATCGTTACTGCTCCATAAAACACATTTTGTTCTTCAATATGGGATAGGGCAATTAATTCTACTGCTAACTGGGTAAATCCTCTAGTGAGGTCATCATTTTTGGCTTCAATAACGAGCAAATTGTTGGTCGATCGCAAGAGATAATCAAGATTGCCTTTGAGCCAGTTATTGACCGTTAAAGGATATTCAATCCGCATTTGGCATTGGCAATAACGAACTACCTCCAACATCACTGGAGATACCAGTGTCTCTCTTCTTGCTGTCTCATTACTCAAACTGATAAAAGGTAAGACCTCTTCTATTCTTTGCTTCAATTCTGGAAGTCTGTCTAGCTGCTTAGTTGTTTGAGGCAGAGATAGGCGGGATTTAATCAGTGAATAATTAAATTCAGCTAGAATGTCATCGGCTTCGTATGGTAACTCGAAGTAAGACCGAAAGGTGTACGACTGATTTTCTTGCAGGATTTTCATTTTAGCCATAGCGCCTTCACCTTTACTTCTGTTGTGAGGAGGTAAGCCGACTTGATGCGGACTGAAATCTACAATTAATTATAGATTAATTTATTGTCTTCGGGATGGGATCGCTCCTACTTATTTTCGCTCTGATGGTACACTCAGGTTATCGCGCAGCGTTTGTTCCTGTCGTTTTACTGCTGCCAAAAGTTCGGCATTCTGAAGAATCACACCTACTTGATTATTAAATACCTGCATATATTTTTGATCGTTTTGGTCGAAACTGGTTTGAAAGCAATCTGGTAATTCACTGCCATTAACAGGATATAAATCTGCCAAATCACCGGGTTTCTTTTTATTGACTAATTGAGTAACGCCAATCAATTCGCCATCGGGATTCCAAACTGGCATACAAAGTAAACTGCAAGTGCGATAACCAGTTCTTTCATCTGTTTTTTTGGCAGTTTCGGAATCTGGGTATTCATATAAGTCAAAAGGAATATTGAGAGGTACACCCATTTGTGCAACTTTGCCAGCATAACCTTCACCTAATCGCAAACGCAATTCCCTCTGCAAACCGTCTTTAAAGGAAATTTTTGTCCACAGTTCGTTGGCAGCGCGATCGAGCAACCAAAGCGTGCTACGATCGGCATTCATAAGTTCTTTCGCCGCATCCATAACTCGCTTGAGAACTTCATCCATTTCTAAGCTACTTTGGTTAACAGAACGAGTTGCTGCCATTAGCGCTGCTGCTACTCTTTGTCCTCTAGCTGTTTTATGATAGGAACGGAAACTTTCCAGAATCATTTGAATTAAAGGTGCATTTTCGGCAAACTGTTTTTCATCTGTTTTCGTAAAACCTTGGGGGTCGATTTTTTCCGATAAAGGCAATGTCTCGTCGTACAACAGTTTTAACTTATTGATTAATTGAATAACGGCAACTAAATCTCCCTGTTCGTTCAACAGCGGTAATGCTAGCATTGTATAGGTGCGATAGTTGTTCTTTTTGTCCTGTTCTTTAGCGGTAATAGAGCGCGGGTCGTCGTAAAAATCAAAAGGAATATTAATGATTTTCTTGGTAGCTGCTACTTCACCAACAATACCTTTGTTGGCAGGTATGCGAATTTCTAAAGTTTCTTTACCTCCAGATTCCGCAACGATCGACCAAAATTCATTGCGCTCTTCATCCAATAGAAAAATAGTTGTGCGATCGGCATTTAGCGATTTACCCATTTTCAAAGTAATCGATCGCAAAGTATTATCGAGAATGTCATCAAAACCTTGACCGTCCATAACTTGCATGAGCATTCCCAAGGTTTGACTGACAACATTGTGCGGCTGACTTTCGGCCTTTTTCTTCATCTCAGCAAACTCTTTGGCGTGTTGAAGCGCCACTCCCACTTGCGAGTTAAATATTTGCATATATTTTTGACTGTTGGCGTCGAAACTATCTTGGAAACATTCTGGTGCTTCCGGCCAATCATTCGGGTCGTATTCGGGAAAATCACCTTGTTTTCTTTTATTGATTAATTGGGTAACACCAAGCAATTCGCCATCTGGACTTAAAACTGGCATACATAGTAAACTGCAAGTGCGATAACCGGTTTTGCGATCGGTTTGTTTTGCTGTTTCCGATTCCGGGTGTTCGTATAAATCGAAAGATATATTGACAGGTTCTCCCGTTGCTGCTACCTTTCCGGCAAAACCTTGACCTACCCGCAAGCGCAGGGGAATTTTAGCACCGTTTTCAGCAATGAGAGTCGTCCAAAGTTCGTTTTTGCGATCGTCGAGCAACCAGAGGGTACTGCGATCGGCATTCATCAATTTCTTGGCTGCTTCCATCACCCGCTTGATGATTTCTTCGGAATCCAAACTGCCAAGCGCAACCGATCGCGTGGCTTCTGTCAGTGCTTCCGAAGCTTGCAATCTTTGGGTTAATTTGTAACAATAGTGGCATCCCTGTAAGAGTCGTTGCAGTTGGGGAGCATACTCGCCAAACTGTTGTTTATCTGCTTTTGTAAAACCTTCTTTATCAATCCTTTCGGCAAAAGTTTCGGCGGGATTGTGAGGTTGTTTAACTTTATTGACTAACTGGACAAAAGCGAATAAGTCTGACTGGATGTTAAACAGAGGTACAGTCAACTCATTATAGATACGGTAGGAGCTTCTTTTGTCTTGTTCCGCCACTACACAAGAGTACCAATCTTCCGCTAAATCGGCTGGGAGATGGACGGCTTTCTTATAAATGGTAACTCTACCTGCGCTTTGATTGTTGGCGAGGATCTGAATTTTGGTGGGACTGCCTTCTGCTGTTTTGGCGATGATCGACCAAAGTTCGTTTTTCTCTTTATCTATGAAGAAGATGGTAACGCGATCGACACTCAGCAATTCCCCTAATTTCAGGGTAATCGAACCCAATATTTCATAAAGAACATCATCAAAATCTCTGCCTTCCTTCGCTTCTAGCATAGAAAGCAGTTTTTGTTCTTGTTCGGCAACAATTTGTTTGAAATCCGGTTGCAGAGTTGCCAAGGTTTTGTTAAGCCAAATCCAATTAAATACAGAGGCATAAATGCGGTTAGCAACGCTTAATTTTCCGGCACGCTTGACTACTAAGCCGGAAAGTCGGAGTTCCATCTGTTCGCAACTGTCATGAGATGAAATCTCACCGCGTCGCAAAACTTCCTCATAAAGTTTGAGCAGCAATTTTAGGCGCTGTCCGCTTCTCAGCAGGCGATCGCGTATAGTTTTTATATGTGCTGGTTCGTCTTGCGCTTCCCAATTTTCAATAATATGAGTTTGGACTAACTTTTCGACCCAGGCTTGGGGATTTGGGATTTGGGATTTGGGATTTGGGATTAATTCGGCGTTGTCGAGGATAATTTTGCAAAGTTTCTGTGTGAGAAATGGTTGTCCTCCCGTCCAGTTCAAAATTGCTTCTATGACAGCTTGGGGATTGTGTACTTTTTCTGCCAAACCCCGGACAAGCGGTTGCGCTTCCTCTAATTTAAAACCGTGCAATTCAATAGCGCGACCGATATTAAAAGGTGTGCAACTTTTGTCTTGAATTAAGTCAGAAGGAGTCGCCACTCCCAGCAGCGCAAACGTGAGGCGATCGTACTCGTTGCAGGCGCGGATAAAAGCAAAAAAATCGTCTGTCCGGAAAGGTAAAGCAAGAATGCTATCGATTTCGTCGATAAAAATCACAATTTTTTCACTGACAGACTCCAGCAAAACTTCTTCGATCAGTTCGCTCAAACACTGCACGGGTGGGAGAAACTCGCGATCGCGCAACCAAGACTTCAGATTGATCTGGAGTTGAAAACTGTTTACCAGCCGTCTCATCAATCCCGCGTACCACTGTGGCGGCGCGATATCCTGACTGCCAATTTTGTTGAGGTCGATCGCAGCACAGGCGATACCTTCCGCTTGCAGCTTGTGCATTGTTCGCACCCGCAAGCTGGTTTTCCCCATCTGGCGGGAATTGAGGACGTAACAAAACTCTCCCGCCTTCAAGCCTTCGTAAAGGTCGCGATCGGCTTGTCGCACCACATAAGTCGGCGCATCCAGGGGGAGATGTCCGCCAACCTTGTAGGTGTAGGCTGAGTTTTCCTCTTGTATCATTAGGGGTTCCGATCTTGTAGAAAACACCGCTTTCATTTCCAACCTAACCTATGGAAGCCGATCGCATCATCTTTGACTTTTACCTTATATTATGTTCGCTCGCTTCGGTATGTTAAAAATTAACCGCAGATGAATACAGATACACGCTTCGGAACGCAGATAAGATACCGCAGTTAGATTAAGTAGGGTGCGTTAGAGCGATCGAATTAATGATTATCGCCCAAATTCTACACCTCTAACGCACTCCCAATAGTTCCCAATCACCGCAATCCTTTTTCTCGCAACAACCCATCAGCCCAAATAGCATCCTCTCCCTTTAAAGGTGGTATACTCGGCTGAGTGTAATCCACTGCTAAATCAAATCCCGCCCGGTCATAGACGCCATTTAATAAAGTTTGCAATTCTACCTGAACTTGTACATCCCCCGATTGCAAAGGTAAAGCGAATGGTGGAATTTCATCTCTTACCGTAAAGGCATAAAGTTGAGATCTGGGTCGTCTATCCCCTCGGCTGACCAAAATGCGATAATCTGACTGAGTGCCACCCCGAATCGGCATAGGAGTACCGCCTCTAAGCAAGTCAATTTCTACCAAATGTGTGGGACTTGCTAGCACTTGCTGTCGCTTGCTTTCATACGCTTCTCGTCCAACTCCCGCACGTTTATTTTTAGGAGAAAGGATTTCTATCACTGTAATTACCCGACCCGTTCCTACTTCTCTAATTTCCAAATAGCCTTCCCTAGTTTCTTCAGACATTGGTACTGTTACTGCGATCGGTTCGTAACGTGAAGGAAGAGTTACTGTTGAAGCGGATTGGTTTGCACCTGAAGGTTTAGAAAATACCGTTACATCGGGAATTCCCACTAAGTCGTCATCTTCGACTTCACTTAAATAAATTCTTTTTTCAATTGCTACTCGATATTTAGGACGAACTGGAGGTGCTATGGCATCCGCGATCGCAGTAATTAATCGATGATGTACTTCTGGCCACAATTCAGGATTTTCTAAGTATGGGTCTACACCTGGGAATGGGGAAGGCATTATATCACCTCAACGGATAATCATGTGTAGATTGTCTTATCTTTATTGTAGGCGATCGCCCCAAATCTCCTCTTCTCCAGCTTGTTTTCAAATAGAGAGTTATAAAAAAGCTCTCAGTCAAACTGACTGAGAGCTTTTTGTCGTAGCAATTAAGGTATGTTAATCTGAGCTTTTTTTACTATTTAACCCCTGATTGCTAACCTTCCAAAGCTGCTACTAAGATATTAACTAAACGATGATCCGCTAATTTTTTAAATTCTTCAACTCCTATTAGCTTTATAGTATCAATTAACCGTTTTTTTAGAGGACTGTGTTCGATGGCTTTAATGGCTTCTTCCACGACTACCATCTTTTCAGTTGGTGTGTTGGTCGGATAAGTTTGCTCAAGTTTTTGTAAGAGTAGCTGAATTTCTTTGGCTGTTTCAGCTACATTAACTTCGGGAGATAAATTAGCCAAAACATTCCCCCCTACCAGATTTCCAATTGCCCAATTACCTTCGTTGTTCCATTGACCACCGACTATCCTGATATTTTGCGAACCTTGCGAATTAGACATATTAAAAATCTCCCTCCATCGTGTTAATTTAATTTTTTTTTAGAGCGTACCCTTACCATAAAAAGATTTTATTTGGTCTTTTGTCATAACATTATTTACCCGTTGGTTAACTCCTAAAGTAATTAGTATGGGACTTACATTGTTATCAACAACTGTTTGTTTATAAAGCTTTGATTGTTCTTCTGTAATAAAAAAAGATGTTTCAAACACCAACTCTGGTTTCTCTGTATTTCTTACCCAAGCCAAAACTATTAAAGAGTATTCTTTCGCTTGAATGTCTATCTTTTCTCCTGTTAGTGGACTCCAATCAAAACGAATAAATTTGCTTATACTTGCGTGAGCCGCTAGTGCAATAGGTCTGGCTATTTCTACATCCTCCCAACGATTTTCCCCTTTAACAACTTCGACAAAAGTGTTCCAAACCATATCAAAATATTTCGTGGGATCATCTTTACGGCCAATAATGATTCTGACTTGATGAATTGAACTCCCCTTGGGACTCCAATTATAAAAAGTAATCGGCACATAAAATGAAAGCCCACCCCATAATCTTTTGGAGCCAATATCCAAATAACTGTTAAGAATTATTAAATTACTACCTATTAACATTTTAGGCTTGGCTGGCCTAAAGTAAGCAAAATAAGCTACACTCATCGATAAAATTAAGCTGGCTAAAGCTATGACAATGGAATAATATGATGTGGCCATAAATTCGGGCGAAAGTTTAGGGGCGGCTGACAGCAAAAAACAGGACTTACTTTGATTATAACTTATATAGCCTTAATTTGGTAGAGTCGCTCCCCAAAATATTGCCTATACAATTCAAACCGAGGCTTCACCTCATTTCCATGCAATTGCACTAACCCCAAACTGTGCAATTTAAACGCCAAAACCGACTCCAAATCAACAGATATGCTGCTTGTTACCACCTTGCTAAATGCAGATGCCAAGTCTGGATGTTCTTGCAAATTCCACAAATGTCGCCGCAGATGATCGCCGTAAATTCCCGCTTCTGTAGGCGCACTTTCTATTAATTCATCTAGCGTTAATTGCTGCTGTGCAATATGATATAATGCTAATCTGACTAAATAAGGATGTCCCCCCACAATACTCATCAATCGTTCGATGTGATTTGCTTGCCAATTCAATCCGTGCCGCATCGCTAAGTCTTTTACTTGCTGTTGGTTAAACTCGGATAGTTCAATTGGCAAACCCACATTAAACGGCGATTGGTTGACATTCAGCGGGATGTAAACTTCGGTTGAATGTACAACGACCAATCGCAATTTTTCCCAGAGAGCGCTGTCGCTATCGCTATAGCCAGCTTCCTCATACCACGCACGCAGCAACCCAAAAAAATCGTCAGCAATATGGGGATATTGGAAAACGCGATCGACTTCATCCAAACCCAGTAATAGAGGACTATTTATCTCCGGTAAAATACAATCTTCAAAGTAAACAGTACAATTATCCTTGCTCCCATAAGTATCAGTCCAATAATCATCTATTTGGCGATGCAACCGCAGCTTGCGAGAAATTTTAACACAAAACCACCGCAACAGTTCATTCAAATTATTAAAAACATTTGTATCTGCGTGCTGAAAGCTCAGCGGTACCGTGCGATATCCATGTTCCTTTGCTTGAGAAAGAATTCTCGCCATCAGCGATGTTTTCCCCATTTGCCTCGGCGCTTTAATTCTAATCAAAGCTCCTGGCTGTAAAATCGCCTTATAACATTGAGCTTCATAGGGAATTCGCTCCACATAAAATGCAGAATCCAAACGAACTTGACCGCTGGGTAATTCAGGTTCTGCTACTGGCAAAGGCGAAGGGATTTGGGATTTGGGATTTGGGATTTTGGATTGTACAGATGTTTCAAGAAATGTCTCTACAATATCTATTTCCGATTCTTCTGTACTTGCAATTCCCCAGTCTTCATTATTTGCCAATAAATTGAGAATTTCTTGTATAATAATTGGAGTATCATTTGATGAAACCCATTCCCGTTGTCGAGTTCCGTGCAGGTAAGTGCGTAAATCGTGATTTAGCTGCAAGTTTGGCGGACAATCGATCCTCAACTGTAATGCGATCGGCTTACTCTCTCGACGAGAATCGCGCAACTCTTTAACACGTCGCAACTCCTCAATTACCATTTCGCTAACCGCAGCTTGTGGAGATAACAGCAGCAAAAAGTAATCGCACTGCTGCAATTCTAAATCGATTTGAGAAAGCCAGTCTGTGTCGGGATTTCGATCCTGGGGATAAAATCCTGCCATATTAGCCATAAACGCTTTATGTCCAGCCGCAGAAATAGCTTCATAAAGTTGTCCTGCTAGATTAAAGTCTGGCGACTGGCTGCGGTAACTGATAAAAACTCTCTTAATTTTAACTTCCTTGCTTTCCTCCTCCCTTGTTCTTTTCTTGTCTTTATGTGGTGGGTCAGTGTTCTCGCTGGCGCTGACGCGCTCGATCGCTCTTTCTAAGGCACCTCTAAACTTTTTTTTGCTAACTTTTTCTCCCAAAACACTAGAAAGTTTCTGCCATAACTTGTAACCAACATATTTCTCTACATATTCCGGATTAAAAGGGTATATCTCCTCGTAGGTCTGTCCTTGCCAAGACCCCATAAAAACTTGCCTTTCCAGATCGTTTAGGTGTTTGCCAGTTTTGGTATAAATTAAGTCATCAACAAACTCTAACGCTCTCTTAACATCCATATTTATTTTTTCACCAATTTTTATGATTGTATACAAAGCATAACTCTATCAAAGAAGCCTGGGTTTTATGAGGTTTCATGAGGTTTCATGAGTTAATAAAATTTTCATGCGAACAATTTCTTTTAGAAAGCCATGCCGAGTTGCCAAATCAAGCTAAATTTATGAGTTTTTTTGGTTACGCTATCCGGAAAATAGTGGCAAACTGATGATAGTTGTTATCACTTTGGACATGGTAAATAAACAATGAGGCGACAAGCGATTTTAATAAATCCAGAATAAAAGCCTGTTTCACCTGGTTATTTACGATAAAAAGAGTCTTCGCATAAAACCAGAGCCTGTAAAATTTGACTCCCTTAGTTGAATACATTTGCTGAACTTAGATTGTATCAGAGAAATAGCGATGTTCAGTCTCACAGAAAGCATAATCAATACCTGCGTTGAACGGCTGCAAGCAGGTTACCGCCACACTTACGGCAACCTCAAACCAGAATATGCTGACCTGATTGGTTGGTTTGCTAGCATGGCTTTGGAAAATATTGCTAATAGTAACGCTCTTTATCACAACATCGAACACACCATTCTGGCGACCTTTACGGGACAGGAAATTTTGCGGGGCAAGCATATTCGCTATGGTAGCGTGTCTTGTGAAGACTGGTTGCACGTCATCATTTCGTTGTTATTTCATGACATTGGCTATGTCAAGGGAGTCTGTCTGCAAGACAGACCAAAGGAAAGATTCTATGACAAGGGAATAAATGGTGAGATGATTTTTTTGCCAGCGGGTTCCACTGATGCCAGCCTCACTCCCTACCATATAGACAGAGGAAAAACTTTCTTTGAAGATCGTTTTTCCGAGCATTATCTGATTGATATCGAACTAATCAAACAAAATATTGAAATGACCCGTTTCCCGGTGCCTAATGATGAATATCATCAAGATACAGTTAACTATCCCGGTTTAGTTCGCGCTGCCGATTTAATCGGCCAATTGAGCGATCCGCATTACTTGGAAAAAATGCCGGCACTGTTTTACGAGTTTGAAGAAACAGGAGCTAATAAAAGTTTGGGATATCGTCATTTTGGAGAATTGCGTGCTGGCTATCCAAAGTTTTTCTGGAAAGTTGTGTATCCTCTCATCCAAGCAGCACTGCATCATTTAGAAGTTACCAAAGAAGGTCAACAGATTGTTGGTAATCTCTATAAAAATGTCTTAATCGTGGAACAAGAAATTGAAGAAGAAAATCAGATCGTAAAAAATGAAGAATTTGAAAATGAACGGTCGTATGTAAGCGTAGCGGCTGAGCAGTTAATGTGCGATCGCGTGGGTTGTCAGGAAAATAAAAACTTGAGGGTGGATATAATTAATAAGCAAATTTTTGAGTTTAACAGCCAACTGCTAAATTTTCTGGAACGTAAGAAGAGAAGATGTTATTTCTCCAATTATTAATCGAGAGCCGATGAATTAACGGGAAACACGGTCTAGAAATCTTGCTCATTGGGATGGGTTCTGTCAATATGAGTAAAGCGGCGCTATAACCCCTGACAGCTACTGCAATTCAAGCAGTCTGTCAGTGACAATCAATCAGGAGATTTTTATCATGTCCATTCCCCCCGGCTATACTCAGCTGACTTTTCACTTCATCCACGGTCAGACAGAAGCATTTAATATCCCTGTGTCGCCAGAAGAATTTCAGCAGCAAATGCAGAGTCTGTTAGAAAAACCTTTATTTACTCTGCATCTGCGAGATCAAACCGTTGTTATCCGTACCGCCGAAGTGATCAAAGTAGAGATTAAGCCTCCCCTGTCTCAACTTGAAGGTGAAGGTGTTTTTCCGAATTCCGAGCGCGTCACCGCATTGACTCGCAGCGGACGGTAAGCGTGCTTGTATAAAATCTAACTTTGGAGAGATGGAGAAAATGCCACCAGCTGTTAGTTTAATTCAGGCTAGTTCTTACGAGCTGCGTTCCTTGCGATCGTCTCTAGAAACTCTGCTGGAACCGCTGGGGGGAATAACCTCATTTGTCAAACCGGGCGATCGCGTTTTGCTCAAACCTAATTTACTCACAGGTTCGCGGCCTACCAAAGAGTGCGTCACTCGTCCCGAACTGGTTTACTGCGTTGCACAAATGGTACAAGCAGTCGGTGGCAAGCCTTTTTTGGGGGATGGCCCCGCTTTCGGCAGTGCGATGGGAGTGGCAAAGGCTAACGGTTATTTACCTCTAATTAACGAACTGAATTTGCCGATCGTTGAATTCCACGGACAGAGGTACGAAACTGTCAGTACGCAATTCAACCATCTGCTGCTATCCAAAGAGGCAATGGATGCTGATGTGGTAATTAACCTGCCCAAACTGAAATCTCACGTCCAACTAACTATGACGATGGGCGTCAAAAACCTGTTTGGTTGCGTCCCCGGCAAAATGAAGGCGTGGTGGCACATGGAAGCTGGTAAAGATGCCAACCGCTTTGGGGAAATGTTGGTGGAAACAGCGCGGGCGATCGATCCCGACTTAACTATCTTAGATGGTATTATCGGTCACGAAGGCAACGGCCCCAGCGGTGGGGAACCTCGGTATTTGGGTCTTTTGGCGGCGTCGCGGGATGTGTTTGCACTCGATCGCGCTATCTTGGAAATCCTCAACGTTGACCCCAGCTTAGTGCCAACAGCTGCCGCTGCCATGCGCTTGGGGCTTTGTCCCGAATTGGCAGCGATCGACTTTCCCCACTTACGTCCGGCGGATATCCAGGTTAATGACTGGAAACTACCGGAAGCCCTGGTAGCGATCGACTTCGGTTTGCCACGGGTGATCCAGTCCACCTTCCGGCATCTTTACATTCGCTTCATCAAAGAACCGATGAGTGCCTACGCAGGCCGCTAGTTCAGCCTTTGTTTGTGTAAAAATACTTACTATACCAGAGATCCAGGCAGATTTGACTGCGTGGATCTCTATCTTTAGAGAGATTTACATTGAGATTGTTTTCTAGGAAACAGTATCCCTAAAAGCTATTGTTAAAATTGTAAGTGTGGGACTAAATTAGCCCCACGTCTTGTTTGTAATTCCAACTGAATTGGTTAACAATTCAGTTAAAGCATCTTCTTTTATGAACTCAAGTGACCAGGCTGCCAACTCTCCTGACCGACCGTCGCCAAGGCTGGCAGATATTTTGGGAACAGTCATAGCTTTGCTAACCCTGACGTTGCCCCTCTTTGTGATAGCTCATTACTCTTCAAACCAGGTTGAAGTTTTGCAACAGATAACCTATCCGCTACCAAACCAGAGGGAATGATTGAAAAGGATACTACGTTTCGGGGACAGCTTTGACTGTAAAAACCTAGATGCCCAGTTAATTTTACGGCATCTAGAATTAAACTTTTCTCACGCAAAAGCTGCACCACAAAACTTTACAGACGGTGAATTTGCCGTCTGTACCGGTCTGGCGAACCCAGAAGGTACGGTGGACAAACAGCCCATCGCTAATACTAATTGCACCCACGGAAGACTTGGTGACCGATATTCCCCTAGAATGCTACACGGGGGTTGTCGAGACTCGTTACGTGTGTAGTTCGCTTCACCCCGTATTTGCTGTAAACTTAGGAGTTCCACTGTGGACTTATCCCGCATACCTGCCCAACCCAAACCGGGTCTGATTAACGTTTTGATTGAGATAACCGCCGGTAGCAAGAACAAGTACGAGTAGTGCGATTCGTTGAAGCCTGAATCACGGTAAACAGCCCGTACATAAGGCTTCCAGCCAATTCTACCCCCGTAGAAAAGGTTGAACTCTCGGTCTGATGTAGGTGAAAGTCCTACCCACCAGACTCAGGTGTGACTCCTTATCTGCCCACAGTGACCAAGCTCGATTCTTGGAGGCTGAAGCTGGGAACAGGGCGTAATCAGACATCCGTTGCGGGGTGACACTGACGCTAACAGGGAGTTCCTACGGTGAAACAGAGCCTAAAAAAGCAACCTAACTTGGAGCGGGGCGCAACAACAAAACCCCGACTTTACTGGAGACAATTCCCGCCACGCGGTACTCGTACAGTGGTAAGAGTCCAGGGAATCCAGTGGTTGAAGTGGCTACACCTAACGGAACAATCAATCTAACCGAGGGAACGAATAAAAACGAATTGAGGGTCTAAGGGGAGGTCGAACCCCTTTGTAGGTCAGACGAGCGACGGAATCCCCTCAGTTCGGGTAGGACAGACCGTAATTGGTCTGAGGCATTCAGAATACACTTGCCTGGAGCAGAGCATGATTAGACACATGGACAACCATAGTGAATCTTGGAGAAAGTTACCCTGGAAGCAATTCCGCCGTAACCTATTCCGCCTACAAAAGCGCGTGTATAAAGCTATTCAAGTTGGTGACAAGCGGAAAGCAAAGTCCCTAATGAAGCTTATTCTGAAGTCCACAGCAGCAAGATTACTGGCTATCCGGCAAGTAACGCAATTGAACGCTGGCAAAAAGACGGCGGGAGTAGATGGTAAAGCTTCCCTAACCTTTGAAGAGCGGTTCGCCCTAAACGAACAACTCAAAGAAGTAAACACTTGGAAGCACAAACCTCTACGAGAAATCCCAATCCCCAAAAAGGACGGGAAGACCCGCATCCTAAAAGTCCCCACCATCGCAGATAGAGCTTGGCAATGCCTAGTGAAATATGCAATGGAACCAGCCCACGAAGCAACCTTCCACGCTCGGAGCTATGGCTTTAGACCAGGACGCTCGGCACACGATGCCCAGAAATTCCTGTTCCTGAACCTCAACTCCAAAGCCAACGGAATAGAAAAGCGAGTCCTAGAACTCGATATTGAAAAGTGCTTCGATAGGATAAGCCACAAGTCCATCATGGAAAGGCTCATAGCCCCATCCGGGGTAAAGCTAGGTATCTTTAGATGCCTAAAAGCTGGAGTCAACCCGGAGTTTCCCGAACAAGGAACTCCGCAGGGAGGAGTGGTGAGCCCCCTACTTGCCAACATCGCGTTGAACGGAATAGAGGACATCCACCAGTCGGTGCGGTACGCAGACGACATGGTTATTATACTCAAACCCAAAGACAACGCGGCACAAATCCTAGAAAAGATTAGCCAATTTCTTGCCGAACGTGGAATGAAGGTGAGCGAGAAAAAGACCAAGCTAACCGCCACGACAGACGGATTCGACTTCTTGGGATGGCACTTCAGAGTGCAATCCAACGGAAAGTTTAGATGCGTCCCATCAGCGGACAACTTTAAAGCCTTCCGTGAGAAAGTTAAGACCATTGTCAACAACTCGAATTATGGTGCTACGGTCAAAGCCGAGAAATTGGCTCCCGTAGTGAGAGGATGGAGAAATTACCACCGCTTCTGCAAAATGGAAGGGTCACGGTTCTCGCTGTGGCATACCAGTAACAGAGCGTTTAAGGTATTCAACAAGGAATCCAAACAGAATCGCCATACCACTACCGAGTTAGTGAAGAAAGCTTTTCCAAGCGTTCCTTACTCCAAAAACAAGTTTGTCAACGTAAAAGGTGAGAAATCCCCATTCGACGGTGACATAGCCTACTGGAGCGAGCGAAACAGCAAACTCTACGATGGAGCAACCTCTCAAGCTCTCAAAAAGCAACACCATAGATGTGGACATTGCGGCTTAAAAATGCTTAATGACGAAAAAGTACATCTACACCATGTAGATGGAAACCACAACAATTGGAAGAAAAATAATCTTCTAGCCGTTCACGAAAGCTGCCACGATTCCATCCACATGAGCAAAAGCGAAAGCTAAGAATGTCGGGAGCCGTGTGCGGGGAAACTTGCACGCACGGTTCTAACTGAGAGGGGCGGGAGATAATACTCCCCCTCGACTCAACCCGATAAAGAACTGCAAGCTTTTGCTTTAGACCGGGTACTATACTCTTCTGTCCAGTATCCCTATGACTACGGTTTTGTGCCCAATACTCTCGCCGATGATGGCGATCCCCTCGATGGTATGGTGATGATGGATGAGCCAACCTTTCCGGGATGTGTGATTGCCGCACGACCGATCGGGATGCTAGAGATGATCGATGGAGGCGATCGCGATGAGAAAATTCTCTGCGTACCCGATAAAGACCCTCGGTATGCCAAAGTTCAGTCTCTTCAAGATGTCTCGCCGCACCGCCTGCAAGAAATTGCGGAATTCTTCAAAACTTACAAAAATCTAGAGAAGAAGTCTGTCGAAATTTTGGGTTGGCAAGATGTCGATCGCGTTATGCCTTTGGTCGAAAAGTGCATTAAAGCTGGTAGCTGAAAAGTCGGAATTCAGACTTCTTAACCACCTGAATTAACACATGAACTTTTCGGGGTTGGAAATAGTCTCTCTAGCCCCCAGTCCCTAGCCCCAACGCCCTAACTATGCAGCGATCGCTCCTTTTAGCCAAAATACACAGTTGCACCATCACGGCGTCCAACCTCAACTATATGGGAAGTATCAGTATAGATAAAGCCCTGTTGGATGCCGCTGGGATATTACCCTACGAACAGGTGCAAGTTGTCAATATTGCCAATGGAGAAAGGTTTATCACTTATGCGATCGCTGCACCTGTCTATTCAGGTGCAATTGAACTCAATGGCGCTGCTGCAAGGTTGGGGATGCAGGGCGATCGCATCATCATCATGACTTACGGACTATTCACACCGGAAGAGGTAAAAAATTACAACCCTAAAGTTGTCATGGTAGATGAAAGAAATCGCCTTTTAGAAGTGCGTCGTTACGATGAACTGCCTAGCAGATTTGACACTAAAACTTTCTGATATTTTAGACTTTTCCACCGCAATCAATCGATAATTTCCTGGCATCTGCGAAAATATATCCCTTTCTTATCTGCGTTTATCTGCGTTCATCTGCTTACATCTGCGGTAAAAATTTAACCCCCGATCTCCCACAGATAATCTTTCCCATCACTCATATACTACCAATGCCACCGGACATGATATGAGTCAACTACTTGTTGCATATCTGTCGGACTGTTACAATTCCACAGCATACGCGCCTCTTTCTCTCCGACTGGGATAGCTTGTACGGGTATTTCTTTCAGCCAAGTTTGAAAAGAGCGTTCGCCTTTTTGTATAAATTTATGCAAATCTGGTAAAGCTTCGCGGCGGTAGAAGGCGCACAAAGGTTCCCAAAGCTCAGCCCGTCGCGGTACGACAGCTAAAATATGAAGGGGTATGTGAGATAATTGACTTACCCAGTTTTGGAGAATTTCTGGCTCTAGCAAAGGCAAATCGCAAGCTAGTAGTAGTATCCAGTCAGCCGTAATTTCTGCCAGTCCCTCAGCCAATCCCACCAAAGGGCCCTGACCCGGACGAGATTCTTGTAAAAATTTATACTTTTTATTCACAATAGCTTGATAGCGATCGGGCCAAGGAGTCAGGATGTAAACTTGCTGGCAACACTCAGCTGCTACTTGACAAACTCGCTCAAGTATGGGTGTGCCATCCCAAAGCATCAGTGCTTTATCCTGTCCCATTCGAGAACTTTTACCCCCAGCCAGGATAAGTGCAGTAATAAATATAGTATTATCCGGATTCAATGAATAATTACTCTCCCAAACATATCAGGCTTGGTAGACTAACTGAAAAGACGCCACAGCATCGCGGATTTCTTGGAGTTTTTTCGCCGCTTGTCCGTTAGTAAGCAAGTTTTTAGTTTCGGCTATACCTGAGTGCATATCTGGACAAACGCCACAATTCCACAAGTAAAATCCACCATTCCATATTGCAGATTGCATCATTTCGGATGGTTTTCCTTGCCATACAGATTGGATTTCCTCTACTAATTCCGCAGTGGAATTAAACACAGGATTTTTGTTACTAAAGTTGTAGTCGTTGTGCGATAAATGCAGGCGTTCAAACTCGCTATTGGGTTTCGCAAGGCCAATAATTGCGGTGCGATCGCGTGGCAAATCGCAACTTCCCTCCAATCCCTTTACCGTAGTGAAATGTTGCGTTCCTCGCAAAGCAAAGGCTTCGCGGAACATATTTTCAGTGGGAGGATGAACAAAACCAGACACAATATGTGCATCTCCCGCATAGGGACTCCACATTAATTCCATTGTCGCAAACGGAGGACGCTTGCCAATTTGCTCTCGGTAAGGTACTAATCCAGCTGCTTCGGGAAAATGTCTACAAATGTAGACAAAACCCAAACCTGTTTTTTCAAATACCTGTTGAGTTTGGGAGATATCCAGTTTAGACCAATCAACACCTAATCCCTGCCAGATCTCAATCAGGGGAACACCTTCTTTGGTGGGCATTCGATCTCCCCCGTGCATAATTACCGGCACTCCAGCTGCGGTCAAGATTAAAGCCGTTAACGGATTAATCGGTGCCGTGCGATCGCGCCCATCGTAAGGTATTCCCAAAACTACCACCTGTGGGGTAGGCATCTTGCCTGCCATACTGATGGGTTGCAGTTTTGGCCCCAATTCGGCATACGCATCCAGCATTCCAGCTAATTCTTCACCAGTAGGACGCTTGATGCGGTGGGCAATCATAAAAGCGCCGATTTGTGCGGGAGTTGCTTCTCCCAGCAGCATCATTCGCGTTGCTTCTGCTGCTTCTTCTCGACTTAAATTCTCTCCAGTATGGGGACCGCTACCAATTTTTCTCAGGTGTTCTCTAAAAGCTTTGCTCATAACAAAAGGGGCTGGGGGCTAGAAAGTCAAAAGTTAAAAGGGGCTAGAGCGTCGGAACTTGGGGAAGAGAGGCTAGGGGAAACAGAGGCCCAAGAGCGTCGGGAAGAGGGAAGAAATTCCTACTTTTGACTTTTGACTTTTGACTTTTGACTTTTCCGACGCCCTTTTTTATATTGCAATACTCTGCGGCAAAGAAGCAGTCATACTGTTCGTTGGTGAGGAAATGCTGAGCAATTCAGTTTGGAGACCGATTAACTTGTGAACTAGGTGACGGAAATGTTTAATTGGTGGAATTTGAATGCGATCGCACGTTGTCACCAATACTACTTGACGCTTCAAAGTTGGTTCGCCAGTCGATCGCACCACCAGCGTCGGGTCGTAATGGGCATCAATCACAGCTGTTTTGGGCAGTAAGGCGATCGCATCACCTTGTCGCACCATACCTCTAAAGGCATCCAGCGTGTTCAGTTCCAACACTGCATTCATGGGTGCGCCCAAACGCTGAAATTGATCTTGGACTAAACGTTGCATTCCATAGCCCACCTTAAATACGACTTGCGGGTAACGGGTGATTTCCGACCACGGTATCCGTTCGTACATTGCCAGGGGATGGTTTGCCGCCATTAAAACTTCTATAGGCTCAGTATAAAGTACATCGACTACCATTTCCGGACTGGCGGTTAAAAAGCGATTATTCATCACAATGGCGACATCGACCAGTCCATCTTTGAGGACTTTCAAAGCGCGATCGCTACCCAGGGAAGTCACTCGCAGTTGTACTGCTGGATACTCCTGACAAAACTTCTGCAATACCGGCGGCAAATTATAAGCGCAGATAGAAGGAATAGCGGCTACACAGAGTTCCGGTTGTTTCCCTGCCAGCAACTCCGATAATTCCTGCGTCGCATTATTCCACTCCTGGCAGATTTTGCGAGCGCGGGGTAAAAAGCGTTCCCCTGCCAGGGTTAGTTTTGCCTGGGTACTCCGGTGAAACAGCTGCAAACCAAGATCTGTTTCCAGGGACTGAATCTGCCGACTGATCGTGGATTGGGTAACGCCACATTTTCGCGCTGCTTGCTGAAAGCTACCTGTTTCAGCGATCGCCAGAAATGCCTGTAACTGCTCGACGCGCATGATGATGTAGCTCGCTTGACAATTAGGTGTTGCTTTGACCTTAGCGGATCTGCGACTGTATTTTAGTAGATTTTGATACAGCCCAGGATGGGATCTGGGATATCAGATCGAATTTTCAACCGAAAATCTAAAATCTAAAATTCTTGAAGGGCGATCGCAATTCCTTGTTTCCATTCTTGTGTGAGATTTTCGTTGGCAGCCAGCTGCTGTAATTGTACAAGTGCGGTGGGAAATTTTTTGAGCGCCGCCGTTGCGTGCAGCCTTACCCCCAAATCTGGATCTGCCAGCATCTCAATGAGAGGATGTATTGCTTGGGGATGTTTGAGCTGTCCCAAACTGATTGCCAAAGCTTGTTTGACACTGGAATCTTGAAGTAATGGATGCTGGGATTTCAAAGCATCGATTAAAATGCTCGCGGCGTCGGGTGCTAAATGCGGTTGTTCCACTCGTCCCAGAACAGTTACTATTTCTTGATATATCGCGATCGGTGCAAAGGTAAGAGCTGCTTGTAAATGTGCCAAAGCCTTCGGCGTTTCGATCCAGCTTAAAGAACGAACGCATTGCAGCTGTAACGACATTGCTAGCAAAGGCGAACTCAGCACTTGAAATAAAGCATCAGCAGCGGCGTCAGTTCCCAGGCGTCCCAACGTACTGGCGGCGGCGGCGCAAACTTCTGGGTTAAAGTCCCAAAGCAGAGGTACGATTTGACTGACCAAATTTAATTGCTTCTGTAAGTCAGACCGCAGTCCCAAACCAATTATCGCTTCCCGTCTGACTGGCGCAGCTACGTCCTTGAGAGCATTTAGCAGTACTGGCGGGATGCGGGAGTCGTGAAAACTGCTGAGCGCTTCGATCGCAGCTGCACGCACCGATATTTGCTTATCCTTAACAACACCTAACAGAGGGGTAACGATTTCGGAACGGCGGATATGGGAAAGACTGCGTACCGCCAACAGGCGCGTTTCTTCTGCTGCTAGTAAATCCGTCAAAGCTGCGATCGCAAAACGAAAAGCATGATGTTTCTGCGCCGATTGTCCCAAATTAGCCAACGCTTCTGCCGCCATCGCGCTTAGTTCTTCCGTTTGTGACGTTTTCAGAATTTCCACTAAAGCGGTGACCGCTTCTGGGCTGTCAAATTCTGCTAATATGCGTGGCACAAACCAGCGCAATTCTTCTTCTGCTTCTTCGTCTTTCAAAATCGCAATCAGAGGCGCGATCGCTCTATCTCCCAAGCTGGGAAACACCTTCGCTACATCCCAGCGTTCTTGAAAATCTCCTTCTGTCAAAATCTCCAAAGCCCAATCCAGTAAACGTGTAACGTCCGTTGCTAGCAAATTTTTACGTTCTAGCATCTGACTGAGGTATTGATTTAGCAATGTCCAATTTTCTTGTTTGGCTGCAATAGTTGCTTGTTCTAAAACCTTCATCATCATCTGCTCAACTTCCCACTTGACTTTCGCTTAACCATTTGACCTTATTTTCAGCAATTTTATCTTTAATGATTTTGTCTTTTCCATTGTCAACCTTATCCTTAAATTTATAGATTTTATCCCGAATGCCTGTCTCTATTAAATTTGACAAAATCAAAAGCAATATTTTCAACTTAACCTGCCTTATCGCAATTTTTACAAAAAATCGCCCCCTGATTTTTAGAGGCGATCGCTTTCTCACATTGGAGGTTTGGAATAGGTCTAATTAATATTAAAGCTATTTTGTTTCCTCAAAATTTTTGTATAATTTTATACTATATTTCCCCTTCTTATGCAGATAATAAATAATTTTGATGTTATTTTTGCATTACCTTAAAGTCTTGCCTTCATGCAAAAACAGCATCCTTTTCATACGTTTTTTTCATATTTAGAAACAATTTGTAATCAACGATACGAATTGAAACAAATAGTGTCGATAACTTAATACTAACAATCCAAAACACATAACTTAGGCTTATATATCGGGCGGCAAACCCAGTACCAAAAGCCACATTCACGTTTTAGCTTTGCGTAAGCATTCAGGCGGTAATTCCAGAGGCAGGTTAGCACGAGGGATAATTCATGACAAACGCAGCCACAGCAACGGCGAGTCTGAACAAATTTGAAAAATTCAAAGCGGAAAAAGATGGCTTAGCAGTCAAAGCCGAGCTAGAAGACTTTGCCAGGATGGGCTGGGAAGCAATGGATGAAACCGATCGAGAGCATCGGCTGAAATGGTTGGGCATATTCTTCCGTCCTGTCACCCCTGGCAAGTTCATGATGCGGATGCGGCTACCCAACGGCATCATCAGCTCAGATCAAATGCGAACCCTAGCCGAAATAGTACAGCGGTACGGTTCGGACGGCAATGTCGATATCACCACCAGACAAAACTTTCAGTTGCGCGGTATTCGTATAGAAGACTTACCCGACATTTTCTGTAAGCTCAAAGCAGTAGGCTTGACTAGCATCCAGTCAGGTATGGATAATGTCCGCAACATCACCGGCTCACCAGTAGCAGGTATTGATGGGGACGAACTGATCGATACGCGGGGACTCTGCCGTCAAGTCCAAGATGCGATTACCAATAACGGCGAAGGTAACCCTGCGTTTACCAACCTACCCCGGAAATTTAATATTGCGATCGCTGGATGCCGCGACAACTCAGTTCATGCCGAAATCAATGACATTGCTTTTGTTCCCGCTTATAAAGAGGGAATTTTAGGATTTAACGTGCTAGTCGGTGGCTTTTTCTCCGCCAAACGCTGCGAAGCTGCTGTACCGCTAAACGCTTGGGTTTCACCCAGCGATGTGCTGCGCTTGTCTCTTGCCATCCTAGCCGTATATCGAGACAACGGCTTGCGATCGAATCGGCAAAAAGCGCGTTTGATGTGGCTCATAGATGAGTGGGGAATTAACAAATTCCGAGCCGAAGTAGAAAAACAGCTAGGACAATCCCTACAAACAGCAGCAGAAAAAGATGAGATCGTTTGGGAAAAACGCGACCATATCGGTGTTTTTCGCCAAAAGCAACTGGGTTTGAACTACGTTGGCTTGCACATTCCTGTCGGGCGACTGTATGCCCAAGATATGTTTGACCTGGCAAGGATGGCAGATGTTTACGGCAGTGGAGAAATTCGCCTCACAGTCGAACAAAACATCATTATTCCTAATATCCCGGACACTCGGTTACAAGCTTTCTTAGCCGAACCGATATTGGATAAATTTTCCATCAACCCAGCACCATTAAAACGGACGTTAGTTTCTTGTACAGGGGCGCAATTTTGCAACTTTGCCCTCATCGAAACTAAAAACCGGGCCCTGGAAATTATTCAGGAATTGTCAGCCGAGATATCTGTAAGTAAACCAGTACGGATTCACTGGACTGGTTGTCCAAATTCTTGCGGTCAACCCCAAGTAGCCGATATTGGTTTAATGGGAACCAAAGTCAGAAAAAATGGTAAAACTCTCGAAGGAGTTGATATCTACATGGGCGGCAAAGTAGGCAAGGACGCTCATCTGGGTAATTGTGTAATGAAGGGAATTCCTTGCGAAGATTTGAAGCCTTTTTTAGTTGATTTATTAATCGAGCATTTCGGCGCTCGGTTAAAGTCACAGCAGGTTACCTGTGCTTAATTTAAACTGAGGCAAACAGCAAGCGATCGGGCAGATTTAAATCTCAAAATATTTTGCGCCCGATCTACCCGATCTCCGGTAAAGTAAGCAAGTTTTCTTGAGCTAGTTGCATTTTGCTACAAATGATACTTTTTGGAGAAAAATTTTAGTGTAAAGTATGGGTTAAGTGCCAGCTTTTTATTAAGCAGAAAAGTTTCTAGCTTTATCCAAATTAAATCTGCCCTACTTACACTCTACCGATTTCTGCGGAGGCAATAATTAACGCCGTCCCAGAATTCCCTATAAGGGTTGTGCAAAAATATTTGTAGCGCAACAACAAACCACAACCGCAGAATTAGTTACCGACAGGTGAATGAAAATGACCAGATTTACGAGAAGGCAATTCATTATTACAGCAGGAGCAACCGCAGCCGGTACTTTACTCGCACACGGTTGTACTTCCAACTCCGCCAATACAACTTCAACAACAAATTCGACTTCATCTCCCTCCGCAGTTCCTGCTGTAAATGTCAGCAACGGCGACGCTCCAGAAGTTACTGCGGCCAAGCTGGGATTCATTGCTCTCACGGACTCTGCCCCTTTAATTATTGCTAAAGAAAAGGGCTTATTTGAAAAATACGGTATGAAGGATGTGGAAGTCCTCAAACAAGCTTCCTGGCCGGTAACTCGCGATAATTTAGAACTCGGTTCTCAAGGCGGTGGTATTGATGGAGCGCATATCCTCACCCCCATGCCTTATTTGATGAGCTTGGGACAAACAAAGACCAAGCAACCAGTCCCCATGTACCTTTTAGCCCGGTTGAATACTAACGGGCAAGCAATTTCTGTTGCCAGTACTTATAAAGAATACAAGCTGGGTTTGGATAGTAAAGTACTCAAAGAAGCCTTTACCAAGCAGAAAGCTGCTGGCAAAAACGACCTTAAAGTTGCGATGACGTATCCTGGCGGTACGCACGATTTGTGGATGCGTTATTGGTTAGCAGCTGGTGGTATTGATGTAACGAAACAGGATATTGTTTCTGTGATTCCGGTTCCACCACCTCAGATGGTCGCGAACATGAAAACTGGTAACATGGAAGCATTTTGTGTGGGCGAACCCTGGAACGCACAGCTGGTAAACCAAGGCAAAGGTTACACAGCTTTAGTTACCGGAGAATTGTGGAAAGACCATCCAGAAAAAGCATTTGCGATGCGTGCAGATTGGGTAGATAAACATCCCAAGGCAGCAAAAGCTTTATTAATGGCTGTATTGGAAGCGCAGCAGTGGTGTGACAAGCTGGAAAACAAAGAGGAAATGTGCCAAATTCTCTCGCAACAGAAATGGTTCGCCGTACCAGCAACAGATATTATCGAACGCTCTAAAGGCAACATCGATTATGGCGACGGTCGCCCATTAGTTCAGAGCAGTCCTCTACTGATGAAGTTCTGGTCAGATTCTGCTTCTTATCCCTATAAGAGTCACGACACTTGGTTTTTAACTGAAGATATTCGCTGGGGGTATATTCCGGCTGATACAAAGATTAAGGAACTTGTTGATAAAGTAAACCGCGAAGATTTGTGGAAAGAGGCAGCGAAAGCTTTGAAAGTTGCGGATGCGGAAATACCGACCAGTTCATCTCGTGGTGTGGAAACTTTTTTCGATGGTGTTAAGTTTGACTACGAAAAACCAGAAGATTACTTGAAGAGTCTAGCTATCAAGAAAGTCTAGTATTCGTCATTAGGCATATGCCATTATTCAGCACTTAGGAAATGGCATATGACTAATAGATTTTAAGTATTAATCGGTAATAGGAGATAAGAATGACGGCTCAAATGCAAAGAAGGTCTCATATACGCAGAGTGCGAAATCCTATAAGTGGATTTATGCAGAAGAATTCAGCAAAAGTAATTCGCCCGTTAATTGCACTCTTCGTTTTTATGGTGATATGGCAAGTGCTTTGTCCTCCGGGTTCGCAAGGTTTGCCAGGGCCATTACAAGTTCTGCAAGACACTTGGAACCCCTTGATTATCAATCCTTTTTTTGATAACGGCGGTACAGATAAAGGCTTGGCATTGCAAATATTTGCCAGCTTGCAACGGGTGGCGATCGGCTTTTCGCTAGCGACGGTGATAGGAATAGGTTTGGGTATCGCGATCGGTGCTAACAAATTCTTGTACGACGCTCTAGATCCCATATTTCAAGTAGTGCGTACAATTCCACCTTTGGCGTGGCTGCCCATTTCTCTTGCGGCATTTCAACAAAGCAATCCATCAGCTATTTTCGTAATTTTTATCACAGCGATATGGCCGATTATTATCAACACTACGGTCGGCGTACAGCAACTGCCGCAAGACTACAGAAACGTCGCCAGAGTCTTGCAATTGTCTGGGCCTGAGTACTTCTTTAATGTTTTGTTCCCAGCGACAGTTCCGTACATTTTTACAGGTTTGAGAATTGGCATAGGTTTATCTTGGCTGGCAATTGTGGCAGCAGAAATGTTAGTAGGTGGTGTTGGCATCGGTTTCTTCATTTGGGATGCCTACAACAACTCTCAACTCAGCCGAATTATCATCGCCCTGATTTATGTTGGTCTAGTGGGATTATTACTCGATCGCCTAGTCGCCTACATCGCTTCGATAGTCGTCCCAGCAGAACATAAATAGGCAAGTCAAAAGTCACTCAGTCAAAAAAGGGCGTCGGGGTTAGGGGTTAGGGGTTAGGGAAGAGCAAGAGGGAAAAGTCACTCATTCAAAAGTCAAAAATTAATTCTTTCGCTCCCCTGCTCCCCTGCTCCCCCGCCCCCCCACTCCCCCACTCCCCCACTCCCCCACTCCCCCACTCCCCAACGCTCTCAATTAATTATGTCTGTATTCGTAGAAGTCGATCACGTAGACCGCATATTCTCTTTACCGAATGGTGAGAGTTATGTCGCCCTCAAAAATATCGAATTGAAGATAAAACAGGGTGAATTTATCTCCTTAATCGGACACTCTGGCTGCGGTAAATCCACGTTGCTAAATACGATCGCAGGTTTGGATCGCCCTACAAAAGGCGGCGTTATCTTAGAAGGGCGGCAAGTTACCCAGCCTGGGCCCGATCGCATGGTGGTGTTTCAAAATTATTCGCTGCTACCTTGGCTGACGGTGCGCCAAAATATTGCTTTGGCTGTCAATCGAGTCATGCGACGTCAACCTAAAGGCGATCGTCGCAGCATTGTCGAACATCATATAGATTTGGTAGGCTTGCGACACGCAGCCGATAAGCGCCCCTGCGAATTGTCCGGCGGGATGAAACAGCGAGTGGCGATCGCTCGCGCTTTAGCCATTCGTCCCAAGTTGCTGCTATTGGACGAACCGTTCGGTGCTTTGGATGCCTTAACGCGGGGTGGCTTGCAAGAACAGTTGATGCAAATCTGCGAAGAAAGCCATGTCACCTGCGTAATGGTAACTCACGATGTCGATGAAGCGCTACTGCTGTCCGATCGCATTGTTATGCTTACCAATGGCCCAGAATCTCACATCGGTCAAATATTGGAAGTTTCCATTCCGCGACCTCGCCACCGCATGGAGGTAGTAAATCATCCCAGTTACTACAACTTGCGTAACCAAATGATTTATTTCCTCAATCAGCAAAAGCGGGATAAGAAACGCAAGGTCAAGCAAACAGCAGCAGGCAATACCAATACCAAAGGTGCGATCGTTTCTCAAACCAGAGAAAAACTTAACTTAAACATTGGTTTTCTTCCCCTGACAGACTGCGCCCCCCTGGTAGTTGCCCAAGAGAAAGGATTGTTCCAAAAATATGGATTAGAAGAAGTCAACCTCCACCGCGAACAAAGCTGGGATGCGATCGCAGAAGGTATCGCCACCGGACGTCTAGATGCCGCCCCAATGGTGACGGGTATGCCTTTAGCCATGACTTTGGGTATGGGTGGCAACACTCCCATCCCCGTAATTACTGGCGCAGTCCTCAGTCGCAACGGTAACGCGATTACCTTAAGTAATAGATTATTCGAGCAAGGGGTACGCACGCTTAAAGATTTTAAAGAAGCGATCGCCAAAAATAAAGATCGAGTTTACACTCTCGGCATCGTTCACGAGTCCTCAATGCACAATCTGATGCTGCGTTACTGGCTAGCTTCCGGAGGTATCGATCCAGACCGAGATGTCAATCTGGTAGTTGTGCCACCAGAACAAATGGTGAAGCACCTGAAAGCTGGCAACATCGACGGTTACTGTGTGGGGGAACCTTGGAACTGTCGCGCCATTTACGAAGGTTTGGGTTTTGCGATCGCTACCGACCTGGATATTTGGCCGGGAAATCCCGAAAAAGTGCTGGGAGTGCGGGAAGATTGGGCAGATCGGTTTCCTGAAACTCATATCGCTCTGCTCAAAGCTATCTTAGAAGCTTGCGCCTATTGCGACGATCGGCGCAACCGCGAAGAAATTTTGCAATGGTTGTGTCAGCCGAATTATGTTGGTGTGGCGGCTGAATATATTCGTCCAGGTTTCTTGGCTCACTACAACCGAGGTACTGGCGCACCGACTCAACTCCTGCCCAGATTTAATCTGTTTCACTACGACAATGCCAACTGTCCGGGTAGGGTTGAGGGGTTATGGATCTTGACCCAGCTGGCGCGTTGGAATATTACTCCTTTCCCCAAGAACTGGATCGAAGTTTTGGAACGAGTGCGTCGGGTAGATTTGTTCGGTGAAGCGGCGCGTCAGTTGGGATGGCCCGATATCGAACCCGATCGCAAACCTTTCCCACTCTTTGACGGTGTAGTGTTTGACCCGGACGATCCGCTCGGCTATCTCAAACGCCTGACTATTTGCCGCGAGTTTAGCATCCGAGAAGTCATCATCGATCGAACTGCAACTGAGGCAGCTTAACTTTTTCCCTCTGATGTCAACCCAAAAAATGGGACCCATGTGTCCCATTTTTCCGAGAACCAAATTTTGTCGCCAATTGGCGACATTTTTCCAAAAAAGAAAATTCTTTCGTCCCACCTTACCCTCGTTCCCTGTCCTATGCAAACTGCAACTACTCTCCAAAAACAGCCAACTCCAGCAAAAGCGCCCATCCTAGAGATCGAGAACGTTTCCAAAATTTATGCCACACCCAAAGGCCCATATACAGTTCTGGAAGATGTGAACCTCACCGTTTACGAAGGCGAATTTGTCTGCGTCATCGGTCACTCCGGGTGCGGTAAGTCTACGCTATTGAACATGGTGGCAGGTTTCAACAAGCCGACTGATGGAGAAGTGCGGTTGCGCGGTTCCCGCATTACCAGACCTGGCCCAGACAGGATGATGGTGTTCCAAAATTACGCGCTTTTGCCTTGGAAGACGGCTTTCGATAACGTTTACCTGGCAGTAAAGGCGGCGCATCGAAACAAATCCAAGCTTGAGAAAATGACTATTACCAGGCAACATCTGGAGTTGGTGGGACTGACAGAAGCTGCCCACAAGCGCCCCAGCCAGCTGTCGGGTGGGATGAAACAGCGAGTTGCGATCGCACGCGCTTTGGCTATGCGTCCGGAAATTTTGATTTTAGATGAGCCGTTTGGTGCTTTGGACGCCATCACCAAGGAGGAGCTGCAAGAGGAGCTGCTGCAAATTTGGCGGCAAAACCGCGTTACTGTGTTGATGATTACCCACGATATAGATGAAGCGCTGTTTCTTGCCGATCGGGTAGTGATGATGACTAATGGCCCGCACGCCAAGATTGGTGAGATCGTGGAAGTTCCTTTTTCGCGTCCGCGCGATCGGGCCGCCATTATGGAAGATTCCCAATACTACGAACTGCGTAATTACGCCTTGGACTTCCTCTTCCGGCGCTTTGCCCATGCAGAATAAGGGGCTAGGGAATAGGGGATAGGGGCTGGGGGAAGAGAGAGTGGGGGAGTGGGGGAGCGGGGGAGTGGGGGAGCGGGGGAGCGGAAGAATTAATATTTTCTCTTTTCCCTTTCCCCAATCCCTCTTCCCTCTTCCCGACGCCCTAGCCCCTATTCCCTATGCCCTATTCCGAAAGGTGCAATTGATGTAGAAACAGCATTATTCATATGCACTGAACTCATATTTACCCTATTTTTGTAACTCTGTATACGAATTTGCCCTTGTAATTCCCATAGCGTAGCTAATAGACAAATCAAGAAAGCAGCACAGCTGGCTCAATACAGATGCAAATGCCTGCACCCAATCAAGTCAAACTTGTTCGCTGGGAAGAACTTTTGAATCATGCCTTTATTTCTTCTTATTCCTCCCAAGGCATAGGCAATACCTCTAAAGATAGATATGCGAGAGTAAGCTTAAGCTTTGTAGCAAAGTCTACGAAATTAATCGATCGGAATGTTTAATCTAACAGAAAAGAAATTCAAATCACAGGCTCAGAAGTTAAGCAATTACGCTAGTGACATACAAAGTTCGCACCTTTGACATACAAAAGCCAAAAGTTGCAAATAGAGTATTGTTGCCAAGTAACGGCCAAACTTCCAAAAGTATTTTAAATGGTGAATCGATAAATTGAGATATCGCAAGCGATCGGCAAGTTTGGGTAGGCATTTAAGGAGAATTAATCGATGACAAGCACCGCTACAGTAACCGCAACGCAGAACAAATTTGAAAAATTCAAAGCAGAAAAAGATGGTCTCGCCATCAAAGCAGAATTAGAGCATTTTGCCCAAATCGGTTGGCAGGCGATGGACGAAATCGATCGCGATTATCGCCTCAAGTGGGTAGGCTTCTTCTATCGCGCCGTCACTCCCGGCAAGTTTATGCTGCGGTTGCGGATACCCAATGGCATCATCACCGCCAGTCAAATGCGAGTGCTTGCAGAAATCGTGCAGCGTTACACAAAAGCTTCGGGATTTCAAAAAGAAGGCAACGCCGATATTACTACCAGGCAAAACATCCAAATACGAGGAATTCAAATAGAGGACGTACCGTATATTTTCAATCGTTTGCTGTCAGCAGGTTTAACTAGCATTCAGTCCGGCATGGACAATGTTCGCAACATCACAGGTTCGCCAGTTGCAGGTATCGATGCGGATGAATTGATCGATACAGTAGGCATCACGCGCAACCTGCAAGATACGATCACCAACAACGGTGAAGGTAACCCGGAATTTAGCAATTTGCCCCGGAAATTTAACATTGCAGTTGCTGGATGTCGCGATAATTCAGTTCACGCTGAAATTAACGATATTGCCTTCATTCCCGCCTATAAAGATGGCGTTATCGGATTTAACGTTTTGGTTGGCGGGTTCTTTTCTGCTAAACGCTGCGATGCGGCAATTCCTCTGCACGCTTGGGTTCCACCGGAAGATGTTGTGCCTGTAAGTCGGGCTATTTTAGAAGTTTACCGCGATAGCGGATTGCGATCGAACCGACAAAAGTCGCGCCTGATGTGGTTGATTGATGAATTGGGTTTGGAGGGTTTTCGATCGCAAGTCGAAAAATATCTGGGTCGTCCCCTGCAATCGGAAGCAGAAAAAGATGAAATCGAATGGGAAAAGCGCGACCATATCGGCGTTTACCGTCAAAAACAACACGGTTTGAACTATGTCGGTTTGCACGTTCCCATCGGTCGGATGTACGCCAGCGATATGTTTGAACTGGCGAGATTGGCGGAAGTTTACGGAAGTGGCGAAATTCGTCTTACAGTCGAGCAAAATCTGATTATTCCCAATATTCCAGATACTCGTCTGCAAGCTTTCTTAGCAGAACCGCTGCTGCAAAAGTTTGCGATCGATCCCAAACCTTTGCAACGGGCGTTAGTTTCTTGCACAGGTGGAGAATTCTGCGGTTTCGCCTTAATTGAAACCAAAAATCGGGCGTTAGGAATAATTAAGGAATTGGATGCAGAATTATTTCTGGCCAAACCAGTTAGAATTCACTGGACTGGTTGCCCCAATTCCTGCGGTCAACCCCAAGTCGCCGATATCGGTTTGATGGGTACAAAGACGCGCAAAGATGGCAAAGCTGTCGAAGGCGTTGACCTCTTTATGGGTGGGAAGGTAGGTAAGGATGCCCAACTCGGTAGCTGTGTAAGAAAGGGGATTCCTTGTGAAGATTTGAAGCCGATATTGCAGGATTTGCTCATCGAAAACTTTGGGGCAAGACCAAAGACGGAGGAGGAAAAACAAGCAGATAGTTCGGCAAAAATTCAGATAGATGATTTATCTTTTGTACCATTACCAAGCTTAGATACAGCTTCTCTCAATGGCAAATCGCAACCATCTTCTGCTGAAGCGCAAACAGGTCAAATAGCAGATCGGGTTATTTCAGCGCCTCCCAGAAACCGGGTTTCTATTTCTCAAACGGCGGTAATTTCTTTCGTTAAATCCGGTAAGGAAATTAACTGCGATCGCAACCAATATATCTTAGATATTGCCGAACAAGAAGGGGTTGATATTCCTAGCAGTTGCCGATCGGGAACCTGTGGAACTTGCAAGCAGAAACTGCTAGAAGGTGAAGTGAAATATGAAGGAGAACCGGAAGCTCTCGATGTTAGCGATCGCGAAGGAGGGTACATTTTGACCTGCATATCTCACCCAGTCGGACGAGTTGCGATCGATGCTTAATAGATTTGGGATTTTGGATGAAAGACTAGGGACTAGGGATTAGGGGCTAGGGACTAGGGACTAGGGACTAGGGACTAAAGAAAATATTAATTCTTCCCCTAACCCCTAACCCCTAACCCCTAACCCCTTATTGTCTGAATTTCGGTATTTTGCAGTTAAAGGAAGGTTTTCATGCTCCTAGAAATGTGGTCTTTAAAAGGGCGATACAAAATATTGCACTTTACTTGGTTCGCCTTTTTTCTGACCTTTGTATGTTGGTTTAACTTCGCTCCCTTCGCTACAACAATAGGTAAGGATTTACATCTAGAAGAAGCTCAAATCAAGACCCTGCTAATCTGCAATCTCGCGTTGACAATTCCGGCGCGAATTATCATCGGGATGCTGCTAGATAAATTCGGCCCGCGCATCACCTATTCCTTTTTGTTGATGTTTGCAGTGGTGCCTTGTTTAGCTACAGCAATGTCCCAAAATTTTACGGAATTAGTCATCAGCCGTTTGCTGATGGGTATTGTCGGTGCGGGATTTGTAGTTGGCATTCGGATGGTGTCCGAATGGTTCCCGCCTAAAGAAATTGGTCTTGCAGAAGGTATTTACGGAGGTTGGGGTAATTTCGGAGCATTTGGTGCTGAATTTGCCCTACCGACAATCGCAATTTCTACCGCTTTTCTAGGTGGAGGAGCAACTAACTGGCGTTTGGCGATCGCACTTACAGGCATTATTGCCGCGCTTTACGGCTGGGTTTATTACAACAACGTTCAAGATACTCCCCCAGGCGCTACCTATAAAAAACCCAAAAAAGCTGGTGCGTTGGAAGTTACTAGCCCACGCAGCTACTACGCAATGTTGGTATCTAATTTTGGGTTGATTTTTGCTCTCGGTTTATTGGCTTGGCGGTTAGCTCAACCTAAAATTCACTTTCTCAATAGCGATGGGTTGTTAATTGTTTGGTTCCTCTTGGGATGGCTATTTATTTACCAAACTATTAAAGCTTGGCACGTAAACAAAGATGTAGTTGAAGGCAAGAAAACATTTTCGCCATCAGAACGTTATGAATTTCGTCAAGTGGCTCTCCTAGAACTCTGCTACATAGTCACGTTTGGCTCCGAATTAGCAGCTGTTTCTATGTTGCCAGCTTTCTTTGAAAAAACCTTTGCGCTCGAACACGTAACAGCAGCAATGATTGCCGCTACCTATCCATTTTTGAACTTAGTTTCTCGTCCCAGCGGCGGTTTGATTTCCGATAAATTGGGCAGCCGCAAATGGACGATGACAATTCTGGCAGGCGGGGTAGGATTTGGCTATTTGATGGCTCACTTTATCAACTCTAGCTGGTCGATACCGATGGCAATAGGGATAACGATGTTCTCTGCTTACTTTGCTCAAGCAGGTTGCGGTTCTACCTACGCGATCGTACCCCTAATTAAAAAAGAAGTTACCGGACAAATATCTGGGAATGTGGGAGCTTATGGCAACTTTGGCGGTGTAGTTTTTCTGACAGTTTTCAGCTTGACAGACGCTCCGACTCTGTTTACAACAATGGGTGTAGCGGCTTTAGTCTGCGCTTTCCTGTGTGCCTTCTTCTTGAAAGAACCGAAAGGTTCCTTTGCTGCACATTATGAAGGTGAACCAGAAGATGCAAAAGTGGAAAAACTAACACCAACAATTCCCAGGGGTTAGGGGTTAGGGGTTAGGAGTTAGGGGAAGAGGGAAAATATTAATTCTTCTGCTCCCCCGCTCCCCCGTGTGACTGATGACTAATGACTGAGGGGTAAATTTTATGACTGACTCAACAAAAACACTTTGTCCGTATTGTGGTGTTGGCTGTGGTTTGGAAGTATCGCCGCCAGCGCAACCTGGCAAGCCTGTAAATAGAGACAGTCAAGGATATCCGACATGGAAAGTACAGGGCGATCGCGCACATCCCTCCAGTCAAGGTATGGTTTGCGTTAAAGGTGCCACAATTGCGGAATCTTTAAATAAAGACCGACTGCTATATCCGATGATGCGCGAATCGCTCGATCGACCCTTTCAACGAGTCACCTGGGAAGAAGCTCTCAACGCGATCGTTAACCGCATCCAAACCGTTCGCTTCACTCAAGGGCCAGAAGCCATTTGTATGTATGGCTCAGGTCAATTTCAAACGGAAGATTATTACATCGCTCAAAAACTATTAAAAGGATGTCTCGGCACAAATAACTTTGATGCCAATTCGCGTTTGTGTATGTCTAGTGCGGTGGCAGGTTACATTCAAAGTTTTGGTGCTGATGGCCCGCCCTGTTGCTATGATGATTTGGATTTAACAGATTGTGCTTTTTTAATCGGCACCAACACCGCCGAATGTCACCCAATTATTTTTAACCGACTGCGGAAACACCACAAAAAAAACAACGGCAAAGTCAAAATGATTGTTGTCGATCCGCGTCGAACTACTACTGCCGAAGCAGCAGACTTGCATCTAGCAATTAAACCCGGCACCGACATCGATTTGTTAAATGGCATTGCCCATTTGTTGCTGCGTTGGGGTTACATTAACAGCGAATTTATTGACGAATGCACTAGCGGTTTTCCCGCCTATGCTGATGTGATTCGCCAATATCCACCAGAGTTTGTGGCGAGAAAGTGCGGCATCAAAGTCAATGAATTGGAAATGGCGGCGCGATACTGGGGCGAATCGAAACGAGTTCTTTCCATGTGGTCGATGGGAGTAAATCAATCTTCGGAAGGTACAGCCAAAGTCCGCACCATCATTAACTTGCACTTGATGACAGGTCAGATTGGCAACCCAGGTGCGGGGCCATTTTCTCTCACCGGTCAGCCAAATGCGATGGGAGGACGGGAAGCAGGCGGTCTGGCCCACCTGCTGCCTGGGTACCGAGTTGTCAAAAATGCCCAACACCGCATTGAAGTAGAGCAGTTTTGGGGTTTGCCGACAGGAAGGATCTCTGCTGCACCCGGTCTTTCCGTGTGGGAGATGATTACTGGCTTAGAAGCCGGTCAAGTCGGATTTTTGTGGGTGGCGGCTACCAATCCAGCTGTGAGTATGCCAGATTTGGAACGCACGAAAAAAGCTTTGTGGCGATCGCCTTTCACTGTCTACCAAGACGCCTATTATCCCACAGAAACAGCTAACTACGCTCACGTTCTCCTCCCAGCTGCCCAGTGGAGTGAAAAAACTGGGGTGATGACTAATTCGGAACGGCGCATCACTCTTTGTTCGGCATTTCGCGAAGCCCCAGGCGAAGCAAGGGCAGATTGGGAAATTTTTGCGGAAGTAGGACGCCGTTTGGGTTTTGCAGAACAGTTCAAGTTTGCCAACTCTGCCGAAGTTTATGCGGAATTTGTGCAGCTGACGAGAAGGCGTCCCTGCGATATGACCGGTGTCAGTCACGAAAGGTTAGCCACCGAAGGCCCACAACAGTGGCCCTGTCCCGATCGCTCATCGTCTGCTGAATCTCAATCTAAAAGGCTTTACACGGATTTTCGCTTCCATACTCCCGACGGACGCGCCCGTTTTGGGGCGTATCACTCGCGGGGATTGGCAGAACCTCCCGATCCGGACTATCCCTTTGTCCTTACTATTGGGCGTCTGTACGGTCACTGGCACACTCAAACCCGCACGGGTAGGATTGAAAAAATTCGCCAAATGCACCCAAATCCTTTTATCGAAATACATCCCCGCGATGCTGGGAAGTTGGGTATTCAGGAGGATACTTGGGTAGAAGTCCGCAGTCGTCGCGGTATGGCGCGATTCCCTGCTAAAGTGACAGAGGCGATCGCTCCCGGAACAGTGTTTGTACCTATGCACTGGGGCGCACTCTGGGCAGAAAATGCAGAAGCAAACGTCCTCACCCATCCAGAAGCTTGCCCCGACTCCCTAGAACCCGAACTAAAAGCCTGCGCTGTAAAATTAGTGCCGATTACAGCCGATATCAAAACAGCCGACACTTTCCTGCAATACCCAAAATCTAGTATGCTTTCAGCATCGCCTTCTGTATGAAGTAGTCCTAAAAATGGGGTTTTTGAGGAACGTATCTAAAAGAATCAGCGGTCACGACAAGGATGAGGAGTTTCTTGGCTTTATCGAACACATAGAAACCCTTGTCTCCAAAGTCCTTTCTTTGGCAATGGTTGTTGTGATCCTGATCGCAGTTTTTGACCTAATGGTCATTCTCGGTAAAGAATTATTTTTCGATCATTCAATAGGTAGGTTTAACGAATTTTTAGTTAATATATTTGGTGTATTTTTAAGCATATTAATTGCTCTGGAAATATTAGAAAATATCACAGCATACCTGCGAAAACACGTTGTTCAAGCCGAATTAGTTGTCGTAACTTCTCTGATAGCGGTGGCTCGTAAAATCATTATTCTCGATTTTAAAAAAACTGACGGAGTAGAGTTGATTGGTTTGGGAATTTCCATTCTTGCTCTATCCATTAGTTATTGGATTATTCGCACTGTTAATAATAGAGTGCCTAATGATAGAAAGGCTAAACATAGCGACAAAAAAATAGGCCATGACGAATAACTGTTGACACTCTGGCCCATAGGGGAAAGTCAAAAGTCAAAAGTCAAAAGTTAATAGGAACAGGCAGAGAGAAGAGGAAAAAAGGAAAAAGGGGGAAAATATTAATTTTTCCATTCTCCCGCTCCCCCACTCCCCCGCAACGATCGCCCAGATAGTACACTGAGCATAGGTGGCAAAAAAATTTTGTAGCTTATGTAACAAAACGATAGATATGCAATCACCCATTGCTACCCTGCATTCAATGGCTGGGGATTTTAACGGCTATGAGTTCCAAAACTAGCAACAACAGTCGCCCTACCGATTTGGGAAAGGCGCGATCGCTTGCAGAATCCCTGCAAGAATACTTCCGAGGCGTTGTCGGCGGTATTATGTTCAGCTTGCCGCTAATTTATACGATGGAAGTTTGGTGGGCTGGTTTTACCGAACATCCCCTGCGGATTTTTCTTTACTTCCTGGCCACTTTCACCTTGTTACTGGGTTACAATCGCTACGCTGGATTGCGCCGTTCTGCCAGTCGTTTAGAGGTGGTAATCGATTCTGTAGAAGAATTAGGACTGGGAATATTGGTTGCAGCTGCCTTCCTCTGGTTGTTGGGGCGCATCACATTCGATATGACTGCCGATGAAATTGTCGGTAAAATCGTCGTGGAAGCGATGACGGTTGCGATCGGCGTTTCCGTGGGTACAGCTCAGCTTGGTGGGGCAGATCCAGAAAACAGGGATACGGGGATGAAAGGCGACGAACAGCAATCTGGCTTGCCCAGTCCCGGTCGAGACGAAGTTGATTTTTGGGGCCAAGTAATCATTTCTTTATGCGGGGCGGTTTTATTTGCTGCCAACGTAGCGCCGACAGAAGAAATTATCACGATCGCCACGCAAATCTCATCAGAAAGATTGATAGGATTAGCGTTAGTTTCTATGCTTCTCGGTACGCTTATCCTTTTTTATAGCAACTTCATCGGTGCGAAAGAGTTTACTCGCAGCGAGAGTCTATTTACTACCGTTTCCGGCACCGTTATTACCTATGCTGTTGCACTAATTGCTTCAGCGTCCCTGCTCTGGTTTTTTGGGCGTTTTGATGGAGTTACACCGATTACTTGGGTGGCGCAAACAGTTGTGTTAGCACTACCAGCAACCTTGGGAGCTTCTGCGGGAAGGCTGTTACTGCAATGAAAATAAGAGAAAAAAATTGGCTGGAATGGGTTGTTTTTGGGATGGCTTTGCTCATGGTTGTCAGTACGCTGGGCTACCTGATTTACGATGCGGCAACTCTGAGTAAAATGCCGCCCGCGATTCAAGTTCAGCTTGGAGAACCGCAGCCAATTATGGAACACTTCATCGTTCCCGTTTCGGTTACAAATCAGGGCGATCGCACAGCCGAAGGCGTTCAAATTGAAGTTACCTTAGATCTTGCACCTGGCATAGAAACCGGGTTTCTTGCAAATAGCTAAACTTGAAAACCTATATTTTTCGTGAAGAAACCCGGTTTCTCAGGTCTTGTTGAGAATGGTGCAAGATCTGAGTTACCCTAGAAAGCACTAGCAAAGAAAAAGAAACTGCCCAATTTGAAATTGCATTTTTGCCTCGTCGGGCTAAGAGGGAAGGTTGGGTAACTTTTGAAACTGACCCCCGCACCGCCAAAGTAAAAGCACGCGCATTGGGATATGAAAAACCGTAATATTTATGAGATTGAATCAACAACCATATTACGAAACTAAACTTGGTGCTGCGTATCTGGGAGACAGCTTAGAGTTGCTGCAACAAGTTCCCGATGAAAGTATCGACTTAATTTGCACATCGCCACCTTTTGCTTTAGTCCGAAAGAAAGAGTATGGCAATGTGGATGCAGAAGAATATATTGAATGGTTTGAGCCATTTGCCAAACAATTTTACCGGGTGCTTCAGCCGAAAGGGTCGCTGGCGATCGACATTGGCGGTAGCTGGGTGAAAGGTTATCCAGTGCGATCTCTATATCATTTCGAGTTAGTTATTAAACTTTGCAAACCTCCCGAAAAAGGCGGTCTTGGCTTTCATTTAGCACAGGAACTTTACTGGTATAATCCAGCCAAACTCCCATCACCTGCCGAATGGGTAACTATCAGAAGAGAAAGAGTTAAAGATGCCGTCAATACAATCTGGTGGCTAGCTAAAGACCCTCACCCAAAAGCGAATAACAGAAGAGTTTTAAAGCCTTATAGCCAATCCATGCAGAACCTTCTCAAAAATGGTTACACTGCCAAGCTAAGACCATCCGGACATAACATTTCTAACAAGTTTAGTAATGATAGAGGTGGGGCAATTCCACCTAATATTATAGATGCCAGAGAAGCAGAAGAAACCACAGAAATAGGAGAGCCTATAGTACAACCTGTGAACGTTATTTCAGCCTCAAACACATCATCAAAGGATTACTATCAAAAAAGATGTAAAGAACAAGGATTGAAACCACATCCGGCCAGATTTCCGCAAGCATTACCGGAATTTATCATCAATTTGTGTACAGAACCGGGTGATTTAGTGTTAGATCCTTTTGCAGGTTCAAATATGACGGGTCGGGTAGCAGAAACTATGCAGAGACGATGGTTATCTTTTGAAATTGATCGAAGCTATATTGAGGCTTCCCAAATCAGATTTGAGCCAAACGCTCCTCTTCTTGTCGCACCACCTGTCGATAATTTTAATCAAGCGCACTTTTTGGAATAACTCTAACGATTCCCAGAGATGAAATAGCCGTGATGGGCGGTAATCGGTTTATATAGTTCCTTTCGTAAATTTGCTCTAAAATTTGATAGCCTGTAAATACGAACATCATCACCGTATTTTTACTGAGATTTAAATTCGCTAATTTTACACGAACAAATACAGAAAGATTCGGTTGGCAACAATTGCCTACTCTGACGATGCTGTTATGTTAACATAGCTTTTTTGGAGTTGGGGCTTTTATTAATAATCAGTAATAATGCAATTTCAATCAGCTGCTTTTGCTTTTAGTGCAGGACTTTATTCTCATTTATTTTGTTTCCTGGTAGGCAAGTGCCATCTGGGAATGCAATGCTTGCAAATTCTGCCTCATAGGGATCGCTCGCCAGAGCTTCCAGATCCTATATCCAAATCTCCTGGTATGATCGGGAGCGAAAGAGACCGAAAATATAACGATAACATCGGCTATCTTTAATTTAAAAGTAGGCAATCCTTCTTAATGTAAGTATTTCCACACATTCGCCAAAATTCATGAACTTAGATAATTTACCTAAAAAGCGATCCGGAGGAAATAAATCGACACCTGAATCAAATATATAAAAGCAGCTCTAAAACAAATTTTAGAGTGACTGACTGGAGTATAAATTTTAGAGGAAATTCAAATGCCTTTCACTGCAAGTGTTATTTCCGCTGCTAACTGGGGAGCCGTACCCCCGAAAGAGTTACCGGCAGAAACCATACCTAAACTCATAATAATTCACCATACGGATAGCCCGAATCCTCCTAATGCTTTATCTAAAGGAACATTGGAGGGAGGCAAACAGCTAGCCAGAAATATCCAACGCGCTCACATGGATACGAATGGCTGGAACGATTCCGGACACAACTTTTTGAATACGATCGGCGGATTTGTACTAGAGGGAAGACAGGGTACTTTAGCAGCAATTCCCAAAGGACATTGCGTTCGTTCTGCTCACGCTGGAAATAAGGCGGCAAACGAGTCACCGGGAATTGAAAATGAAGGTAACTTCATGACTCACCGGATGGGAACAGCTCAGTGGAACAGTCTGGTAGAATTATGTGCTGCTCTTTGCTCAGCTTACAATATCGATCCGGACAATATTAAAGGACATCGAGACTTTAAAGCGACTGACTGCCCTGGCGACTGGTTATACAGTCAATTGCCCCGTTTGCGAAGAGTTGTTCGGCAAACTTTAGCTCCCCCCAGCATCCCTTTAAAGAAAGGCTCGAAGGGTTCAAAAGTCAAAGATTTGCAGAAATATCTCAAAGCTTGGGGCTTTAATCCTGGCTCTATTGACGGCGTTTTTGGTACTAACACGCAAACTTCTGTAATCGGGTTTCAAAAATCTAAAGGTTTGACTGCGGATGGAGTTGTGGAGGCAAAAACTTGGAAAGCACTGATTACTTCAGCGCCACCACAACCGCTATCATCGGAAATTATCAGTATGGTCGATGTTTGCAAGTATTATCAAAGTTTGCCAGCGCAAGATCGTGCTTTGGAATGGCTGCAAGGGCAAATTCCCAAACCAATCATGGATGAGTTTGCCAGAAAATGGCGCGATCGAACTTCGCCGCAACCAGCACAACCTTTAACTATGATTAATGTTTGCAAATATTATGATGGGTTGTCCTATCAAAACGAAGCTTTGGAGTGGCTGGAAGGGCAAATTTCTAAAGCGGTTTTGGAACAGTTTGCCCAAAAATGGCGGAGTTAGTGATCAGGGGCTAGGGATGAGGGGTTAGGGACTAGGGAAGAAGAGGGAAAGGCAGAGGGAGAGGGAAGAGGGAAAATTTTGACTTTTTTTAACCCCTACCCCCTAGCGCCTAGCGCCTAGTTTGATGGAGAGGGATTTCGATCGCAAACTCAGTACCTTTACCAAGCTGGCTAAAACAGTGCAATTCACCGCCGTGTCTTTCAACTACAATCTGGTAACTTATAGACAAACCAAGACCGGTACCTTTACCGACTGGTTTGGTTGTAAAAAAGGGATCGAACAAGCGCTGACGAACCTCTTCTGGCATACCTGGGCCATTGTCAGCAATGCGGATCGCAATGCGGTTGTTGTCTAAAACTTCAGTGCGAATGCGAATTGTCGGTGTTGGGTGAGAATTTTCCTGACTATCTGCAACCGAATGCCTACTACTCTCTTGCAAAGCATCGATCGCATTGCTGAGAATATTCATAAACACCTGATTAATTTGTCCGGGGTAGCATACCACATTAGGCAGGTTGCCATATTCTTGGACGATCGAGATGCCGGAATAATTGGCATTCGGTTTTAAACGATTTTGCAAAATCATGATTGTACTGTCAATGCCTTCGTGAATATTCACTGCTTTCACCTCGGCTTCGTCCGTGCGGGAAAAGTAGCGCAGGCTGCGTACTATCTCGCGAATTCGGACTGAGCCCACCTGCATTGACTCCAATAGTTTCGGTAAATCCTGCTTGATGAATTCTAGGTCAATTTCTTCGGCTTTTTCTTCAATTTCAGCGCTTGGTTGCCGACAGTGCTGCTCGTAGAGATCTATGATATCTAGCAAGTCTTGAATGTAATTTCTGGCCGGCTCAATATTACCGTAAATAAAGTTGACTGGATTATTAATTTCGTGAGCTACACCGGCGACTAATTGCCCCAAACTAGACATTTTCTCGCTCTGAATGAGTTGGAATTGCGTTTTTTGCAACTCATTGAGGGTTTGTTCGAGTTCGCAGGCTTTTTGGCAAAGTAATTCTTCTCTTTGCCGCAAGGCAGCTTCAGCTTGCAGCCGCTCGACAAGTTCTGTTTGTAGCTTTTGATATAATTCGGATTGCTGAATGGAAATCGCTATTTGCACGCTCAATTGTGCTAGCAAAGTAACTTCTGTTTCCTGCCATTCCCTTGGGCCACTACAATGATGAGCGATCAGCAATCCCCACAAGTTTTCTCCTTGCAAAATGGGAACTACCAGGTTAGCTTGCACCTCAAACCGAGCTAGCAAATCGATATGACACTGGGCAATATCGCTGGTATGGATATCTGCGATCGCCCGAATGCGACCTTGTTGGTATTGCCGAACGTACTTTTCTTTAAAGCACGGATCTTCGATCGGAATTCCCAGAATTGGTTCGCAATTTTCGCCCACAGATTCCACCACCACTACACCACTCCAGTCTGACTCAAAGCGGTAAAGTACCACTCTGTCTGTTTGCAGAAATTGCCGCACTTCTTGCACTGTGGTATTGAGGACTTCTTCGAGATTTAAAGACTTGCGAATGCGCTGAGCGATCGCTCCTAGCAGCAGTTCCCGATCCGCTTGCTGCCGCAAAGCTTCTTCAAGTTTTACGTGATAGGTGATATCCATTGCCATACCGATGCAGCCTAAGATTTCACCACTTTGGTTTTTTAGGGGTGTAGCTCGACTTTCATATATCAAGTTTCCAATTTCAGAAACCCAGGCAGTTTCACCGCCTGCAATAACGTGGTTAATTCTGCTGAGAATATCGGGTTCTTGAAGGTATAGGTTGAGGATCGATCGCCCAATTAATTCCCCAGGTTTTAGATTCAAAGGCTCTAATCCTTTTCCTTCTAAAAGAGCGATCGAACCGTCTTTATCGGTCGCAAATAAAATTATCGGTAAATTTCTCACAACAGGCCGCAGCAGTGCTTCGCTTTCGTGTAAAATTGCTTGTGCCTGCTGCCGTTCTAAAGTTTCCCTGTGCAGTTTGTCAATGACTTGTCTCAATTGAGCTCTGTCCACAGCGATTCGGCGTTCGAGCGATTCGTTTACTTGTTGCAGCGCCACTTCTGCTTGCTTGCGATCGCTGATGTCCCGCACTACGCAAACTATTCCCATACCTGCTTCGATCTCGCTCAAGGATAATTCTTGCCGATACTTGCTGCCATCTTGTCGCAAACCAACCGCTTCACCTCGCCATCGCCCACTTTTTTTCAGCGCAGGCAGAATATACTGCTCAAATATTCTTAGTTCTGCTCGATCGTAAAGAATTTTCCAACTTTTCCCGATCAGATCTTCTGTAGTGTCATATCCATTCATTTGAGCGTAAGCTTCATTTATGTAGATAAATTCCCCTGTAGAATCGAAAATAGCCATTCCATCTGCTGAAGCATTCATTGCCGCAGATTGCGCTTGCATTCTCTTTTTATCTTTTTGTTGCTCAGTTACATCTACTTGCACGCAAATAAAGTGAGTGATGCGATCGCTCACATCTCGCACTGGCGAAATAGTCAATTCATTCCAAAAAGCACCGCCGTCTTTGCGATAGTTCTTCAATACTACCCGGCATTCCCGCTTGGCTTGCAGCGCCTGTTGGATTTGCGCCAACCCAGATAGGTCAGTGTCCCTGCCTTGTAAAAAAAGGCAGCTTTGCCCCAAAATTTCGCCCAGCGAATAACCTGTAAGTTGCACAAAAGCTGCATTGCAGTAAATAATAGGAAAATCCGGTAAAAGCGCATCGGCAATTACGATGCTTGTGCTGGTGGCAGCGATCGCCCGTTCGTATAACTGCAATGTCATCTCGACTGTCTGGCTACTCAATAACCTTTGAGATGTTTTGCGCGTAGCTAGTTTTGTGTTTTTCATCTAGTCATTGCCTAATTTTTTATTAATAGGTTTAAAGATGTCCTCTAATCTAAAGAAAAGTTTTATATTTCGGCTCTACCGATAGACAGAATTACTTCCATATAGATAAAATAAATAAGCGGTAATCTCTCCAAAGCAACGGCTATTTTAAATAATTAATAAACAATACTTATAGGCGCAAACAAAGCATCTGCGCTCACAGGAAAAATCGGCCAAAAAAGTTATGTTGAAAAACCTCTGCTCGCAAGCCTCAATTTTTGGCAAGAAACCCAGCTTCTCAAGTCTTGATAAAATTAAAAATTTTGTCAATTCAGATAACAACACTGACTTGGCTATTATTTAAATAGCCAAGTGAAATAAAGAAGGCAATAAAATATGGCTGCCAAAAAGATTTTGATGCTTGTCGGCGACTACGTAGAGGATTATGAAGTGATGGTGCCGTTCCAGGCGCTACAAATGGTCGGACATACCGTTCATGCCGTGTGTCCCGACAAAAAAGCTGGACAAAAGGTACGAACATCCGTGCATGATTTTGAGGGCGACCAAACTTATAGCGAGAAACCAGGTCACAACTTTACTTTAAATGCCAGCTTCGATGAAGTGGCAGCAGAAAACTACGATGCTTTGGTTGTTCCTGGGGGACGTGCGCCGGAATATATCCGCTTAAATGAAAAAGTACTGGAAATAACTCGCCACTTTGCCCAAGCGAATAAGCCGATCGCCGCCATCTGTCACGGATTGCAGCTTTTGGCAGCAGCTGGAGTTTTGCAAGGCAAGAGTTGCACTGCTTACCCAGCTTGCGGCCCAGATGTTACTCTTGCTGGTGGACTGTACGTTAATATTCCCGTTGATGAAGCGATGGTTGACGGCAATTTGGTAACGGCACCGGCTTGGCCCGCCCATCCCCGTTGGTTAGCGGAATTCCTCAAAGTTTTGGGAACCAAGATTGAGCATAAAGATATGGTAGTGGTTTAGGCTCGAAAAGAAACCCGGTTTCTTCAAGAAACCGGGTTTCTGGGTTGAGGTCAGCCTGTTACTCTACTCTGGGACAGGGGGCGGGGGGTACGAGAAAACCGCCAGCTTCGACAATAAAGTCATCGTAGTCCCTGTCTCTTCCCGGTTTGGGTAGTCCGGTATCGTCCCAGCTGACGCGGACACCTGTGCGATCGCCCACCTTCCCATCGGATAGACCACCTTCAGACTGGGCGGAATCTGCATCTGTGCTGCCCAGTTGCTCGAATCTGGTCGAGTACAATGTGGTGACAAGCGTGTTGTTGGGTCGAAAAACCTTCAGGTAGAAAGCGTAAGGGGTATTTGCCTGAAACGTAAACCGCCTGATGGGATCTGGTACCGAGTTACCGGGCGTTCCCAAAAAGTCCCTTGGCGTGCCGGTGTCATCTGTGCGTCTTGAGGGATTGTTCAGATCCGAGGTATCGCTGAAGTCATCAAAAGGTTTGACTTCAGCGATCAGGTCTGTCATTTGGCGAGTTCTTAAATTGATGACGCCAAAAGTAGACTTGTAGTAGCCGTGGGATTCTCTGAATTCAAATTCGATCAGGGTATCTTCGTTAAATTGGACACCTTGCGATGGGATGCTCTGAGCTTTCACCGGCATTGAGAAAATGCCGATCAGTCCGGCGGCGATCGCTCCCATCAGCAACTGTACCCCAGCGGCGCGATCGCTTTTACCCTTTTTTTGCATCATAGTTTTCTTACTCCTCCTCACTCACCTTGAAACCTAGAAGCTGCAAGCTTAAGCAGAGATCTACCAAATTTTCCGAGATGGACTCGCCTGTCCTACTCCCTCCAATCGACCCTGCAAGTTATCTCGTTCATTTCGCAACGCATTGAGCCGCTGACACGCAGCCGGGTATTCGCCTGCAACATTTTGGGGGGTTCGCAAATACTGTCGGGGGCCACCGGGATTTGGCGGTGCGGCTTCTACTGCTGCCAAACAACCGTTATAGGCTTGTTCGGCTTCATCGTTGAACCTTCTGACTCGATCGACTAAATCGGGATCTAAGCGAACGCCGCGACGACCGAATTGGGGTGAGGTGTTGTTCCAGTAATTCGTTCCGGTGATGTCCGGAACGTGATCTGCCTTAGCAGGAGTAGCTGTTAGAGACCCGGCAATCAGAGACAGACCGACGACCCAAACAAAAGATTTAATTGTCCGCATAATCAAAGCACCTCCTACTTAAAAGTGAAATGAAATTCCAGAGCCTACCACAAATCGCGGGTCATCACCTCTACCGGCGAGGTCGCGCACGGCGGGAGTAATTACCCAAGGTATGCCTTTAAAAGGTGCGATCGAAAAGCCCATTGCTAGGTCTGTTCCTGTCCATTCCGTGATAAAGCTGATCGGTCGGATAAGCCGGAAGGCTACGTTACCAAAAAAGTTGGGGTCGTTATCGCCAGCATCGATCGCGCCGTTCGATCGAAACTGTCCGTCGCCTACTCCCACCGTAACTGCAAGGCGACTGAAAGGATCGCGAACAGATTCTCGCGTCCGAAAGATTTTCGTAATTACGCCGTAGCGAGAATGTTCAAAGTCATTGCTACCGATATTGATCAAGCCGTTATAGCCAGCTGCTACCGATAGACTTTGACTCAACCGACGATGCACTTTTAAGTTAAAGCCACCTTCGCCAAAATCATCTTCATCGTTGAAATTTTCAAAGGCATAGGATATTTCCACCCCGACCAATCGATCGGCATCGCCTAAACCGATACCAACACCAACATTGCCGTTATTATCATCGTTATCGGATCTCGTGGTGTTTTGATAAGTGCCGCCGAGAAAGAAGGTGTTTCGATCCGCACCAAAGCCAACGGGAATGTAGATACTCAAGCCTGGGGAAGATTCAAATTCATCTTCTACTTCCGGTACCGAGAGCGGCGCAATTCGTCGCGGTCGAGGGCAGTTCCTCGACCCTTGAGCCACTTGGGTTGTAGAGTTTTCGGCTGTAGAGTTCTGTGTTGTTTGCGAACTGCAATAATTGGTTTGATTTTGGCTTTGCCGATCGCTCAGCAGTTGGTTGACATCCACATTTATGGATGACTGGGAAACGAAGTTATTGGCTCGAAGGGCTTGAGCGCCTGGATTTTCTGTCACAAGCAATTCCATTGGTTCGGACTGCTTAGCGCTTGCGGCAGATGACTGAGCGATGATGTTATTTGTAGGTTGTGCGATCGAACTTAATTCTGCTTCGAGTTGCTTTGTCACCTCTATCTGAGAGTTGCTCCCGTTTTCAATTTGGGCAACTAGCTGCGCCAGAGATGGCGCTGTGACAGTTTCCGGTGCGGCATAAGCACCAGATGGAGGAGCGTGCGTACTCTGACTGGGATTGGCTTCTGCACTCAAAGCCCCAGCTGCCAGAGCAGCTAACGTACATACAGCAAGAGTGGATAAACGCATATAAGTAGTCTCACAAAACTCACACCAACAGCAATCCCGGTAATGCCACCCTATATTCCCAAGGTTTAGCGCCTTGAGAATGTCAAGGTCAGCTACCCCGATCCTTTGTGTATTATTGAGCGATATGCCCAATTGCTGCCAAGCTATCTCGCTCTATTGCTAACTATCTTAGTATCTCTTGCGACAGCTCGTAAAGCAACTGTCAATAGAAAAAATTAAGGGAATCCGGAATCAACGGACGATTCCAACAGAGATTTAGTTCCTTTCGGATATAAAGTTGCGGTGTCGTATATTTACAAGTAAATTAGGGCGTCGGGCGATCGAGAAAGTCAGTAGCCCCAAAAAATGTTAATAACCCTTATGCTAATTTCCCAACCTCACTATAAATTCAGCCTCTGGGGTGATGTAGTAAATCAGTTGTTTATGAGTAATTCCCATCAAAAACAACTTTTCAAAAGTTGTACATCTGGAGGTTGAGCATTTACTTTTTAGTTGATCAACCCACAGGTCGATAAACTAAAAATGAGCGATTGTTACTCTGTTTTATAGGTTGAGAAGGTTAAATAATGCACCGGATGGGAATTATATCGCTGTAGCCCATTGTCGCGCCGACAAAGTGCGAAGGGTGCCAAAAAATGTTAATAAAGCAGACGATGTGGAGTTTTTGGCGCTGACTCCACAACGGTTAAACAGTTGGGATAAAGTAGGGTGGGCATTGCCCACCCTACAAAACTACGGAAATTCAACGGCTGGCAGCTTCTGAAATATCATCCTGTAACCTGCTTTTAGTATCTTGAAACTCCTTAGCAACTTGGTTCAATTCTGCTTCGCTCATGTACTCGCTGACTTGCGGCAATACTTCGCTTTCTTCTTCCTCTACATGATGCAGAACTGCTTGTTTTAATTGTCTAATCTTTTTCTTGAATTCAGGAGAAGAGGGACTGAGCGATTTAATTTCCTCCAGCAATATCTTAGCTTCATCGTGTTCTTCTTCTGCTTCTTCAACCAAGTCTTCAATTTCCTGATGGTCGCGCATTGCCGGATACAAGGTTAACTCTTCCGCTTGGGCGTGTACGTTTAACTCTGCGTAAAGTTCGTTGAAGTATTCGTAGAGTTTATCGGGGTCTTCCGTTTTCTCAATTTTTGAGAAAAGTTTTTCGACTTGGCGATGATCTGCTTTGATTAATTCAACAGCGTCCATTTTGATTGCCTACTGAAAAAGTAAGTGTAACTCTTTTGAGCATCGCATATAAAAATTAGTCAATTCATCCGTCCATCGACTGAGCGTAAACGCTAGTTTCTACTAAATATTTGTGGCTGTTTCGCGTTGATGGGAAAAATGTTCGTTACTGTTAGAATTGAGTGGGATGGTGGGTGACGGCACGGAAACTAAATTATTGGGTTAAAATACTGAAATTATCGCCCGTGCTTAACCCACCCTACCATTAAATAAGTTTTGACGATCGCCACAATAACGGAAGAGCCATTTTATCATATTAAAAAATCTAGGAGGTTACGTTTTAAGCCCTCCTAGACAGACTACCACAACCATTGCCAAAACTAACAATCTTTGGTTTATTAAATCCAGGAAGCTGACTTTTTAGCATTCCTAGATTTAATAGAGTTTCAACAGACTACTACTTCATGGAAGCAGCCATTTTATCTTGAATCTTGCTCTTGGCTGTTTTGAACTCAGTAGCCATTTGTTCCTGTTGCTGTTCGCTGAAATTGTCGTTGATTTTCCGGAACATTTCGCTCTCTTCTTGCTGGACGTGGTGCATCACAGCATTCATCAGCTGTTTAACTTCGTCTTTAAAGTTCGATGAAGAGGGGCTGATAGACTTAATTCGTTCCAGCAGCTGCTTCATTTCAGCTTGTTCTTTATACAGATCGTCTGTCTTTTCGTAGTAAGAACGTACTGCTGGGTAAACAATTTGCTCTTCAGCTTCCGAGTGAGCGCTCAAATCCTTGTAGATTTGGCCGAAATATTCTTGGAGCTTTTGAGGATCGTCGGTGGATTGAACTTGAGCGAACAGAGTATTCACCTTGGTGTGATCCATTCTGATTAGCTCTTGAATATTCATATCGCTCTTGGTGCGAGTGACAACGCTACCCGCAACGCCTGTGAACGCAGCGATCGCATCTTGAACGCGAGCCCAAATGCCTTGATCCGGATCTTTACCGGTCAGTTCGCGAGTACCCAGAATTTCCAGAATACCTTTGAGTTGCTCTTGATGAGCGCGGTTCTCAAAGTTGATCGTGTTCAAAGGAGTGATAGCAGCTTCCACATCAGCACCAACAACTTGGGCGGCTTTGTGAACCAGCAAACCTTTCATCACTTGACCGTGCTTGAGCAGTTCGTGATGGGCGAACTTTTCATACAAAGTTAACTCAGAACCTTGCATCAATTTCTGAGTCTTGTCGATCATTTCCTGGGTGGTTTCTTTCGGCTCTCCCTTGACACCGTACTGAACAATTACAGTGTCCAAAACGCCGAGGTTTTTCTGGTCATCATTGAGCATATCTCGCAGGCGATCGCAAATTTCTTGATCCCCACATTGGTTTAGCAGCAATTGCTCGTTACTAATCAGCAAGTTTTGCAGCGCTTTTATGTCTGCTAATTTAACTGCAATAGCTGTACGCTTGGTGTCGTCAAGAGTCGATACCATCGTTTGTTCTCCTCTTTTTATCGTGTGATTGTTCGATCGGAATCTTATACGAGAATCACACAATATTGAATGTAAGCCATCTCTCTTTTGACTGACATTATCATTCAACTACCATAAGTCTTAATCCATATAAACATTTAGTGATAATTTAGTTCAAATCGCACTATTTAAGCAAGTTCGTAAAGTGCTATATTTCAGCCAGAGAGTACCTTTAGTTTAAGTCTCTACTTATAGATAGATAAACATCATGTATTTTCTCCATCGCCAGACAGATACACTATCGATCCCTATAGACTAAATTGACTCAATGAAAGGGAAAAAGGAGATAAAGGAGTGAGGCCATAACAGTCTGAACTGGGGTGGTGTTGATGCAATTCGTCCGAAATAAAATTACCCAGTCCGAACAAGTTAATTAAGCCGAGATAAAGAAAATCTCCTGAGAAATTATCTACATTAGCAACATTAAAAAACGAGAGAAACCGACATGACACAAACTCCAAATCTCCCCCCGTTAATTGAAAGCGATGAGACGGATTATCGCGATAGCGGGGTAACAAGTACAGTAGCGATCGCAGGTCATCCCCTACACCCACTTATCGTTACCTTACCAATAGCTTTTCTAGTGGGAGTAGCGGCAACTGACTTAGTATATTGGTGGACAAAGGATCTCTTCTGGGCGCGGGGTTCTTTTTGGCTAATCGTCGCTGGTTTAGGTATTGGCATCCTAGCAGCAATCACAGGCTTAATGGATTTCCTAAAAATTGAGCGAGTCCGCAAGCGCAGCGCAGGTTGGGCGCATATGCTACTCAACGTTGCAGCTATTGTCCTGACAACTGTCAACCTCATTCTGCGTTGGGGTAACTACGCAGGCGCAATTTTACCTACAGGACTGATTATTTCCATATTCGTAGCTACCCTTCTCGGTTTTTCCGGTTGGTACGGTGCGGAATTAGTCTATCGCCATAAAGTTGCTGTAATTGGCTACGGCGACGCACGCAGATAATTACTGTTTTCCCGATAAAATCTCCGCTCCCCATCTACAGCAGAAGAGAAAAAAATTCGTAGGTTGGGTTGAGGTACGAAACCCAACTTTTGCTGTGAAACCGCTCTAGCAGCAGAGGAGAAAAAAATTCGTAGGTTGGGTTGAGGTACGAAAACCCAACGCTTTAGTTGGGTTTCGCTTCACTCAACCCAACCTACAAAAAAAAGACTTTTGACTATGCCCCTAGCTATACCTGTCTGAGCGATAATTGAGATCGGACAGGTTTTCGTTTTTAGCTAAATGCTTCAAAAAGCAACTCTTCGCCAGCTAACAATCCTCTCACTCATCATCGTCACGCCGCTGGGCTTTTTATCTAAATACTACAAAGGCCCAGGCGATTGGTGGTTCAATGACTATGGCGGCGGCGTTCTTTATGAAATCTTCTGGTGTTTATTCGTATTTTTACTCATCCCAAACCGCCAAGGGGTGGTTAAAATACCAATATGGGTATTCATAGTTACTTGTATACTCGAAATTCTACAACTTTGGCATCCGCCGTTTTTACAAGCCATCCGCGCCCAGCTTTGGGGGAAATGGCTGCTGGGAACAACCTTTGTCTGGTGGGATTTTCCCCATTATGCGATCGGCTGCTCGATCGGTTGGTTATGGTTGCGACAACTTTGGAGATTGCACGTAGCAAAAAAGATACTAAATGAAGAAACAAATTAAAGTAAAACCTAATTCAAAACAGCAAAAAATTGAAGAAGCGGCAGATGGAAGTTTATCGGTACATTTGAAATCGCCGCCCGTAGATGGCAAAGCTAATGAAGAATTGATTAAACTCCTGGCAGAAAAGTTTGATGTACCCAAATCCAAAATCACCATCAAGTCAGGTTTATCCTCAAAAACCAAGCTAGTCGAAATAGATACAGAACAGTAGGGTGGGCACTGCCCACCATCTCAAGTTAATTAATAATTACACACCACTCCACTATGATGAAATCTTTTAAATTATTTATATCTTTAATAACTTTAACCATTCTATCTACTGGGATTGATTCACAACAAGCTAAGAGCCAAGTCAACTACAGTAATAGTAACGCAACAGTAACACAGTTGTTGCAATCTAAATATTGCCCAAGTTGCAATTTACAAAATGCTAACCTGAGAGGTGCTAGCTTAACAGGTGCAAACCTGGAAGATGCTAATCTCAGTAACGTCGATTTGAGCAATGCTAATTTGAGCGGGGAATTAGTTCAGTTTAGGTGTGGAAATGGCCCCGAATTAGTACCCTCAAATTTAAGAGGTGCTAACCTCAGCGGTGCGAATTTGGAGAATGCTAACCTCAAAAATGCCAACTTGGAAAACGCGGATTTAAGAGGCGCTAATTTAACGGGTGCTAACTTGGAAGGGGCTAATCTGAAAGGTGCCAGTCTGGAAGGCGCGATGGGAATTGAAGAAAGAGAATATCCGATCGAACGAGTAAATGCACCTTTAGAAAAAATAGGTAATAAAGGTAATAAATGTGGCAATAAGTAGAGAAATTTGTTAAAATAAATAGACAAACTTTCCCTAAAGATATGTGCGGAAGATTTAGCTTTACTCAGCCAGATGAGATAGTAGCCCAGCTATTCCACCTATCCTCTGTTCCGAACTTATCGCCACGATATAACATTGCACCAACGCAATCAGTACCGACACTTCTGGTAAATTCTGAGGATAAAGAAACGGAATTGAAAATGTTGCGTTGGGGTTTAATTCCATCCTGGGCTAAAGATATTAAAATGGGTGCTAAGCTGATTAATGCGCGGGCAGAAACTGTGGCCGAGAAGCCAGCTTTTCGTTCTGCTTTTAAGCATCGGCGCTGTCTGGTTTTGGCAGATGGGTTTTACGAATGGCAAGAACAAGACGGAAAAAAGCAACCCTTTTATTTCCGCTTGGAAGATGGCAAACCTTTTGCGTTCGCTGGATTGTGGGAACGCTGGGAAAAAGGGGAAGGTGATGCGATCGCATCTTGTACGATCCTGACGACAGAGGCAAATGACCTCATGCGTCCGATACACGATCGAATGCCTGTCATCCTCGACCCCAAAGACTACGAAACATGGCTAGATCCGGAAGTGCAAAAACGCGAAACACTAGAATCGCTTTTGCAACCTTATCAGTCAGAGGATATGACCGTATATCCGGTTAGCACAAAAGTGAATAACGCCAGAACTGATAGTCCCGATTGTATCAAGCAGGCGTGAGGCGATGACCGCAGTGAGTGCAAAAGCGATCGCTTTCACTCACCGCATTACCGCATTGCGAACAAAAACGCCGAGTTGAGAATTTTTCTTCCCCTATAGAACCCATCCGCAACTGCATATTTCCCATTCGCATTTCCATATTGGGTGACATTCGCATTTCCATGTCACCCATTCGCATTGGTTCCATAGGTTTCATCGGTTCCATTGGCTTCATCGGTTGCATCGGCGGCATCGACGACTGAGGACTTTTTTCTACTTCCTGAAGCGGTACAACCTCCGCATTTTTGAGAGAGGGAATTTCATTGATAGTACTGATACCATTCACTTGCAAACGCACAAAACGGGAACCTTCCGTCGCCTCAATTTGCAGAATAAAACCGGCGGGGTTGCGGAATAAAACTGGCGGCTTCGTCCAAGTACCCGTTGAAAAGCTAGTGCTTTGGCTTTGCTGCTGTCCCGGACTACTGCTAATGAGGGTAATAGCTGTTTGCGTACCGTGATTTTCGATGTAAACTTGTTGACCGCTACTCAAGTTAGCTAAGTAAACTACCATGATTTTGAAGAGAAATATTAATTAATTATCATTGTATAACTTTTTTGCTAGCTCTGGTATTAATTTTTTGGCATTGTAAGTAGTTGGGCTTCAGCCCTGAATTTGTACGTAGTTGGGCTTCAGCCCTATAGCGCTAAAGCGCAACTACGTACCTAAGCATAACTATCAATTTTAACTAAGTAAAAATATATAGGCAGTATAATAGGATAAAAACAGAGGTTTAGTTATGCCACAGCAATTACTAAAACGACTATTCACCGTCAAAGAATATCATCTAATGGTTGATGCTGGTATTCTCAAAGAAGACGATCGCGTGGAACTTATCAAAGGAGAAATTATTCAGATGTCACCGATTGGAAGATTTCATGCTGCTTGTGTCAAGCGATTAATTAGACTTTTTTCTCAATCGCTAGGTGAACTGGCTATAGTTGGTGCCCAAGATCCAGTAGAATTAGACGACCTCTCCGAACCTCAGCCTGACATAACATTGCTGCAACCGAGAGCAGATTTTTACGAATCCGGGCATCCGCATCCGCAGGATATACTATTAATTATAGAAGTGGCAGATACCACAGTTGAATCCGATCGCGAAGTAAAAATACCCCTTTACGCAGCTAGCGGTATTGTCGAAGTTTGGCTAGTCAATATTCCGGCAGAATGTATCGAAGTTTATCGACAACCTTCAGCGAATGGTTATCAAAGCGTGCAGATATTTCAGCGCGGACAATCTATTTTTATAGAAGCTTTTTCCGATGTTAATTTTACAGTTGATGAAATCCTGGGATAACGGGTTTGAAACTTGGCAAACAGAAGGTGAATATATCCCTGAAGCTAGGGCGTTTCAAATTTATTGAATGTTATTGTAAAGCTCTTTGTGTTTGATGGAGGAGCAACTTGCGAGCGGGCAGTACAGCTAACACGAGACTAAAGTTTCTCTTGAGACTGAGGCTGAGTATTACCTTCTTTCCAAGATAAAAATTTCTTCAATATGTCTGTGTAGCTAACAATTCCTTGTAACACAAAATCTCCACTGTTATTTTTTTGGCAGACCACAATTGCTGTTGGTCGCTCTGGATAAGTTATCGTCAAAAACTTATCAATGATATCTCCAACGGTGTCAGTGTCTTTAACTGTATTGTCTTCTCCAACTGTAATTTTAATCTCATCTAACGAAAGCTCTTCAAAGCAATTCACCAGTAACGGGTGTTGATAGCGGGCGATGATCAAATCATCAACAATTCCCGTAACACTTCTGGAATTATCTGCTTTCATTATCGGAATATGGGTGAATGGAGCCCCATCAAGTTGCATAGCTGCGTCTGTCATCGTTCTGTCACCCGCTAGTGTTGTAAGTTCTTCCGCTGCCTTAAATATCTCCTTAAGTTTCTTATTACGAAAGGGAGTGCATCCTTGCTCCTCTTGAATCTTTCTGAGTATGTTGGTGTATGAGAGCATACCCACTAGCAATTTGTTATCGTCAAATACAGGTAAAGTTCGGTATCGGCGGTTTATGTTGTTTGTTTTATCTACCTGACTTTCACTCAGTTTTTTAATCGCATCCCTCAAAATACTGTGGGTAGAATATAACTTCTCTGTTTCCCCTATGAAAAACTTTTCAAACACGTTTGAAATCGGTTGAAAGGCTATATTTTTAATAAAGTCATTAACATCTTTCTGTTCTTTTTCATTCAAACGATCGAGAGGGAGTTTCTCTATTGGGGGTGTCATCATTGCAGCATAATCGACACGGCTAATTAAAGCTTTTAGCTCTCCGGGATTAGACTCCATAATCGGAACGTGCCTGATGGGAAACTGCTTGAAAGTTGCATGAAGCATTGATACTCGGCTATTTGGTTTCCGCCACTTCATTTTCTCGGCATTGCTACGTTCTCCTAATTCTGTAAATATCTCGACTATGGGAGAATTGAGTTGCAGAAATTGATTATTAGCTGGCATGATAAGTCTCCTTTAATTGGTATTTTCTCGAAAATGTTGCAGGTAAAGCTGTATAACGTTAGCTGGCGTTATCACTGACTTGGGATGTACTTTACTACCTGACCTTTCTACGGCAATCGCAACTGTAATTTCCAAATCTAAAAAACTGTCTATGATGCCTTTCATAGTTTGACAAGACTCAACTAAGTACAAACTATCTAAAGGCTTCATTATTTCACTCAAAGGCATATCCATTAAGTGAAAGTAGAGAGGGTGAGCCAAGGCAGTAATTTGATGTCTGTTTACCATCCCTAAGAGATTATTGTTGCTATCACAGAGCAAAATGAAGTTGATGGGTAGATAATTCATTGCAAAATAAGCTTTGTCCAATGTATCCTCTGGCAAAAGTTTGTAAATACCTTCGACAGCTAACTTGACTGAAAACAAGTTTTCTACTTTCGTTTCTACCCAAAAAGGATCAATTTTAATAAACTCTAATATTCCTTGATACGAAACTACACCTGCAATTGTTTCGTCATTGTTCAGAATAGGCACCATTTTAGGATCGGCAGAAGTTTTATAAGGATTCGTTAATTCTTCCAAAGGATAGATCAGGTATCCATCCTTAGAGAAGCGGCGAGTTACTTTCTTCAACTGAAAGACATCCCCGATGTTTTTTTTTATCGTACTAACGAGAGCATCATTGGCTTGTTTGCGGATACTGGAAAGTTTAATCTGGTATCTAATTGGAACGTCTGAAACCTGTGGAGGTACTTGGCTAAGAACAGATATATCGCTAATGCTGCCAGCAAATTTACCGTTATTATCAACAATGAGTATATCGCCAGCTTTTTGTAGTATCACCAAGGCTAAAGCATCCGATAGAGTATCAGAAGTATTTAAAACGCAAAAGTCATTACTTATGACTTTTTCAATGCTACTTAATAAATCAGGAGTTGCAGACATGGGATGTTTCTCAGAATTAGGAGGCTTCTCTAAAGCATCTTGCGAAGTGTTTTTTTTAACAAGTCCAAATTCCTTCTTTATGTTAATAAATAAATAGTTCAACTTTTGGAATAGCCGTTTAATTATGTTTATCATCACTCGTAAATTACAGATAACTTATGGATAATTTTCCAATCGTTTGAGTTACTAATTTTTCCATACTCAAAGTGATCGACAATAAATTTAATTAAAAGGGGATCTGACCAAGATGGATATTTATCTTGTACTGCCTTTAACTTAGCATCTTCATCTCCATTGTTATTTAAATTATAAATCTTTTGTATTTGCTCCATTAAAGTGTGATTTTTTTCTAAGGCATCATAAAAATCAGGAAAATTCATTTGTATCAGCAAAACTTTAGCCAACATTGGATAATTTTCTTTCCATTTTATCTTCTCGCTGGCTTGCGCTGGATTTATTTTTTTATTGATTCCTTCTACAATTTTTTCAATCAATTCAAAAGCAATAATAAACTGCTCTACTTTGCGAAGATTTGCTTGAGTAGCTGCCAAAATCATATTCCAGAGCTTTTCTACTTCTTCTTTTTCCTTCTGTGTTGGTTGTCCTTGGATGTCATAATTACCAATGATCATGGGAACACGCTCAAAAATCTTTCCGACTTCCTTGGGGTCTTTATCAGGCAAGAAAAAGTTAAGACGTATAATTTTTTCAATATACTCTTTCCCCGTTATCTTAATATCCTTGTACCTTTGACTAACTGCTTGTTCAATAACTCTTTTATCTAGCCCTATAAAGAAAATACAATTGACTTGACTCAAATAGAGCTTTAAAGATTCAAGTACAGCTAGTGCATTTTCTGGCAAGCAACGATCTAAGTCATCAATAAAAACTATAAGTCTGCCGTTTTTATCAACACAATCCAAAACGATATTTCTAAAATCTTCTTCAAAATTATTTAGGATTTGGTAAGGATTAATTGTTGGTTTATCTTCTTGTTGAAAAGCTTTTTCGATTTCCTTACTTATGTATTCAGTATCAATAGAGCCTAATGTAGCTGTTTTAATCACACCTCTACCTATGTGTCCTGAAAGTTTAGCCATAGACCAACCGAAAGTTAGAGCTTTTTCCATGATTTTCTTTCGTTTGTCTACATCCAATTTTGTGTCGTTAGAAATTTCAATCAAAATTACCTGGATTAGAGCATTTCGAGTATCTTCTTTGCTATCATACTTCCAAGGATTAAACCAAATTATTTTACGTTTTTTAGGCTTAAATTCTTCTTCTTTTGTTAGTTGTTTTCCATCTATAAATAATTGTTTAAAAATGTCTTCATTCTCTAGGATCGCCTTAATGCGACGCATCAAGGTAGTTTTCCCACTGCCCCAAGAACCGAAAATACCAACTGTAAAAGCTTCTTCACTTTTATAAGTTGCCTTTATAGCTATCCGGCATAATTCCTCTGCATATAGATCGAAGTTGAGATCTGGTTCTTTGTTGTATTCTCCCGTATATACACTTTCATTGCTATAAGGCATAGTTTCTCAATATCTATTTATATCTAATTACCTGGACAAAAATAGCCGATTTATGTAACAAAATGTTAACGGCTGGAACCCTTGAGATTTCAAAGCTTTAGCTAATTTTTAAAAGGATAGCAACTCGGATTGCGTTTTACCAGTGACAAAAAGTGATCAAAAGTGATCAAAAGCGATCGGATATTTCTGCGCGTGGTAAAATATAGAAAAAATATTTATAAGGAGAATTGACCCATGACCGTTGATGAAGCTCTTGCGATCGCAGAAACTGTCCTCGATGGCGAAGGCTTAAACGACGTGCAAGAACTCATCTTTAAACAATGTTGGTCAGGCAGATGCTCTTATGAGGAAATTGCTAAACTCTCCAAGTATGATGATGAATATATAAAATACGTTGCTGCTAAACTTTGGAAACAACTCTCAGAGGCTTTTAACGAAAAAGTAAAAAAGAATAATTTACAGTCGGTTTTTAAACGATACTTACGACGAAATCAAATAACTTTGCATCGAACTCAGGAAATAGAAGTAAACCTCAGCGGTGCAAATCTGAGCGGAGCAACATTAAATTTAGCAAGCCTAAGTGGAACAAGACTATTATTTACAAACTTTGGTGAAGCAGACTCATGTCAGGAAGATTTAGAACAAGCATTATTATTGGATAACGCTGACTCCTCAGAAGAAATTATCCAATCTGAAGAAGAAGATAAGCAGAAAATTGACTCTAGCCCAGAAGAAAAAATCTATTGTTGGAATGATTTATATTTCTACTCCGAAGAACAAATAAAAATAGCCGAAGCACTCGATCGCGCCAACATCCTCTTCTTCCCCAACTCGAAAGCACGCCTTACCACAACAGAAGGCAGACAAAATCAAGAACTCAACTTCCTAATTTTCCATCAAGGGAAATGGGGTATTTTAGAATTATCACATCCCGATAAAGCAAAAGCTGAAGACCGCGATCGCCTTTTTGAAACTCATGGCATCTGCATCATCCACTATTGCGACTTTAACAGGTGTAGCCAAGAACCCGATCGCGTTGTCCAAGAGTTTCTCGATATTTTGAGTCACGGATAGAGCTAGAGATGACCTAACCTTGGGAGGGGATGACAAGTGCGATCGCATTCTCTGATGAGTATATCTGCTTAGCTAGCGCCCTGAGTATTCTCTGGAGTGTGGGCGATTTGTCAACCGCATTTTTAGTGATTAATTTGTATAAGAAGTTACATTATTATACATCCGTACCGATCGCCCTCAACCAAGCCCAAATCTGGCTGCGCCATGTCAGCAAGAAAGAATTTTTACAGTGGACTAATCGCCTCAATTTAGGTAACAATTGGATAGAGGAAATCCAAGCTAAACTGAAAGTGTTCAACTTGGATGAAGCACCTTTTGCCCATCCCGTTTACTGGGCTGCTTTCTGTGCCATTGGGCAATAAAACCGATCGCACTTTAGATCAAATTAACCGACGAAAATGGATCAAACTATTCCCGCTTTACTGCAAGTATTCAAATCTACCCCTACCCTTTTTCCTGCTAAAACGATCCAAGATTTAGATCGCAAACTAGCTGGATTAGAAAACGAAAATATCCATATTGTCACCAAAGAAATCAAAGAATGGGTTAGCAAACAAACTCGCCCACTCAAAGAAAACGTGACTCTATTCGCCCAATCTTTTAGAGAAATCAAAAATGTGCGTAAAGTAGAAGCTAGTGAAGAGGAAATGCTGACAAACCGTTTCCGAGAATTGCGAGAGGCGGTGAAAAGTAAAGTCACTCAATCTCAAAGTAATTAATAAGACAAGTTGCTAGTTATGTACATAAAGGTACGTAGTTGGGCTTTAGCCCCTAAAGGTACGTAGTTGGGCTTCAGCCCCTAAAGGTACGTAGTTGGGCTTTAGCCCTCTTATTACACCTCGCATAAGAGGGCTAAAGCCCAACTACGTACAAAGGCTCGATCGCGCGATCGCTTCCATCCGAGGTATCGTTGAAATAGAACAAACGCGGATCGATCGCCAGCTAGCCAAAGCCGACAAAGATTTACAAAACGAAATACAAGCCATTGGTATAGCGATCGGCGCAGGTGCGATAATGGCTTCTACATCAGGATTAATCACACAACCTTGGCAAACTCCTTCCCTTTCTCGTCCCCTGCATCCTTTCCTGACAGCCTTTTTTCTCAGCGTTATAGTTGCTGTAGTAGCTGGATGGGGTGTGCGCCTCTGGCAAAAAACAAAAGATAAACAAAATTAACTCTAAAATCGCACATATCGTGTGCCAATTGCAAAACCGTCCCAACACAGTAAGAGTTATCAAACCTTGGAAAGCCCTAGTTGTGGTTGAATAGAGAGATTTTCCAAGATTCACTTAACAAAGTGTCACTTAAAATCCATCTACCACAAGAAATAATTAGAAGATTGTGGAAACAAGCTAATCAGCAAAAAGTTTTCATCCTACCATTGGAAGCCTTTATGCCACAACCACCAATTGTTCCACAAAAAGATACCGCCGCTTGGATTATTCAAGTTTGGGCTTCTTTTGTTCTTTCCGTTTCCGCAACTTCCGTCGGGATAATTTACCTACCTGTAGATGGCTGGGTAAAAGGTTATATGGGTATGGGTTTACTATTTTCAGTTGGCTCCACTTTTACTCTAGCCAAAACCACCAGAGATAATTATGAAGCTACAAAACTAACAGCTAGAATTGATGAAGCTAGAGTCGAGAAAATACTCAGCGAACACCATCCTCTTAAATAGGGAATAGGGGAGAGTGGGGGAGTCAAAAGTCAAAAGTCAAAAGTCAAAAGTCAAAAGATTAATTCTTCCGCTCCCCCACTCCCCCACTCCCCCCTCCTAATTCGGTACGCGCTTCATACCTCGCAACCAACGATAGGGATAATATAAAGGTACAAGAAACGGGTGAGGAATTTTGTAGCGTTGCTGCATATATTCGCGAGTTGGAAATAAGGTATCCCAAGCAATACGCAAACCTTGACGCCAATCTTTAGTACCTGCTAAATCAGCAAACAAACGCAAAGCCATTGTTTGATGTTGCCATGAATAAGTCCGCACTTCATCGCGTGAAGGTTGCAAAGCACGCAATTTTTCTATAACTTCCGCAGGAATAGGAGCGTTCCAATCATCAGCAACGCGCAGTAACATTTGCTGTACTGACAAATCCAATTTATATTCTTTAGCCTTAGCGATAATTTTTTCCCAATCTATCTGTTGTTTATAAAAATCTATAACAGCAGCGATATCGTGCAACCACAGCAAACTTTTACCACCGTGATGTAACATCAAATGAGCGCATAAATAAACCACTTGCGCTTCGCAACTCAACACAAACGCTGGTGCTAAATTAATCTTAGCAGGCAAAGAAGTTTCCCAAAACCAATCAGTTGTAAACGTGCGTTGATAGTAAATAGGAGCGATAAGTCGCCAGTGCAGGTCAATCACAATATCTACAAGTCCTTCCTTACGAAAAATCTCTTCATTGCGGAAATCTTCCGTAAAGCCAGTCTGCATCTCCACATATGCAGGTTTGTAACGCAAATCCGCCAAAATTTGTCTAGTCGTTGCTAAGTCTTCCGGATGAATAAGTAAGTCTACATCACTCATCGATCGCGCTGCAATATCACCATATACCGTTTCAGCCAAAGCAGCACCTTTGATCACCATAACATCTACTCCCGCAGCTGCCAGCTTGTGCAGCACATCACCCAATTCCTGCAATATCAGTGCATTACGACAAGCATTGTGATAGTAAGCTTTACGCCAAACTGCTTCTACCGATGCCGGAACTACATCTTGTCCGCGTACAATATGATAAAGCAGGGGTGTCAGAGCCTCAGCATCGATAATTTCCTGCAAATTTTGCCAATTAATATCGTTATTAGAAACTATTTCTCGTGCTGCCTGTAATACCTCTGAATTCGAGCCTCCGCGTAAAATAAAAAGTATAAATTGTTCATTCTTCATAGTTGATATTTCATTGCTATTTATCAATATTTATGAACGCAATTAGCTATTAACATTGATTTGAGCCTGCCATGATTGAGCATACATTTTTCCCAGAACCAATAACTCATCGTGGCTACCTGATTCTACAATTTGACCGTCTGTCATAACGTGAATAATGTCAGCACGTCTGGCTATAGTAAAGCGATGAGTGATAATAATTGCTGTCCGAAAGAGCGCCAATTGCCGAAATCTTTCCATCCAATCTGCTTCAGCCCAGGAGTCCATTGCGCTAGTCGGTTCATCTAATATAATTAAAGGAGCCTGACGCAGAAAAGCTCTTGCTAGGGCAATCCGTTGCCATTCGCCGCCGCTAAGTTCTGTACCACCTTCAAACAATTTGCCTAACAAAGTATGGTAACCTTTTGGTAAGCGATCGATAACTTCTTCCGCACCCGCCCCTCGCGCAGCATCGATAATTTCAGACAAACTAGCAGACGCCGTGACATCACCAAAACCAATATTTTCGGCTACGCTAGCATTGTAGCCAACTGGTTGTTGAAATAGAACAGTTATTAATCGTCGCAGGTGTTGGATAGGAAAATCGCGCAAATCTACATCATCCCATTTAATATTACCCTCCTGCGGATCGTACAATCGACATAGCAATTTCAGCAGTGTACTTTTACCTGCACCGTTAGCACCGACGATCGCTATAATTTTACCAGCCGGAATAGCAAGATTGAAGTTTTGTAAAGCTGCCTTTTGGCTACCCGGATAGCGAAACGTAACTCGATCGAAAAGGATTCCCCGTTTCAAGCTTGTGGGTGTCATTCGCGCTGACGGAGAGTCGATCGTTTGGGGTGGTAATTCCAGAAACTCGAACAAGTTGCCCAAAAACAGCATATTGCTGTAAATTTGGCCGAGATTTCCCAAAACACTTCGCATCACATTCTGACCGCGATCGAATGCCTGGTAGAATAGGGCCAAATCGCCCAGCGTTACCCTTCCCAGAATAGCTTGCCACACCATCCAAGCGAGAGCAACTGCGGTCAGCAAAAGCGCGATCGCACTAGCACCCAAATTCGCCAAACTCTCATTCCTCGCCAACTGCACCCGTTCCGAACGTAACTTTCGTCGCAAAATCTGATAAGCTGATTTAAAATGTTCTCCTAATCCAAACAAGCGCAATTCAGCCGCATACTGCATTTCTGTCAGCAGCCAATAATAATACCAGCTACGACGTTCGTCAGCAGTTGTCCGCAGCCACCATTGATAATTTTGGCTGCTGTAGCGCACAACAACATAAAAGGCAGGCAGAGTGCTGATTAGCAGCGCTAGAGGTAACCAAATACCAAAGCGCGTCAGCACCGCTGCCATTGCCATCAGGGTTATACTATTTTGCAGCAAATTGCCACCATTTTCCAGTAACGTCACCGGACGAAAATAAGCATCTTGACGGGCGCGATGCAAGCGATCGTAATATTCTGGTATTTCGTAAAAAGCGTAATCGATCGCGATCGACTTTTCGTGAATAAGATTAGATATATAATCTCTAACTAATTCTGATTGAACAGTACGAACCCAATTTAGCAAACTGCCAAGTACCTGAGATAATAGTATAATACCGCCCATTAAAGCAACTAAAGTCAGGGACGATCGCACTTTTTCCCAGTTAGCACCCGCACCTAAAGCTGGCACTAAACTATCCACAAGTTGCTGAGTTAAGTAAACTGTCACTACTGGTAATAATCCCTGCACTACCAACAGTATCGCCCAGACAATAGTCCACTTTTTAGCAGCTGCCCACACTAACGTCAGACTTCGCAGTAAATAAGGCAACTGAGTCAAACCACCCTTTAACTTAATCTTTAAATGTCTCAAACTTTTCATTCTCTAGCTTTAATACTTCATCTGCGTGCATCTAAGGTTAAAAATATCTAAAATTTTATTTAGACATCAACTTATATTTCTATTTACTATATTTTTTTGATAAATTCCCCACCCGCGTCAAAGCTGATTGCCAATTAGCAAAATAATCGGGAAATTGCGCTTGCACTTGAACCGCAATATCTCCCAACTCCTTACCACTACTCATCAATTCCAGAATTAGGCGATCGATTTCTCCCTCCTCATTCAGTGTCCCTACATAATTAGCAGATGTTTGACGCAATTCTGCTGGCGATAGCGGCATAGCAAAAAATGTAGATTGCTGGAACTTTGCCTTGAAATTTCCTGAATTATCTAGCACAAAAGTATGCCAACGCCAAATATAATTATCGCCTATTAAATTAGCTTGTAAACTAACAGAAACTCGCTCGCCAATTTCTAAAAAAACTGGTTTTGTCCACGGAAAGAAAGCAATACTGTAGATCAGTTCCGGCATTCCTGGTGCATTAGAAAAGCCTATCCCTTCTGCCAGAGTAGCATCAAACCAAACACTTAACCCGTGAGCCGTTCCACTTCTCGCCACATCCCAATTTATTTGGGCGCTAACATCGGGACTTTCTATTGTAGAATAATCCAAAGTCGCCCAAGATTGTGGAGTAGTTAAAAGTTGTGCAGGTGCTACCCAACCTTTACTCCAAATATTAGTGACAATTTGCCTTGCCGCCTTCATATCAAGTCCATAAGCGTTATCATCCCAAACAGATGTAATGCGACTGTATAAATGTGGTGCTTCCACTACTGCTGCCCACAAAATATCGCATTGAGGAATGAGTATGCCATCGGGAGAAAGCAAACGTTTTCTCGCATCAACAATCGCGGGAATATGCTGCTGAAAAAGTGGCAATATGCCGCGTATATCTGATATAATTACATCAGCTAATTGCGGCAAATGTACCTCAGTTGATAGCTTTTGGATAAACTCAATCCGGTCAGCATACCCATTGGCTGCCGCAATTTCTCGCGCCACTTGGATAGCATCGCTCGGCTCGATCGCATAAACCTTTTTAGCTCCAAATTGACAGGCAAGCAAGGCAAAAATTCCCGTACCAGTACCGATATCCAGTACCGTTGAGTCAGGTTTTACAGATTGGCGCAGTGCTTTAACGTAGGCATCCATTCGCCCTTTGTCAGCAATCATACTACCAAATCCGGAGATGCTATACATTGGTCACCGGTAATAAGGTATTAGTTATTAGGCAATCTCTCGAAATCCTCTAAAATCAGATCGCAGAGTTTTGAGAGATAGACTGGATCTGCGTGAGGCGTAACTCGCCGTAAAGGAACCTTAGTTACAACTCGACTCAACAAGTCAAATTCTTGACCGCGCATTGATTTATCTATTAAATTGCTTGCGTATGTGTTTGCCACTAAGGTAATTAAACCAGTATGGACAGCCACTGTTTCAATAAAGGGTGCAGCCGAAGAAGTAATGCGATCGCCTAACATATAAATAGCACCCAACGGAAGCGGTTGGTGCCGAAATTCATAACCTGCTTGAGTTAAATCCAGATAACGTTTATTCCAGTTCGGTGTCAAGCACGGCAAGGCATCCGGCATACCGTATAAAATCTCTACCGATTTAGGCCACAGGCGCACTCGCGGATAAGCCGATTGCACTAGATAACTATTATCCCGCGCCAAAAGCGGTAACACATCATCTGATAAAATCGGAAAACCAGCTTTAGCAAAAGCAGCTACTGTTGTGGACTTACCCGCACCTGCTGGGCCAACAATAGCAATACATTTGTCGCCAACTTGGACACTACTGGCGTGCAGACAAACCACACCCCGCAAACGCAACAAAAATCCCAATATCGGCCCTAGCAGGTAGGTAGCCGTATCTTCCAAGCTTAAATTATCCGGCCAAGTTGCCCAAATTTCCGTGCCCGATCGGTCAACGATGAATTCGGTGCGATCGCAGTATAAAAGCCGGAAATAGCGATCGTCAACTTTCCAAACCTGCAACGTCGGCTGACCGCATTCGTCTTGGTAAGGACTCACATAACCAACTCTATGTCGTCCTTCTGGAATATCTTCCCACCAAGGCGGCACACAAGACAACCAAACCCGAACATCTACTTCAGACCTAATTTGCGAAGGCACTAACCCCGGAATAAGCCCATTGGAATACAGTTGTAGGCCATAGACAGAATAAAAAAGCACGGGTTTCTTCTGGTACCGATAGGTTGCGGTCTTTTACATCACGTATTTGTCTTGTGGCTGGAGTCAGGAGTAGTAAAATTATCAAAGTTCTTAGTCGGGCCGCTGGAGTTTTTTGTAATTTCTCTGATATCACCATAGACAAACAAGTTGGGACTTTTATAAGGTTTCTTTCTCAATTTCTCATGATTAGAAAGCATAGTTTTCCTCCTTTGCTGATGTGTAATTAAATGTCTGCAAATGTTGTAACCAGTAATTGAGATTCAACACACGCAGATCGATCCATACTTCATTAATATCCTGCTTTATTCCAGAAACCAACGGCAGAGCATTTCGCTTCACATATTTGGTCAGCACTGGTGCCAGGTCAAATCGATCCATCCACTGCGAACCAGCTTGCTTTAATAGTAAGCTAATCGGATCGCCAGCTAGTGGCGATTTTGGACGCAGACGCACCGACTCTGGTAGAATCCCCCCCATTGCCACCCGCATCAGTTCTTTATGCAAGCACCAAGGTACTGGTGGAATTGCCAATAAGTAATTTACCAGACGCAGATCGAAAAATGGATATCGTACCTCGACAGGCAAACCGGTTACTCCGGGATCGTACCTTTCAAACAAAAACGACCAACTCGAACTGGTAAGCTGTTGATATGCCTCTGGGCGGACTGGATGAATCAGCGGTTTTTCACAGTAAAATTGCTCCCATCTCGCAGGCAAATCCCATTTCGCGGAAAAATCAGAGTCGATCGCACTGGGATAAGCAGGCACCGGGGGACGAATTCCCAACCATCGCTTCACCCTCGATCGCACTCCCGGTGGGGGTAGCCGTTGATGAGACACAACATACTCAATCGTATCTACGATCAAACGACCTAGTTGCCCGTTTTTCAGGAGGTACGCAAAATAAAAGTAAACTCCCCAAGCATAAAAAACCGGATCGCCACCATTCCCATCTAACAGAACTCGGCTATGGGCTGCAACTTGTTTGAGTCGATCTGCAAAAATGGCTAACATAGAGACATTGGTAGGTTCGGGATGACCCCATTGGGGTTGTTCCGCTTGCTCAAACAAAGTATACTCGTCTGCAACTAGATAGTATATGGGAATATTTAAAGCTTCTGCTACCAGTCCCGCATAATAACGTTCTCGATCTGGAATTAATTTGTCATAGACGACAGTGAACGCTTTTAAATCAAAAGTATCTCGATCGCACAATTGGCAGGCAGTGGCGGCTATGGTTGTAGAGTCCATCCCCCCACTCATCGATACAGCAACGCGGTTTGTTCGCAGTCTGTCACCAACAGCCGTTGCCATCAACTCTCTAAAATGTTCGACGTATTCTTCCCGTCGTTTGTATCGAATATAACCATCTAGTGGTAGTGTCCAGTAACGTTTGATATTTAACCCAAGATTAGACCAAGTTAAATAATGTGCGGGCGGTAGACGTTGGATATCTGCAAAAGCAGTTGTATCTGGCTCTTGGTTATCACCGAACAACAGAAAATCTGCAATGGCTAAATCGTTCAGCTTATCCGAGACATAGGGGTGAATCCGTATACAATTTATCGTATTGCCAAATATCAAACAATTTCCCACACGGGCATAGTAGAACGGTTTCACCCCAAAATGGTCTCTGGCACAAAATAACCGTTGCTCTCTAGAATCCCAAATCGCAAAAGCAAAGTCGCCCAGCAAGTGTTCCAGGCAATCTTCCCCCCAAAGGCAATAAGCGTGTAGGATAAGTTCCGTATCCGTCGCTGTCTCAAGCGCTATAGTGCCATTCAACTTTTGAATCAGTTCTGCTCTACCATCTACCCGCGCATCAGCGACAATCCAAACCCGATCGTCCCAGCTAAAAGGTTGTTGCTCTCTGGCAGACTCTGTTGTTGTCCGCAGCAGCGTATTACCGAAACCTACATTACCATCAAACCAGATATTCTGTGCATCTGGCCCTCGATAGCTCATAAATGCAGTCATTTGCTGCAACAGCTGCTTGTCGATTGGCTTACCGTCCAAATTAACGATCCCAACGATACCGCTCATGGTGCTTTTGCCCCCATTGGTGAGATAGCATCCGCAAAAGGCGCAAATCGCTCGCGAACGTCGCTGCGATCGTTCAGCACCACACCAAAATATTCTACCCAAGCGTGAGCCTCTAAACTTTCCTCCTGTTTGCGTACACCTATACGCAGGTCAGTTTCTATACCTTCCCGTTGGAGTAACCACCAGATAACTAAAGACTTTTGCAAGCAGTTGGCGCTATAGAAACCGTACTGGCTGGCTATACCCACGATCCGAGCGATCCTATGCGCCTTAGTTAGGCATTTGCTCTCATCCCGCCCTTGGCTTTTCTCCACCATCGGCGATAAATACCTTTCACCCCCACTAAGCTTAGCGATGGCAAAATATATGCGTCGGAAGCCAAAAAACTTTAGAGACAAAGCCATCAGGGGCAGCAGCACTATCGCCCAAAGCAGTAGCGTCAGCTCTGCCTTAGATAATTTCCGTAACTTGTGCCAACTACTGATTGCTGACATTCACCAATCCATGCTCCAGTAGCTGCTCGATCAAACGATACAAGTCACTACGTAGCTGTTCCGGAGCTACATCGTATTCTAATAGTAAAGCTTCGTAAGCTTCCTGTATCAAATCATATCTACTCAGAGATGCCCACATACGAGTGCCAGTTTCATCCAAGCCAAAATAACGTTCGCTTTTAAGATTGAGAATAACTGATTCGCCGTCTAGTTCTCGAAACAAGACATCATCTGCGATCGAAATCCGCATATTCAAAGAAATCGTCAAAACTCGCCTTACCTCTCCTATATACTCCTATTTCTAAGGCTATCTTATCTATAAGAGCAAAAAAAACCAACATTCACAAAAAAAAGGCCGAGCGATACAGCCCCACCTTGATATCCTCCTATAGGAGTCGAGAAAACCGGTTTTTTCATTCGCTTGACGAAGCTTCTAGCTTCGATGCCCGACGCCTTCTGAATTTCTCTTCGGCTTCCGCTTTTGCTGACGGCGTTTGGTAGTAAGGAGCGCCCGATCGACCGGAAATCCCACCACAGGCGGTATCACTTGCTCCTCTCGTTCCGCTTCCAGTTTCTTCAACTCTGTATAGTCTACCCAGTGTATGCAATCGACCGGACAAGTATCGATCGCTTCTTGGATCAGCTCTTCCGAGTCACCATCTTGCCGAACGACGCGAGAGCGACCGTAGTCTGGTTCTATGTAGAAAGTATTGCGGGCTACATGAGCGCAATGCTTGCAGCCGATGCAAGTAATCTCATCTACATAAACACCTTTCTGACGCAGGACACCACCCAGTTCCGGCTCAAAACCCGATCGCTCTGGCTCATCTCGAAAGACACCACCCAGTTCCGGTTCCAAACCCGACCTTGTGGAGTCTGTCGTCTCGCCTACCGAATTTTTGTCTGCCAATGGTTGAGAAAAATTCGTGGCATCATCTCCTGGTGGGCCAGAAAAGTCAGACATCAGCTTCTCCAGCGTTGTACTACCAGCCGGATCGAACCATCTTCATTTTGTTGTTGTTCCGCAACTTGAAAACCTTGCTTAGCGGTTTCGTTCAATACCGTTTGAAAAGCATAACGCTGAGTCACCTTGCTCAGAAATCTATCTACAGAGGACGCTTGCTGCCAAAACTGTAAGTCAGCCACCAATTCGTACTCGTTGCCATTCCAGCTAAAACCGATGTCGTAACCGTTATCTTGTTCGATCGCAATTTCCGCATTTACCGTTTGACCCCGATAACCGCGCACCGGGCAAGGGCCTTCTTTCCAGTCAATCCCTAAATCTGTCAAAGCAGCTTGTAGGGAAGCAAGATTGCGGATTTGAGTTTTGATTTGGCTAAAGTGTGACATATGCTCCGGTAAATAAATCAAACTAGACTGAAAAAAAATTACCACTCGCTAAAAGTGGCTTGGGCTGTCGCTGTCGCAGGCTGTTCCAGCACTGCTGCGAAATATTCAGATGTTTGCTCCTGGCTGAGTACCTGTCCGAGCTGAGCTTCAATAGCAGCAGTCACCTCAGCACACGAGTAGCCCACAATGCCAGTAACTTTTTCTTTTACCCGACCGTCGGGATAAATGACAAACTCTAGTGTCTCCATGCTCTTAACTGAACCCTAAAGACTACTTGAAATCAGCGATCGATCTGGTAGCAGGCTCCCGCCTTGGCACAAAGGCTATTCGGCAAAAGCTTCTGTTTATTTCACTTTACCCATACAGGTTAAAGCGAATCAAAACTTAACACAACTTATTAATTAAGCGATTAAGTCCTCAATTATTTGTCAGTTTCGCTTAACTAGCCACAGCAGTCAAGATATCCAATGACATATAACCCAGGATAATGAGAGGTTGTCGGAATATAAGGTGTCTTATGAGTGCAGAGCAGATCGCAAATCCCATTCGTGTCGGAGTACTGGGTTTTGGCGGGTTGGGGCAAGCTGCCGCCAGGGTGCTGGCCCCCAAAAAAGAGATGATTTGGGTAGCCGCAGCAGATCGAGAAGGCTATGCCTATGTTAAAGAGGGGTTAAATGCAGATACCTGTATTGCCACTTACCAGTCACGAGGTTCCGTGGGATACTTGCAGCCAAGTGGCACACTCAGCGATCGCAGCATCCCAGATTTAATCGCACAAGCCTCTGTGGATGGATATTTCTTAGCCTTGCCAAACTTACCAAACACGTTTATCGCTTCTGTAGTGCATCAGTTTATCCAATCGGGTTGGCAGGGAGTTTTGGTAGATGCGATCAAACGCACTTCGGCGGTCGAGCAACTGCTGGAATTAAAAGATACCCTGCGACAAGCAGGAATTACTTACATGACTGGATGCGGAGCAACTCCCGGACTGCTGACAGCAGCAGCTGCCCTGGCTGCACAAAGCTATGCGGAAATTCACAGCGTCAAAATTACTTTTGGTGTCGGAATTGCTAACTGGGAAGCTTACCGCTCTACTATCCGCGAAGATATTGCCCATTTGCCCGGTTATAACGTTGAGAAAGCCAGAGCGATGACAGATGCGGAAGTAGAAGCGCTTCTGGATCGGACTGATGGTATACTTACCCTAGAAAATATGGAACACGCCGACGACGTGATGTTAGAACTGGCGGGAATTTGCTCGCGCGATCGCGTCTCCGTAGGCGGCGTCGTCGATACCCGCCATGCGAAAAAACCCCTCAGCACTAACGTCCAGATAACGGGTCGCACTTTTGAGGGCAAAATCTCGACCCATACCTTCACTCTGGGAGATCAAACCAGTATGGCAGCAAATGTATGTGGCCCCGCCTTTGGTTATCTCAAGGCAGCCACAAGTTTGCATAAGCAGGGCACATACGGCTTGTTTACCGCCGCAGAAATCATGCCCCAGTTCGTCCGATAGAGGATAGGGCGTCGGGAAAGAAAAGGGAAAAGAGAAAAAATTCCTTGTTTTGACTTTTGACTTTTGACTTTCCCTATACGGCTGGACTTTCCGACGACAAGGCGGGTGGAGTTTCTTCCTCGTTAAAACTATCGAGATTCTGAACTACAAAAGGTAGATAAGCTCCGCTCAGCCCCCGTATAATCCGTTCTGGAGTTTGGGCAAAAAGAACAAACAGAGGATGGATGTTTTCCGCCTCCTCACTGAGAACGTGTTTGTAGCGAGAGGGCATCACCCACTCATAACCTCGTTCCAGTAGCACCTGAGTCTGCCGCCAACGACTGAGCAGATCGGAAAAATCTTCTTGAGGGCGATGAATAAAAACGAGAATTTCTACCCCTGTTTTAATTTTCCATTCCGGGTCGCACATTAAAATTGCTACATCGCAAGGTAGACAAATAGTCTCTTTTGTGGTATTGATAACACCAATTTGCTTTGTGGGCGATAAAGCCTGATTAATGCGTACCAACGGCAAAGGAATAGCAATTATGCTTTCATCCGGTCGTCGCAGGCTGGGGATCAGCTCCAAATAGGGACGATGTTGCTTCAGAAGCGCGATCGCTCCCATTTGGCTGCTGTACTCCGCCAGTAAAGCTTCGTAATGAGATGGTTTGACAGACATCACCCGATCGGGACTCCCATAATTTACACCATCATTTCTGTATTTTACTCAGGCCGATCGAATCAGGCTTCCAAAAATCTTTTTTTCTTAGCCGATCCCGTCCATAACTTTGAACATAGGTAGATACATAGAGAGCAAGATCATACCCACCATACCCGCGATACCAACCATCATCAACGGTTCCAGCATACTGGTAAGACCTTTAACAGCTTGCTCCACTTCATCTTCGTAAAATTCCGCCAACTTCAGCAGCATTTTGTCGAGTTCTCCCGTTTCTTCCCCAATGCTCATCATTTGAATTGCCAAAACGGGAAACACACTCGCTCGTTGCAAAGCAATGCTGATCATGCCACCTTGTTCTACTTCTTTGCGAGCGTCCTCAATAGCAGTAGCAACAATAACGTTACCTGCTGTATCTCTCACAATTTCCATTGATGTCAGCATTGGTACGCCCGAACGAGTTAACATCCCAAATATGCGACAAAAACGAGCCACTGCGGTTGTTCTGATCAGTTCTCCAACTATTGGCAGTTTCAACATTGCTTTATCTATTTGCCAACGACCAGCCGGAGTTTTGTAGTATTGCTTGTAACCCCAGATTGCTCCCATCACAGCAGCAATACCAATAAATATGTTGAAATTTCTGTCTGGATCTGGTAAAGTCGGCCCCCGCAAAAATTTACTGATGGCTAGCATAAACTGAGTCAACGCGGGCAATTCCATCCCAAGATCCTCAAATATCTTGGCAAAGATGGGCAGCAAAAAAGTTGTCATCGCGATAAAAATTACCACTGCCAAACCACCCACCATTTTTGGGTAAGCCGAGGCTGACTTAATCTGGTTCTGGAGTCTGACAGAATCTTCTAAAATTTTCGCGACCCGGTTAAGTACTTCATCGAGAATACCGCCAGTTTCTCCCGATTCCACCATCGCCACATACAAACCGTCAAAACAATCCGGATGTTTACGTAAAGAATCTGCTAAACTGACACCCTCATTCACATCAGCGCTAACTTGCGTCAAAGCTTTTTTAAGCTTTGGATTGGTACATTGATCGGTCAACACGGACAAACATCTCACCATCGGTACTCCCGCGTTGAACATGGCGGCGAATTGGCGAGAAAACATCGCCAATTCTTTGACCGTGATCTTGGCAAGCAAACTACCCAAGTCAGGCATTTGAAAGCTTTTCGATTCCTTCAGGTCTTGTACGATCAGACCTTTCCGCATCAGTTTCTCTTTCGCTTCAGCCAGAGAGTTTGCTTCGACTTTTTCGGGTTTTTTAGAATCCCTAACTGTAGCAACGTAGGTAGGCATAGTTTATATCCAATATTAAAATTTGTTTTTTACCAAGTTGCAGATGTAATGCCGAATTTTTTTATTGCTTGTGGTTTGCCGTTCATTGTTGATTGTGAGGGCCGGCGAACCGCATACTTAAGGAACTAAAGTTTTAACCGCACTTGGTATTAGTTGTTCTCAGTCAGTAATTAGGCGACAAAGAGTTCAGGCAGTTTCACAAAACTGCCCTTTCTTTTCTTTTCTAGTGCGCCGCCACTTTTTGCCCTCCTCCCACCGGTGCAGGCCCAATCAGGCGTTGCAATTCATCTGGTTTAGAAGTCTTGGACATAGCTGCATCGTAAGTAATCTTGCCTTCTTTGTATGCGGTAGCAATTGCCATTTCCATTGTCACCATACCCAATTTACCGCCGGTTTGGATGGCCGAGTAAATTTGAGCAATTTTTCCTTCGCGGATCAAGTTGGAAATAGCTGGCGTCCCCACCAAAATTTCTTGAACGCAGACTCGACCGCCGCCGATTTTGGGCACTAGGTTTTGAGAGCAAACACCGACGATCGCGTTAGACAGCTGCGATCGCACTTGGGGTTGTTGAATGGGAGGAAACACGTCCAGTATCCGGTCTATTGTGGCTGCTGCTGAGTTAGTGTGCAGCGTACCGAGGACCATGTGACCGGTTTCAGCCGCCGAAATCGCTAGCCCAATAGTTTCCAAATCGCGCATTTCCCCTACTAGGATAACGTCCGGGTCTTGACGCAGGGCACCTTTAAGTGCGTTGGAAAAGCTCTTGGTATCTTCTCCCTTTTGCCGTTGGTGAACCAAGCTCTTAATGTTCGGAAAAACGTATTCGATCGGGTCTTCTACTGTGAGAATGTGTTCCGAGCGCGTCCTGTTAATTAAATCGATCAGCGCCGCCATCGTAGTTGTTTTCCCAGAACCAGTTTGCCCTGTCACCAACAACATTCCGCGAGGTCTTTCCGTCAGTTCCCGCAGTACCATCGGCGTTCCCAGCTTATCGGCATCGGGTATTTTAGAAGACAAAGCTCGCAAGCAGGCAGCCCAGCAACCGCGTTCCCGGTAGACGTTGACACGAAAACGAGCCAATCCCTTCACTCCGTAGGCGCAGTCCAGCTCCCAGTTTTGCTCCAAATCTTTCCGCTGGGAGTTGTTCAACATACTGAAGATCAGTTTCTGACAATCGTCTGAAGCCAGAACTTCACCGAATTGAGTCTGAGGCGTGAGTTTGCCGCTGATCCGGAAGTATATAGGAGCTCCTGCTTGGATGTGCATATCCGAGCCGCCTTGCTCGATCAGGGACTCCATTACGTCTTCAATCATCATTTCCATCGGCATTGGGCTGTCTCCTTTAGAGTAATTATCAGCTTTTAGTTGTTAGTTGCAAGAAGTCATAGCTTATGAGAATTTCAGATTTAAAATTTCAAATTTTAGATTCAAATAAACTGGCAATCTGCAATTTGAAATTTTAAATTTGTCAAGGACTAATCAACAAAGCGAGGTGTCAGACAGTAAGGACACTCTAGCCATTCTGGTTGGGCTTCGGCATAACAAACGCGACAGGTAAGAGAACTCTTGCGTTTTGCTTTCAATTCTGCTTCTAGACCCGTGTCGGTGAAAGTGACCCGTTCCACTTCTTCAAATGTAGTAGCGCCGTCGCGAACCAGCTGTAAGCTGTAAGCGAGTAATGTCACCATACCCTCTTCGACTGCGGCTTCTTTAATCCGTTCGGTGGGAGCGCCTTGGTTGATTAAGTTTTGCAACCGTTCTGTTACCTTCAGCACTTCATACACACCACAACGACCTTTGTAGCCGACACCATTACATTTCGGACACACAGTCCCGGCTTCGATCTCCGCTTTCCTTTGGTCTGGCGGTAAGGTGTTTGCTTTGTAGAAAGTCACTTCCAGTTCGCCAGAAGCAGATAAACCAAACTTGGCGAGTTCTTCCGGTGTGGGGGTATAGGCAATGCGGCATTCCGAGCAAACGCGCCGCATCAAGCGTTGAGCGCAGACACCGAGTAAAGCACCAGACACCATGAACGGTTCCACGCCCATTTCATCCAAGCGAGCGATTGCGCCAGCAGCGTCGTTGGTGTGCAGCGTCGTCAATACCAAGTGTCCGGTCAGCGCCGCTTCAATAGCTGTTTTTGCCGTTTCTTTATCTCGCGTCTCACCCACCAGAATCACATCTGGGTCTTGCCGCAAGAACGCCCGCAGGAGACTCGAAAAGTCGAGACCTTTTTCCCGGATGACCTGACACTGAGTAATGCCGCCCAAGGCATACTCGATCGGGTCTTCAGCCGTGCTAATGTTGACCCCCGGGTCGTTACGTTCTGCCAAAACTGAGTAAAGAGTGGTTGACTTACCCGAACCGGTTGGCCCTGTCACCAAAATCAGCCCGAAGGGTCGGCTGGCCATCTCCCTGACCATTTGCAGTGTTTCCGGATTGGTGATTAACTTATCCAAACCCAGCTGCGTAGACGAGTTATCCAAAATCCGCAATACGATTTTCTCGCCGTAACGAGAAGGCAAACAGTTGACCCGAAAGTCTACCGTGCGTCCCTGAAACACCCGCCGAATCCGACCGTCTTGAGCTTGACGGCGTTCTGCCACATCCATGTTGGCAATAATTTTGAAGCGAGAGGTAATCGCCGGTATGACCTTCTTCGGTAGCGGTGGAAAAGGTTCTTGCAGCACCCCGTCTCTACGCATCCGAATCCGGAGAAACTCTTCTTGAGGTTCCACGTGGATGTCCGATACCCCATCTGATAAAGCTTTGGCTAAGATTTTGTTGACTGTTTTGACAATCGGAGCCGACTCTGCTTCCCCTAAAGCCGCATCCAAGTCCATGTCCGCGTCGATGGGAGCATCGTCGATATCGACGTTCTCGAATTCTCCTTCGTTGACCGATAATTCTTTTTCGCGGTCTTCAGCCGCACGCTTGGCTAACTTTTGAGCTTGTTCGTCCAAGTACTGCGTTATGAGTTGTTCGTAGTCTTCACGAGTAATAACCATCCGCTGTAAACTCAGACCTTGAGGTCGCAGGATGCGGTTAAGATCGTCGAGCGCTTCTAGGTCGTCGGGATTGACCATTGCCACCAAAACGCTGGGTGGGGTCGTTTCGTTCTTGGAGAGGGGTACTAAGCGATAGCGACGGCAGATATCGATCGGTATTAAAGTATCGATCAATTCTCCCAGATTATTGGCTTGGATTTGAGTGATTTCCGGATCTAAGCATTCAACCCCGAAAAGGATTTTTAGTTCAAATAGCTGTTGTTTTTTGTATTGACGCAGTAACTCTGGCGGTAACTGTCGCCCCGTAATTGATTCTAGTACTTCCGTTAGCGGCCTCCCTGACTGGCGACTTTCAATCATCGCCTTCTTCATATCGTCAGGATTGATATAGCCAGACTGAATTAGCTTGTTGCCGAAAGGCGAGAAATTCAGCGCAATCAGGCTGGTGCTGCGTCGCGGCGATGATGAGGAGTTAGTCATATCCGATCCAGAAGCTCTCCTTATAAAGTATTCCCAAAATTTTTTGGCAAAATTGCATTACTGGGCAATATTTGCGGCTCAATGAGGGTCAGTAGACTTTTCTTGTACAAATTACAGCTTGGTAAGCATAGATTTTTTGGTACGGTTGTCTTAGGAGGCCGATCTAGAAAAATTGACCGAACAAATGCACCCAAGCGTATACCCGGAACTCGAACACTCAGGATTGGTCTTCCTTTCGATGGTTTATACAAGGTCGTCTATGGCCTCAACAGCATTTGAGGATGCCCGGTTTGGGCGGCAGGGTCTGCGAGAAGCTGTGGGCTCGACTGCCCAAAGACAGAAAAACTTTTCGTTTTTCGTCTGTATTTCAAGATGATAGCCTTTACAGAAATAGGCTGGGTAGTCTCTAACCCCCTAAGTACTTTCTTGAGTAGGATGAACGACCGCTCGAACCGATGTAACCTCTCCACAAGATTTGGTTTCAGGCAAAGAACGGATTAATTCTCGCAGCACATCACTTTGACAGCGTTGGCTTTGCTGGCAGTACTGCCGCAGTCTTTCCTTCTCGTCGGGGCTGGCTTGAAAGTTAATCCAAACACCGTTTTTTCGCGGCATCGCTTGGTAGTCACTAAGTTGCTACCATAAATGCTATCAGAATTTTGGATGGCAGCCATTCGGTAAAAATACCCGATTTTAGGCTGATAACTTGGTCAATCTAGATTTGGTAGTGGAAATAAGTTAAAAACAAATTGGCATAAGCTATCGTGCGCCTCAAAAGGATAAAGTAAAGTTAAGGGGGGAGCTAGCGCTTTCTTTATACGAACTGGGTCGCTCTCGCTAGCAGTCTCTTAACCGGGAAAAGTAAACGATGATTGACGAAGTTAAGCAGACAGATAAAACTGAAAACCCAACTCGGGATACTCCAGAGGAAATCTTAAGCGACAGTGCTACCGCAAAGATGGACTCGCAGGCAAAACCTGGGCTAAACTCTGAAGAAGTTGCTATTGAGGAAAATATCCTCTCAGAGGTAGAAGCAGAAGCAGATACCTACGATCGAGGGGAAATCGAAGCTGAAATAGCAGCGCTGGAACAGGAAGTGGAAACGCTCAAAGCACAGCTAGAAGAGCGGACAAACCAATACGTGCGAATTGCGGCAGATTTTGAAAACTTCCGCAAGCGCACGCACAAAGAAAAGGAAGAGTTGGAACTACAGGTAAAATGCGCCACAATTAATGAGTTACTACCAGTGGTCGATAATTTTGAAAGGGCGCGATCGCAGATAAAAACCCAAACAGAGCAGGAGAAGAGCATTCACGAGAGCTATCAGAGTGTCTACAAACAATTGGTAGGCAGTCTGAAACGCCTGGGAGTGTCTCCTATGCGTCCGAAGGGGAAAGAATTTGACCCCAATCTCCACGATGCGGTAATGCGGGAACAAACTGATGAATATCCTGAAGGAACCGTAATCGAGGAATTGATGCCGGGGTATTACCTGGGAGAAAAAGTGCTGCGTCACGCTATGGTAAAAGTTGCTGCTGCTCCTGAGCCCGTGGTAACCTCAGAGGAAAGTCAGGCTCAGTCATCGGAAAGTTGATGGGAAGTGGCGATTTGAGATTTGAGATTCTAGATTTTAGATTGAATCTCAAATCTGGCATCGAAATCAAAGCAAACAACAACCCGCAACAAAAGCATCCACCACACTGCCGCGATCTATGGGAAAAGTCATTGGCATCGACCTGGGAACCACTAATAGTTGTGTCGCCTTTCTAGAAGGCGGTCAACCTGTAGTGATACCCAACTCAGAAGGAGGGCGAACCACGCCCAGCATAGTGGGATTTGGAAAAGGGGAGGAACGCTTGGTCGGTCAACTCGCAAAGCGGCAAGCGGTAATGAATGCTGAAAACACAATTTACAGCATCAAACGCTTTATAGGCCGTCGTTGGGATGACACGGCAATGGAGCGATCGCAGGTGCCCTACAACTGTGTCAAAGGCAAAGACGATACCGTCGATGTCAAAGTGCGAGGAAAAGCTTATACCCCTCAAGAAATCTCAGCCATGATCCTGCAAAAACTCAAGCAGGATGCGGAAAACTTCTTGGGAGAACCTGTCGAGCGAGCCGTGATTACAGTGCCTGCCTATTTCACAGATGCCCAAAGGCAGGCAACTAAAGATGCAGGTACGATCGCGGGATTGGAAGTGCTGAGAATCATCAACGAACCCACCGCAGCAGCGCTTTCCTACGGCTTGGACAAACAAGACGAAGAGCAGCGCGTACTCGTGTTTGACCTGGGCGGCGGCACTTTCGACGTTTCCATCTTGCAGTTGGGCGACGGCGTGTTTGAAGTCAGAGCTACCTCCGGCAACAACCACTTGGGTGGCGATGACTTTGACAATTGTCTGGTGCGCTGGATGATAGACAACTTCAAACAAAAGGAGGGCATTGATTTATCAACGGATAAAATGGCTCTCCAGCGCCTGCGGGAAGCGGCAGAAAAAGCCAAAATAGAATTATCCAGTATGCTCAATACCTCGATCAATCTGCCATTTATCACGGCAGACGAGACGGGACCAAAACATCTGGAAATGACGCTCACAAGGGCAAAATTTGAAGAACTGGTAAGTCATTTGGTAGAAAGTACGATCGAACCGATGAAGCAGGCTCTGCGAGACTGCGATATGACACCGGATGATATCGATCGAATTATTTTAGTGGGAGGTTCTACCAGGATACCGGCAGTTCAAGAGGGCTTGCGCCAGTTCTTTGGTGGTAAAGCCCCAGATCGCTCCGTAAATCCAGACGAAGCTGTGGCATTGGGGGCGGCAATTCAAGGTGGTGTCTTGGGTGGCGAAGTCAAAGACTTGCTGCTGTTGGATGTGACGCCGTTGTCTCTGGGGATCGAAACCCTGGGAGAGGTGTTTACAAAAATTATCGAACGGAATACAACCATCCCGACGAGCAAGTCTCAGGTATTCTCCACAGCAACAGACGGACAAACATCGGTGGAAATTCACGTCCTCCAAGGCGAACGGGCAATGGCTCGCGACAACAAGAGTCTGGGCAAATTCCTACTGGCTGGGATTCCGCCAGCACCACGCGGCGTGCCGCAAATCGAGGTAAGTTTTGAGATAGATGTCAATGGTATTCTCAAAGTTTCCGCTCAAGATAAAGGCACGGGTCGAGAACAAAGCATCCGCATTACCAACACCGGTGGCTTGAGTGCCAGCGAAGTGGAAAGGATGCGCCAGGAAGCAGAAGTATACGCCGAAGAAGACCGTAAGCGCAAGCAAGTCGTCGAACTTAAAAATCAGGCAGATAGCTTGTTCTACAGTTATGACACTACGCTTAAAGAAAACAGTCAATTTATCAGCGAGGAACTCAAAGCGCAGGGCCAACAAAAGGCGGCAGAACTGCGAGCCGCAGTTGCAGATCCCTCGATTACGCTAGAGGACATGAAGCACGAGATCGATAGCTTCCAACAAATGCTGTTTAGGCTCGGTGCTGAGGTATACGGCAATGCTAGCCAAAATCAAGATGAGTATGCCGACCAACCTTTTGCAGACTCAATGCCAATGTCGAAGGACGAGCAACAAACTACCTCTGAAGGAGACGAAGATTTCGACTTTAATTTTGATGAAGAAAACACGGTCAGTGCGGATTACGAGGCCGTTGAATAATTTTGCTGCAATATCTCTGTAAATTTTAAATTCCTCTGCAAAGCGCTCTCTATGGCCGACTACTATGAAATTCTCGGAGTTACTCGCAACGCCGATAAAGAAGAAATCAAGCGAGCTTACCGTCGCCTAGCTCGGAAGTACCACCCGGACGTCAACAAAGAACCCGGGGCTGAGGAGCGCTTTAAAGAAATCAATCGTGCCTACGAAGTGCTTTCAGAGCCGGAAATGCGTACACGCTACGATCGCTTTGGCGAAGCAGGCGTGAGTGGAGCAGCGGCTGGAGCCGGCTTCCAAGATATGAGCGACATGAGTGGCTTTGCCGATATTTTTGAAAGCTTCTTCTCAGGCTTTGCTGGCGGAATGGGGGGTACTCGGACTGGGCGACGGCCTGGTGGAGCGACCCGTGGAGACGACCTGCGTTTGGATCTGAAGCTGGAATTCCGCGAAGCAGTCTTTGGTGGGGAAAAGGAAATCCGCATCAGCCATCTGGAAACTTGTGAAGTATGCAGCGGGTCGGGAGCTAAACCGGGAACTCGACCGCGAACTTGCTCAACCTGTAGCGGTTCCGGTCAAGTTCGCCGCGTGACTCGGACTCCCTTTGGCAGCTTTACCCAAGTTTCTGTATGCCCTAGCTGTAACGGTACCGGACAGGTAATTGAAGATAAGTGCGAATCCTGTGACGGCAGGGGTCAAAAGCAAGTCACTAAGAAGCTGAAAATCACTATTCCAGCCGGGGTTGATGATGGCACCCGTTTGAGAGTAGCCAGCGAAGGAGATGCGGGACAGCGGGGTGGCCCGCCGGGGGATCTCTACGTTTACTTGTTTGTCAATGAAGATGCGGAGTTTCAGCGAGATGGAATCAACATTCTGTCTCAAATTCAGATCAGCTACTTGCAGGCAATTTTAGGCAGTCGCATTGAGGTAAATACGGTCGATGGGCCAGAAGAACTGGCGATTCCTCCCGGCACGCAGCCAAATACGGTTCTGAAGTTGGAAAATCGAGGTGTACCCAAGCTGGGTAATCCGGTAAGTCGGGGCGATCATTTGATTACGATCGAAGTGGAAATTCCCAATCGCATCTCACCAGAGGAACGCGAACTTTTGGAAAAATTGGCTAAAATTAGGGGCGATCGCACTGGCAAAGGCGGTATAGAAGGATTCTTTGGGAATATTTTCCACAAATGAGTAACCCAGCCCTATCATCACCTGACGCGCAGTTAGACCTGCGCGGTACTCCTTGTCCTATCAATTTTGTACGTACCAAACTCCGCCTGGAGCAAATGTCTCCTGGTTCTTTGTTGGAAGTGTGGCTAGATGCAGGCGAGCCGATCGAGCAGGTTCCCCACAGCCTGCTCATAGAAGGTTATAAAATCGAAGAAATTGAAGACCGTAGCGGCTTCTTTGCCATTTTAGTACGACGACCTGTAGACCGAGCATGAGTTTGGCGATCGCACAAGCAAATGCGTCATCACCAGTTTCACCGCTGGTGGGAACTGTGCTGGCGGTACAGGCAAATTATTACTGGGTGCGCTTAGATACTTCCAGCACAACTTCTCAACAGAATGATGCTTCGCTTACCACTTTACTCTGCACCCGCCGTACCCGTCTGAAAAAAATCGGGGTGGCTGTGATGGTGGGAGATCGAGTGGAGATCGAAGAACCGGACTGGGGTGGGGGCAGAGGTGCGATCGCAGAAGTTTTACCCCGCCAAACCGAACTAGACCGTCCGCCGATCGCCAATGCCAATCAAATTGTACTTGTTTTCGCCGTGGCAGATCCTCCTCTAGACCCTTACCAACTAACTCGTTTTCTGATCAAAGCAGAGTCTACAGAATTAGATGTTTGTTTGTGTCTGAATAAAAGCGATTTGGTCAGTGAGCAGGAGAGCGAGGAATGGCGCGATTGCCTCTCCCAGTGGGGCTATCAACCTCTATTTATCAGCATTTTCAGCAATACAGGCTTAGATGAACTGTATCAGCAGCTAAATAATAGAATTACCGTTCTGGCTGGGCCTTCTGGCGTAGGTAAGTCTAGCATCATAAACTATTTAATCCCCAATGTCAACGTGCGCGTGGGAGAAGTTTCGGGAAAACTCAATCGTGGACGACATACGACACGCCATATAGAATTGTTTGAATTACCGGGTGGTGGATTGCTGGCAGATACTCCAGGTTTTAACCAGCCAGATTTGGATTGTAGTCCAGAGGAGTTAGCTTTATATTTTCCAGAAATACAAAAGCGTTTAGAAGTTGCAAGCTGTCAGTTTAGCGATTGTCTGCATCGGGATGAACCGAACTGTGCTGTGCGGGGAGATTGGGAAAGATACGACTATTATTTGGAATTGTTAGAAGAGGCAATTCTTTATCAAGAGGAATTAGATCGACAAGCCGATCCAGATGCGGTTTTAAAATTGAAAACTAAAGGTAAAGGTAAAAGTAAATACGAACCCAGATTAGAAGCGAAAAAATATCGCCGTACTTCTCGAAAAACTCAGCAACAAAAGTTACAGGAGTTGTATGAAGAAGACACAGATATATAATTTAATCAAGCGCGATCGCTAATGGGTCGAAAGTTTCATCCTTTGCCAAAGCAGCTCGAACGCGAGCTAAATCAAAAGCAGCACCCAGCCGAGTAAACAATTCAGATGCACTTTTCAAGTGTTTTTGTCGATCGAAACCAGTTGCGTGTCGTCCTATCTCATAATGTGCCAATCCTTGCTCGTAGGGCATCGCCAGCTTTTCGGCCACAGCCAGACTTTTGTGCCAAGATGAGCGAGCGCGAGCGTGGTGGCCAGTCAACCAATCGTACAGACCTTGACAAAGCCAGCCACGGGGTTGAGCGATGGGAAAGGCTCGCGCAAACTTGTTTAAGGCTTTGCAGGCTCGGCAGGCTGATTCTTTGAGTGCTTTTAACTCATCCTTAGCGCCTCTAGAGCAACTATTTTCCCACAAAGCCAGGTAAACTTGGGCCACACCAGCGTATCCTTCAATAAAATAATATGAATTGGGCAGCGGTAATTGGATCAAGAGTTCCTGCGTTGCCAGAACTGCTTCTCTAGCAAGTTGCTCTTCCCCTCGCAACAGACGTGCCATCGCCAACACCCCATAAGTAGCAGGCACCGAAACGCGATCGACAGTTTGAGCGAACAGCTTTAAAGACTCTTCCAACAACCTCACAGCTTTGTCCACCTCAAACAACCGCAATAGCCCTTCTGCTTGACCGTTAAGTCCCCAAGCTTGCTGTAAGATATCACCACGTTGCCGAGCGGCTGCGTAAACTTCTGCCCACAGTTCGATCCCAAGATTGAAATTGCCCTGAAAGTAGGCAGCCTTTGCCATAATCGTCAAACAATATCCCCAGTGATGCCGATCTCCAAGGCGTTCGCAAATCTCTCTAGCGCGAGTAAGATCGTCTCGGACTCGATCCCAGTGACCGACACTGATACTATAAACGCTGATTACGATCGACACCCGCGCTTCATCTGCCATTGCCCGCTCCTGGCTTTGGGCGATCGATCTAGCCCGATCGCTATACTCCTGGGCCAGGGAGTGCAGCGCCATCACCGTCGCAGCAAAGCAGCTATTGGCATAGGCGCGGGCTAACTCAGTCGAAGGCCCAGCACGTTCGGCCACATTCAGGTTGTGCATCGTTGCGTAGACCGATGCAACCGTCTCGTTGGCGTGGTAGTAAACTTCTGCAAGCAGATCTAAGACCCTTGCTGTTTCTAGCAGAATAGTTTGCAGCCCCAAAGATGAAGACTGAAAACGAAGAAATCCCAGACGGTGCGTCGCTTGCTGGAGAAATTGGCACAGCAGGTGAGTCACCAAAAAAGCACCGTGGCGAGGCATCGGGTAGCCCAAAAGTACCAACGATCGCTTCAGATGTTCCCGACTTTCCGCTAACTGGCCCAATCCCAAATAAGCTTCCCCTAACTGTCGTTCCCAGCGTGCTGGGCGGAGGTAGAAAGCGCTCTCGCCATCCGAGCCGTTTCTCATCGAGTAGCGAAGCGGACATAGGAGCTTGCTACTGCTAGACTCAGTACGATCGTGCAGCGCCAGAGCATCCTTGAAAAAGCGCACTGCTTCCTGATTGGCGTAGTTAGCCAAAGCTTGCTCCCCGGCTTTCTCCAAATAATCGATCGCCTTCGATACTTCTTTCGTTCGGCTGTGACCGATATTTACCCCCAGGCTGTAGTGATGGGCTAACACTGGATAGAACAAAGATAAATCATCACCATAATTCTGTTCGTACCACTGAGCCACAGCGTAATGCAACTGCCGACGCTGGGAAAACAGCATCGTGTTGTAAGTTACCTCCTGGGTAATGATGTGTTTGAAAATGTAAGCCAAATTCGGTTGTGGTGTTTCCGGTAGCGTTATATCCAATTTTTCCAAAGTGTAAAGGTAGTCAGCCAGATGCTCTTTATCAGCCTCAATCGGGTAAATGTCCCGCAGAATGCGAAACGCAAATACACGCCCGATCGCGCTAGCCACTTTTAGTGTCAGCGCCTGCAAAGGGGTGAGCCGATCGATGCGACTGGTGATGACCCCCGCGACAGTATCCGGCCAAGTGAAAGTGTTAAAGTTTTCTACATCGGTGGCTAGTCGGCACTCCCCATCAACAATGACGATCGAGCCCGCATCGCGCAGGGCGTAGGCCAGTTCTTCGCTAAAAAACGGATTGCCTTCAGCCTTATCTCCGATCAGTTTGGCCGCTGCTGACGGCAAAGTTGTCACTCCTAAGCGCTGGCACACCAGTGCTAGGCTATCTTCAGGTGGGAGAGGTTCCAACCGCAGGTACTCGGTATTGGGCATTTGAAGCAATCGATCGTATTCGAGCGGCTTAGTCCCGGTCACGGGACGGGTGGCCATAACCAACAGCAGAGGCCCAACTTGTTGGATAACGGCAAGTAATAACAGCCACGATATCGAGTCCAACCATTGTGCATCATCGAGAATCAGAAGTACGGGCGATTCTTTGACGGATTTTTGCAACAGTTGCACTAACAGTTGGCAAGTATTGTCTGCCCGAACTTTAGCGCTCATTTGGGCTGTGATTTCATTTTCCGGCAATTCCAAGGGTAATATCGCATCTAGCAACGGGTAAAACGGCAAAAGATGCTCTTGCGATGAAAAGAAGGCCATAACGCGATCGCGCCGCGCTTGCAAATCGGTGAGTGCCTCCAAACCGAACAACTGACTGAAGACCGAACGCCAAGCGTAGTAGGGTGTAGATTTTTCGATCTCGTCACCGGCACCTACCAATACCGTTACCCCCACCCTTCGGGCTCTCGAGCAGAGGTAATTGAGCAACCGCGATTTGCCAATGCCCGGTTCGCCTTCTAGAACCATGACACCACTAGCACCCTTTAGCAAAGCTCGAAGCTTACCCAGCAAGAGTTGCCGTTCCTGTATCCGCCCCACGACGGGCATTTGCGAACTATCGGTCAGTTGCATCAGATCGAGTGGGCGATAAACAGGCACTGGCTCCGCCTTGCCTTTCACCTGAATGGGTGGGCAGGTTTCAAAATAAAGGCGTCCGCGAGCTGCCTGATACGTGGCGCGATCGCACCACACCCGATCGAACGCCTTCACCATCAATCGAGCCGCCAGATTCACCACATCCCCTACCATCGCGTATTCGCAGCGTGCGTCGCTGCCGACCTTACCGCAGTAAACCCAGCCAGTGGTGATACCGATGGAACTGGGCAAACCAAGCTCCCAGAGGTTGTCGCGAATAGCGACAGCTGCCTGCACCGCTCGCACGGCATTATCTTCGTGGGCGAACGGCGGTAGCCCGAACGCTGCGATGAGGACGCTGCCTTTGTCGTCCACGATCAACTGCCGGATTGTACCTCCATAGCGATACACGCATCTCTGCATCGCCTGCATTGCCTGTTGGAGGAGATCGAGGACTTCAACATCTGTGTAATCGATTCCTTTTGCTTGCACGAACAGCACACTCACGTTGCGGAGTTCGGCTAGCCACTGAGTTTGTCCCGCATCAAGGCGCTCTAAAACGCCAAATGGAATATAGCCCCGCAGCGCCGCTACCATTTCCGGCAATACCATCGGCACTTCAGTTCGACGGGGTAGCAGTGGCTCTCGCACAGCTTCCAATCGCACATCGCCCGATTCCAGGATAGTTCCCTCGAACTTGTCTTGGATAAGCGCCCAGCCTTCAGGAGAGATACAGACTTCTCCTTGTTTGGCATGAGCCTCTGCGCTGGCCATTTGGACGAGGGGCTCTCCCGCAATCAGAAATTCCCAACGCCCTTTGACTCCACCGACGTGCAAACCGATTATTTCCCCCGCCGCCATGCCAATATGCAGGCTCAGGCAAACATCATCTGCCCTATAATCGTTCAGTTCGGTGAGAATCGCCAAACTGCACTGTGCAGCGCGATGAGTCACTGTATCTAGCGGTTCGTCGGTGGTTGGCCAGATGGCCAGCAGCGCATCGCCAGCAAACTTGATGACATCACCGCCGCTAGAGGCGATCGAGGCAATCAGCTGGCCAAAATAGGCGTTGAGGTGCTTTGTCAGTTCCTCGACCCCAGCTGGGCTGCGTTGGGTTAGTTTTTCTGCTAGGGCAGTAAAGCCGGAGATATCGGCAAACAAAACTGCCGCCGGAAAGCGTTCCAGCACTGGCGCGGTAAGGGGTGTGGGGTTGGCCTCGGCGCGACGCAGGGTGTGTGCGGGAACGTAACTGGAGAGAATCTCGATGAATGGAGTCATGGAGGTTCTTTTGCCCAAACCAGGCTGAATGTAGATCTTTCGCCCACATTCAGTTTAGAGCCATGACTAGATGAGAAACAATTCGCCAAACGACGGATTGAGGGCAAAAAGAAGCTTTATTGAAGAAAAAGTATGACTGTTTGCAATAAACCCACTACAAAACCTAAAATTCCTCCTAAATTAACGATCGCCTGTAATTCACTTTTCACAATTCCCTGAATGGCTGCTTCTAAATCTTTTGGCGAAGTCGCTTTTACCCGCTCAATAATAACTCGGTCTATATTCAAAATAGGAATTACCTGCTCCATAATTTTTTCTAAATCTCGTTCCAGATATCGCTCCAAAACCAAAGCCAATTCGTTGCTGACAACTGACAAAGAAGTATTCACAACGGCAGAATTTCGCAGTCGTTTGAGGACTAAAAAAGCTGTTTCTTCCCAGTTGATAGAACCAGTTAATCCTTGGAGTAATTCAGCACCGCGATTTTGAATATAACTGCGAATACTTTCCCGCATCGTTTTCCGCAATTGCCGCACTGTCGAAACTGGCAAATTTTGCAAAGATAGATTTTGCAGCCATACTCTCAAACGTTCTTTAACTGCCAAAGATTGAATTAATTCCCGCAAACGCGCATTTGTTTCCTCTTTTTCATCTAAGCAATAAGTTCGCAGGCGAGTTAAGGTATTTTTTAAACCGAATAAATTTGCTACCACCCAATAAGTGCCGCTGGTTTTTTCGCGAAAGCCCTCATCAATAATTTGAATATTGCGATCGGTCAAAAAATCAATCAACGCCAGACGCAAAACATCTGGAGGTAGCACTACTTGCAGCAGCCAATCTGCTAACTGACTTGCTTGTTGTTCCGTCAGTTGGAATTCCAACAAAACCTGGTCAAAAATTTGGTTTATTTGAACTTCTAGAAAATCTTCGCGACGCGCTAAAACTTTAAGCAGACGAGGCAAAGATTCCCCCAATAAATCGCGTAGAATCCCAGCGAGAACTTTGGCAGTTTTTTGTTCCTTATCGGCTTGAAGTTGATCCAACGCGAGCTTGAGCAGCCACAGAATTCCCGCTTGAACGCGCTCTGTTTGCAGCAGCTTTCGCGCCAGGTTTTGCAATTCTTCTGGCGTCAGGAGGGAACCCATGATCGTGTCAGAAATGCGCTTTGCCAGTCGCTCTTGATTGGCAGGAATCAAACCGGGTGTAAAAGGTAGCCGTCGCTTACCTATGTAAATAGGTCGGTAGGGACGAAATAGCATATTAATGGCTATATCGTTGGTAAAATAGCCAATAATTGCACCTAGTATCGGAGGGCTAATGTAAAGCCAGATGTTGGACAAATTCAACTTTATTTGCAAATCGATAATTGTTATTAGGTAGTACGTAATAGGCAATTAGTAGCAAGTAGATAGCCACTACCTACTACCAGTTACCCATTACCGATTACCCACTTACTTTTATTCTATTTTGCAATTACTAAAACACCCATCATGCCACTGGCAATTTGATAGTGCGTGGCGGTGGCAAATCCGGCTTGAAGAGCCAACTCCACCTGTTTTGAGCCGATCGGAAATTGGTCTAAGCTGGGGGCAATGTAAGCGTACTCTTCAGTTAACCCCAGATGTTTGGCGGCATTGACGACAATGTTTTCCAGATACCACTCCTGAAAACTGCGTAAAGTGGGGTTACTGGGACGGTGGAAGTCGAGAATGGCGGCTTTGGCACCTAATTTGAGGACGCGGTGCAACTCTTGCAGACAGCCGGGGATATCGGTGACGTTCCGCAAACCATAACCCATTGTGGCGCAGTCGAAATGGTTATTGGGAAAAGGCAGATTGAGGGCGTCTGCCTCTACCCAGGTAACAGAGAGAGGCGGATAATAATTTTGGGTGCGCTCAGAAGCGATCGCCAGCTGCTGGCAAGAAAAATCCACGCCAAACACTTTTCCAGCACTTCCCACCTGACGCGCCAGCATAAGACTGATATCACCGCTACCGCAGCACAAGTCCAAACAGATATCTCCAGGGCTGGGCTCGCTCCACTTTACGGCCATTTGCTTCCAAATGCGATGCTGGGCGAGACTCAACCAATCGTTGAGCGAATCGTAAACCGGCGCAATGCGGTCAAATAGATTGCGAATTTCAGTGGCACGACTATTGAGGGTCATCCGATTTGAGATTTTAAATTTTAGATTTCAGATTTTAGATTTTAGATTGACCTATGCCGACATTTAGCTAAAATCGAGGATCTAAAATCTAAAATTGGTTGTTTCAAAAAGCAGCGCGGGTACTTAATAGGGCTAGAGCAATCTGTTGAGCTGATAGATGAATTAGTTTAATTTCATCTTCTCGCAGTTGCAACGGACGTTTCCATTGCAGAGACAAAACGGCTAGCACTTGAGATCGGTAAGTAATTGGGATAATTAAATGTGCCTGAACTCCGGATGCCGGGTAGTGTTCTACACCAGATAAGTTTGTATCCGCAGGCACATTCACCGATACCTGCATTTGCTTGCTGGCGATCGCTTCTTGGGCCAGAGGATCTTGGGCCAGCCAATTCGACACCGGGACATCAGCGCTGTAGATACCTTGGCCAGAATCTAAAGTATTGCCCTGCACCAATTGCAAAATACAGCCATCTGCCCGGAAATTTTCGCCAAACGCCTCGGCTATTGGCTCCAGAAAATCTTCTAGTCCAGAAGCTGCTTGGGCGACCTGGACAACAGAGTAAAGCAAAGCCGTTTGGGCTTGGGCGCGACGCAACTCTTCTGTTCGTTGTTTGAGAAGTTCGTATGTCTCCGTTGCCCGTTGTACCACTCCTTTTAGTTCGAGGGGGTCCCAGGGCTTGGTGATGTATTTGTACACCTGTCCGGAATTAATGGCATCTACGAGATCTTCTATATCGGTAAATCCCGTCAATATAATTCGTACCGTGTCCGGAAATTGGGGCACGGTTTTGCTCAGGAACTCAGTTCCCTTCATCTCCGGCATTCGCTGATCGGAGATAATTACAGCTACTTCGCCCTCGACTGCTAGCACCTCCAAGGCATGAACACCGCTTTCTGCCTTGAGGACGTTGAAATCTCGCCGGAAGGTGCGATAGAGCAGATCCAAGTTATCTGGCTCATCGTCAACTACCAGCATCTTGGGCTTTTTCCGTCGTTCTAAGCTCATAAGTTGACGCCGGATGCTCTCAAGCTCTGGAATGCCATTATCCATACTATCTGAATCAACTGATACATTCACGCGACACAGTACGGGAAACTCCCGGACAATGCAGCGATAGCAACACCATCTGAAGGATGGTGAAGGCGGTATCCCGCAAAGCTTTGAGCATAAAGCCCAAAGCACCATTCATGTCTCGTGGCAAAGTATGATTACAAGATGGACATTTAAACACCTTGTCACCACCCAAGGATTGATGAATATGACCACACTCGGTACAAGTCTTAGAAGTATAAACTTCTGAACCTGTAATGACAATTGTATTGGTCATTTCTGCTTTTTGAGCCACTCGCTGATTTTGTCTTACATTTGAAAAAGATGGGTGCAACCCCAGTCGATCGCTTCTGTTGAACCCAAAGCTGGAATTCTAACAAATATATCGTTTATTTTCTTCTTCTGCCATTATGACCGATCTAACACCAGATGCTCCCAACTCTCATCCGCAGCCAACTAACGCAACTGGCGAAGTTGAAGATTTACTGCGTAGCCTCCGGCGCAAAGAAGGCACCTGGGTTTTCTGGGGACAAGCTTGCCAGACATTGCAAAAGGCAGGTTACAATCCGCAGAAAATTTTTGAGGAGACTGGGTTTGAGCCGATCCAGCAGAATCAGGTTATCGTGGCGTCACAAGTTTACACCAGTATGGTGAATGTTGGTGTATCGGATGAGGTGCGATCGCACTTCCAACGTACCGGTAGCGATAGTCTGTACGAATTTCGCATTCTCACCCAAACGGAACGCGCCGCCGCCGCTACCTTCGCCGTGGCACAAAAGCTTGACTCGATAGCCGCAAAAGAATTAGCCAAAGCGATGAAAGAAATATCGCGGATGCGTACCTTGCCACCCGGTTTTACAGATAGTGCGGGCGACGCCCTCGCCTACCAGTATTGGAAATTTGCCCGCGAACAATCAGACTTGCAAGAGCGATCGCGCCTCATCGCTAATGGCTTAAAATATGCGAGCAGCGACTCTGCTAGGCAACAAATCGAAAAGCTGCTGACCGATTTTAACGTTGTGCCGCGCCGTCCCGCTCCTCGCTTGCCTATCTATCGACTGGAAGCAGAGGAAGAATTGCCCCGCATCCTACCTGTAGTTGGCAAATTCCCGCTCTCCACTCAAGACTTAAAAGCTGTACCTTTGATTGAGGAAAGTGGGCCTTTTCGGGTTGTCAAGTTTTCCGGGGCGGGGGCATGGGTTCCCGTACCCGGTTGGCAAGTTATCCTCAAAGCAGAAGATCCCGTCGCAATTTTGTGCGATAGCAATCTACTTCCTAACCAAATCAATAATTTGCACGAAGAAGTGATTGTAGTTGTAGATAGAGCCGATCGACAATGGGATGGTAATAATTATTTTATTGCCGAACAAGAAGGGCAGTTGCAAATTCACTGGTTTGAAGATTCGCCAGAAGAATCGCTGCTGGGACGAGTTGTTCTGGTGCTGCGTCCTAAGAAAATTTTGGATGAAAATGTTACTAAGGACGTTTGGCAAATTGATGAATAGGTTTTTAAGGGGTTAGGGGTTAGGGGAAGAGCGGGGGAGCGGGAGAACGAAATAGTGGGAAGAAATTCTTAATGAGTGACTTTTGACTTTTGACTTTTGACTTTCCCGACGCCCTAATCCCTAGCTATAACAACGATAAAGTTGATAGGGAATACCGATGCGGTGGTATTCAGACGGATCGATCGCACAATTGCTTTTACTCGAAAGTGCTAATTGCGATGGATAATCGCGCTGTCTAAGTCCGGGGGCAACTATCCACAAATTTAGGGGTAGTGTTTGTGGCGTGGGTAATTGAGATAAATTTTGCCAAACTGAATCATATCCCGGAGACAATTTGAAAAAAGCAAATTTCGGGCAAATACTTGCATTTACCTCACATCGATTTGCTGAGATTCGATCGATTCCCAAAGCGAAACTCAATCCCAAAGCAATATCCTGAGAATCGTTATATCCCATCACAACCATGAGAGGAACATTAGGTTCCCGCAGCATATTTTGGGCCACTTGCTGGGGATTGTACGGCTTTTGAAAAGCCAAACCGTAAAGGACAAAAATACAACTGAGAATGCCAGCGAGTAAGAGAGTAGGAGAGAGTTTTGAGTTAGAAAATTTCTCACTTTCCTTGTTGACAAGTGCCGCTGCGATTAAAGCGCAGATAGCTGGATAATAGATAAAGTTATAGCGAGGTGCTATGGTGATATCTTTACCCAAAATATAGACGATCGCCAATAATTCCAGCAGTACAAAAAAGGAGAAACTTGCCAGAGTTAGGGTCGCCATCTGGGTTTCTTTGTTCTGCCAAAGTTGCTTTATCCCCTGAAAAACGTGCCATCCCAACCACCCACCAAATACAATCATCAACAAACCGGCAGGAATTGCTATCCACAGAGGCTGGTTTTCTACCGGCAGTGCAATTACCATCAGCAACCAAGCGGCTATGGTTTGGTATAAAGGAGCAATATTTTGGGGTGGGGGTAACCAACTGGTTTCCGGACGCCCGAAATGTCCTATTAATATCGGTAGCCAGGGTATGAAAAAGACAAATGGCAAAAACATTGCCAACAGTGGAATGATGGGTAAGGTGGGAAAAAAAGCTTTCAGTTGTGGCCTTTTGAGTAAAAAAACGATTAAAGTAGCGAACTCGGCGAGTAAGGCAAGGATATAAAAGTAGTGAACGTAAAGGCCAGTAGTGTTGATTGCTACCCAACTAAACCAAACTATTGGCCGTAATTTTTGTTGTTGAATATCTTGCTGGATTTGAATCAGTACCAGCAAAGATAAAGTTATCAGCAATACAGGCAGAGTGTAATGACGCGCTTCTTGGGAGATGTAGACGCCAAAGGGAGAAACTGCCATTAAAGCTGCTGCCATTAACCCAACTTTCGGGGAAAAAGCAACTCTACTCAGGCAGTATATGGCAGCGATCGCACCCACTCCAAACAAAGCGGGTAGCGATCGCAATTCTGTCCTCAGTTCTGAATACTGAGTGCCAAATTTTGCTACCCAGGCGTGCATCAGACAAAAAAACAGAGGTGGATGAGTAGACTGAGTAGCAAGGGTGCGGGCAATATCCGGACAAGTAGCAGCTGAATTGAAAGTAAATATTTCCGGCAAGCGGCTGATGGGAAAAACCACTTCTACGGGCACATCGCTGTAGGATCGTCCCAATGTAATTAAAGCAGTGATGACTTCATCCAGCCAAAAAGGTTTGAAATCGAGATGCCAAAATCTCAGAGTAATTCCCAGCGCGAAAACTATTGCCAACCCCAGGTAATGACGAGAAATTTTCATCCCAGTAACAGAGGTTTCTTCACGAAAGCTGCTATTTCCTGCGTCAACCAGTCTTTTTCGATCGGCGTTAACCAAAAACCGAAACGATGGGTGCGAACTCCTTCCACGAAGGCGCAAGCTGTCACCGATCGAGGTATTTGGCCTTTCAATTTGGCCAGCAGCTCATCCTCTGGAGACACAAATTTACTCACTTCTACGCGATCGATATCCTGAGTGCGTCCCTGCACTTGGTAGAACACTCCCAGAAACGACCATCGCAGTCGGAAGTTTTGCCTGTCAATTTCCAGTTTTGTGCGACCCAGCAATTTAAACACCGAATCTTTCAGCTTTACTAAACCGAACATTCCTAAAAGAATTGCCCCTAGCGGAAACAGCCAGAAAAATGGACTGTAAAAAACCAAGCGGTAAAAAGAAAACAGAAAAGATGAGATTGCCAGCCACATCAATCCAGACACAAAATTGAACAAATCCCAGTATCGCCATCCCTGACGGGGAATTTCTGCCACCAAAAGCTTATCGGTTTTTGTCAAAGCAACGCGAGTACCTGCGGGACGGCGGAGTTTGGGGACGAGAAGGCCATTGCCTTTTAGCACAGAAAGTGCTTCTTTGGCTGATAAAAATCGATTTTCTACTGCCGGTTCCAGCAGTTTGTCCAACCAGTCCGCGAATTCCGAGGAAAATTGTGACTGAGAGCGGAAATTAATCTTCAGCTGACGAGAAGGAAATTCGGCTGGCGATCGATGAGTCAAAACGAACAGCAAAGTTGCCCCCAAACCGTAGAGATCGGTAGCGGCGAAAGCTTGGCCCCGAAATTGCTCTGGTGCCATGTAGCCGTAGGTACCCACAACCGTACTGCCACCAGTAATTGTATTCTGATAAGTGGCTTTTACCGAACCAAAATCCACTAAAAATATTTGTCCGTCTTCTCTTCTGATGATGTTATGGGGTTTGATATCGCGGTGGATAACTGGTGGTGTAAGTGCGTGTAGGTAACTCAAAACATCTAAAATTTGACCCGCTAGCTGTCTCACCTCGGTTTCGGTGGCGTGCCAACCGCTTTGCACCAAAGAAAAGAGCGATCGCCCTTCTGCCAATTCTTGCACTAGGTAGAAAGACTGGTTATTGTTTGTTTCTACCTGAAAATAATCTATATAACGAGGAATGGCGGGATGGTTGAGGTGGGAAAGGACGCTGGCTTCTCTTTCAAACAGCTCTAAGACTTTCCAGTCAGCCATACGGTTGAGAGACAGCGCTTTAATCGCCACTCGCTTACGAGTTTCCAAATCTTCTGCCTCGTAAGTTGTCCCCATTCCACCTTGCCCTAAAATGTCAATTATCCGATATCGTTGGGCAACGATATCTTGAGGCTGGTGCAGCAGTTCCATGAAGCTTATTATGCTGTGGGTTGTACTCCGATCTTATGTCAGCGGTCAGAAGCTGACACTGACCTCAAACAACTGACAACTGACTTTTAACAAATGACACACAACAAAGAGCAGGCTTTGCAGCTGATTCGCGATCGTCTGCGATCGGGACAGCGCCAAATGGCAGATTGGCAAAAAGGGCCGCTGGCGGTTTCTGCGGTTCCCGGTGCGGGTAAATCTACGGGTATGGCGGGTGCGGCGGCGATCGCGATCGCACGTAACCAACTGCATAGCCGTCGTCAACTTGTGGTTGTCACTTTTACCCGTTCGGCTGCTGCCAATATCAAAGCTAAAATTCGCAGATATTTGCGAGAGGATTTGTCATTACCGCAAATAGGCTTTGTTGTCCAGACGTTACACGGTTTAGCGCTGAATATTGCCAGCCGCCATCCCCAATTATCCGGTTTAAATTTAAATAACGTAACGGTAGTAACGCCCGATCGCAGTCACCGTTTGATTCGCGCTGCGGTAGAGCGATGGATCGCCGCAAATCCCCGTCGCTATCAAATTTTAGTAGAAGGGCAGCAATTTGATGGTGAGGAAACGGAACGGTTGCGCCGTCAGTCGGTTTTGCGTACAGAGGTGTTACCTTCTTTAGCACAAACGGTGATTCACGAAGCAAAAAGTTCCGGCTATTTGCCAGCAAAGTTGTGGGAATTGAGCGAACAAACGCGGGATGATTATGGAATTTTAGCGATCGCAGCGGGATTGTACGAGAATTATCAGGATTTATTGCGATCGCGCGATTTCATCGACTACGACGAAATGATCCTCGCTGCTTTGCGAGTATTGGAAAACGAAAATATACGTCGTCTCTGGCAAAACCAAGTTTTTGCCGTTTTTGAAGACGAAGCGCAAGATTCCTCTCCCTTACAAACTAAATTATTGGAAATTCTCGCCACCGACCCCAGTAATCCCAACGCACCGCCGAATTTAGTGCGCGTTGGCGACCCCAATCAAGCGATCAACTCCACCTTCACTCCTGCCGATCCGATTTATTTTCGTCGTTTTTGTTCTGATTGCGAATCAAATGGGTTGCTGGCAACAATGGATAGAGCCGGTCGCAGCAGCCAGATTATGATCGATGCGGCTAATTTTGTGCTTGAGTGGGTGAATACTTCCCAGTTGGCAGGTACAGAACAACCTTTTCGCCCTCAGAAAATTCTGCCCGTGACAGCGGATGACCCGCAACCGGATGCTAACCCAGATCCAGTCGGTCGGGGATTGGAAATTTACACGCCTCGCGATGTTCATCACTCAGTTAAGTTAATCGGTGAGCGAGTGCTGGAGTTATTCGCCCAGTATCCCACGGAGAAGCGATCGGCAGCAGTGTTAGTGCGGACAAATGACCAAGGGCGATTTGTTCATCAACAACTAAAAGAAGAGTTTGGCGATCGCATAGATATATATGATGTCGTTCAGCACACTCTCTACACCAAAGTGCCGGCAGAAATCTTATCTCTGCTGCAATTTGTCGATCGACCCCATTCTCCCGACTACTTAAAAGCTGCTTTAGAAGTGCTGGTACAACGTCAGTTAATTCCGCCGCAAGACCTCAACGCGCTTGCCAGTTTACCAGAACAATTCCTTTATCCCGGCCCTCTCGACCCACCGCAGACAGAACAAGTGCTGAAGGCGCGTCGTTTCTGTAGCAAGTTACTTCGCGCCAGGATAGAGTTGCCCCATTACCAGTTGATTACTTTTCTAGCTTTAGCTTTAAATTATGACCCAACGGAACTTGCCACGGCTGACAAATTAGCCGAACGGGTAGTGCGACAAACTGCGGGTGACAATTCGATGCCGAGTACTCTCAATGCCCTCAGCGAAATTGTCAGTTCGGAAAGATTTGAACCTGTGGATACGGAAGGCAACGATAGCCAGTACACTCAACCTGGAAAACTGACGATCGTCACGATGCACAAAGCGAAAGGGCTAGATTGGGATTACGTTTTTATCCCGTTTTTGCACGCGGCAATGATTCCCGGCAATCTGCGGATACCGACACCGACTCAGTTTCTCGGTGATTTTACTTTAGCAGAGGTGGCGCGGGCGCAAATTCGCGCCAGCCTTCACGGTGAATCTGCCTTACCGGAAGTTACCGAAGCTTGGGAGAAGGCGGGATATTTGAAAACAGCTGAAGAATTCCGTCTTCTCTACGTAGCGATGACGCGGGGGAAGCGTTTGCTGTGGATGTCTGCTGCCAAACAAGCGCCTTTTACTTGGAGTAAGCCGGAGAATTTGCAGGAGCAGTTGCCTTGTCCGGTGATTCCGGTGTTAAAGAGTAGATTTCCGCGATCGATTGTTTCTTTGTCTATGGTGTCGAGTTGAACAAGCGTTTCTGTTTGCGTTTCAGTACCGCACTCGTACCAATACCACTAAATGCAAGTAAAGTCAATCCCATATGATGTTTCGGAACAGATTGAGGAACAGGATCGGGATTGGCCCTAACTTTAGCTAAGTACTTCGCCATGCAGAAAGTGGCGTAAATCAAGCATTAAAACTGTTCATAACGCAAAAACCCGATCCAAAATTTTTTGTCAATTTGATTGATAAATTACTTGACAGTAGAAATCATTTACCAATCTTGTTAGCTGCCATAACAATGTCCTATTTAGGTAAAATGCTCGTTTCCAATTCAGAAAATAAGCGATAATATAAGAATATCTCTATTGAGGGCTTTTTTTAAACTCACAACTGGCTACCAAGACTTCACTACACCCTGATGACTGAACCAAATCGGCGATCTGAGCGGGGTGGGGAAGCGGACATCGTTAAGAAACGTTGACAAACTACAGTTTGTTGAAGGAAATTGCGGCTATTTTTTTGGGCTGGGCTATAGCTGAGTGGATTTTGGATGTAGCCAGAGTTAATACAGTGCTAAAAACTTATTTTTTCAGGGTTAGTACTTAGATTTAACAATAAATTTGATGTCATGCTCTGGAGAAATAACGGTAAGGGGATTTGTTAGTTTCCAGATTGCATTGTTTTTTGTTAAGATTTTTTTAAGAATTATAAAATTTAGTTTTTTAACACCCATCAAAAGTAAGATATAGATATGTAATCCAGATCGCAGAAATTCTTTGAAAATGCCGCTAAGGAACCAGGATGACTACCAACGATTTAGCGATTGACAAGCTGAGCGACCAAATACAAACTTACAGCCAGAGGCAGTTCAGTGGGAGGCTTGATGTACAGGGATCGACGACTTGGAGCCTTTACTTTTGCCTTGGTCGCCTTGTCTGGGCTGCTGGGGGAGTACATCCGCACAGGCGGTGGTACAGGTATCTGAATCAGTATTTTCCCCAGATAGCACCAAACAGCATTCGCCTCAGAGAGACAGATATAACCAGATACTGGGAGTATCAAATTTTAACCGTGTTGGTGAAGAGGCAGAAAATTGCCGGAGAACAGGCTGTAGCTGCGATCAAGAGTGCTGTAGCAGAAGTATTATTCGATATTATACAGCAACAAGAAAAAGAACAACTGACTTACACTTGTACTCAAGAAGAAGTTTTAGATGCGTCGCTAACCCTAATTAGCCCAGCCCAAGCTTTGCAAGAGTCCCAACAAGCTTGGGAAACTTGGCGAAGTGTTGGTTTGGTGAATTTATCGCCCAATTTAGCGCCTGTGCTGAAACAAGCGGATGAACTGCAAAAGTTGGCTTCCCCTCGCGTTTACCAAACGCTGGTGAAGGTGATTGATGGAAAAAGAAGTCTGCGAGATTTGGCGATTCTTGTTAAGCAAGATTTACTAACGCTAGTGCGATCGCTCACCCCTTATATCCGAAAAAAAATCATCGGACTCGTGGAAATTGCGGACTTGCCCAAACCGGGCACAACCGCCACAGATCCACCCCCACAAACCGCACAAAGCAGAGGCGAAACAGAAATTCCTCCCACGGCACCCCCGCAGCAAATACCAATAGCCAAACCTTTATCCTCACCGCCGTCACCCCCACCACCGACAGTTTCAATACCATCAAGACCTTTAGTGGCATATGTGGAGGATAGTACGCTGGATTGCCAAATAATGGAGGATATTCTCCTTAAAGCTAGCTATAAATTTTTGAGTATCAAAGATTCCATGCAAGCTTTGCCATTGCTGCTGCAACACAAGCCAGATGTAATTTTTCTGGACTTGGTAATGCCAGTTGCCAACGGCTACGAAATTTGCGCCCAAATTCGCAGAATTTCATCTTTTAAAAACACACCTGTGATTATTCTTACGGGCAATGACGGGATAGTCGATCGAGTTCGCGCCAAAATGGTGGGAGCAACTGACTTTTTGTCTAAACCGGTAGTAGCTAACAAAGTACTGGCAGCCCTACGGAAACATTTGAACTCTTCACCAGTGTCAGAGTCTGAGCCTCAATTATTACGCTATCAAACTTCTTAAATGTTCGATGTCATTTGTCAGGAGCCTGAGTTGGTTTCTCATGACCGATGACCAAGATCGATTTCGTGTCACCTTTTCCCGATTTGAGAGGAGTATATGGCCACAGTATTAGTAGTTGAAGATAGCTTGACAGACATGAAACTCATGACTTATTACCTACAACAGGCAGGCTTAGCTGTGGTTAGTGCTAACAGCGGTGAAGAAGCTCAGGAAAAACTGCATTCGCACAAGCCAAACTTGATCATTCTTGATGTAGTCCTGCCGGGTCAAAGTGGGTTTGAACTGTGCCGAGAAATTAAAACAGACCCGCACACTAGCGAAATCCCAGTAGTCATTTGTTCCACAAAAGATACTGATGTGGACAAAATGTGGGCCAATATGTTGGGTGCGGACGCCTACTTGCCAAAACCGGTAGAGGAGACAGAACTGCTGCGTACAATTAGACAACTAATTAAGTAGTCATTAAAAGTCAAAAGTCAAAAGTCAAAAGTCAAAAAAAAAGAATGCGATCGAGAAAATGTTCGCTCGAGACCGAGACCGATGACCGATGACAGATGCCCAATGCCCAACTAACAAAAATTATGATTGATTCTGTAAAAAAAGGTTCTGCACTTGCTCGCGTTGCTTCTCCTCCCAAAGCCCCAAGTTCATCAGAGGATGAAAAGTTTTTACGCTTTCAGCTAGGAACAGAGGGTAAAGCTTTGCTACCTCTTAACATTATCTATCAAGTGATGCGAGTACCTGGGTCTGAAATTCTGCCAGTTCCTCAAATGCCTATTTGCGTTTTGGGTATTTATAACTGGCGCGGCGAGATGTTGTGGTTAGTGGATATCGGTCAGCTGGTGGGATTTCCGACCTTGTGGGAACCTTCTGCTGGTAAAGGGGGAGTTGGAGGGGATCTCATGACGATCGCTATCCAAGTTAACGATCGATCTCTCGGATTAGTCGTTCCCCAAATAAACGATATCGAATTGCACGATAGCCAACAAATGCAAGTTCCTTCTATGGGATTATTTGCTCCAGAAGTAATGCCCTATTTGCAAGGTTATTTAATTACCGAAAATAGCGAAGTTTTGATGGTACTGAATGGGGAGGCGATCGCACAGGCTCCCCTTTGGCAAATGCACAGAATTAATGGCGAATTGTAAATTTCAGGAAAAAATTAAATCAAAATAAGATTTAAAATTATCAATCTGAGATTTGCAATTTAATTGGTCGCTACATTGCTAATTCATTAAAGATTACAGAGGTTGAATCGATGACTGCGTACTACCAAACAAACCAGAACGAACAAGAGAATAATGGGAACAAAGGCGAACGAAACCAGGGAAACGGTAGCTCGCCTATAAAAATAATTGCTACAGCATTCGGAAGTTTAAAATCGGACTTAGAAAAGACAGTAGTATGGAAAACTCCGGACATCCAAAATAAAGTGCTGCGAATGGAAAGTCTAGTGGCTAACGTGGAACACAAATTTAAAGCCACTTGGGATGCAGCCGTGCAGGCACAATTTAAAAATGAAAGAGAGAAAGTATTTGCGATCGCATCTGGAATTCGCCAAATTAAAGACTGGGATGCCAAGCTGAAAACGGCTGTTATCGAAGTACGTAAAAGCCTGCAAGCAGATCGGGTACTGATCTATCGCTTCAACGGCGATAGCTTTGGTGTAGTCGTAGCGGAGGCGATCGATCGAGAATTGACGCCATCTTTGGGCCAAAGTCTTGCCAGTGGTAGTTTTGGAGCCGAAAAAGCCACAGATTATTTAACTCAGCAAGTTGTGGCAATTGACGACATTTCTGCTAGCGAGATTACCCTTTCTCAAATGCAGTTGCGGGAAAATCTGCAAGTAAAAGCAAGTTTGAGCGTACCCCTGCTGATGGATGAAAAAGTCTGGGGTTTGCTAGTAGTTCAACAATGCAATTCACCGCGTCATTGGCTGGAAACAGAAATCAACTTAGTTTATCAAATAGGCACAGAACTTGCCCATCTCCTGCAACCCTATGAGTTCCGCTTGCAGCTGCAACGCCAAGTAGAACAAGAACAAACGTTGAATAAAATAATCGCACGTATCCGGCAATCTCAGGAGTTGGACAGCTTATTCAAAGCAACGAGTCGGGAAGTTCGACAGTTACTAAATGCGGATCGCGTGGCTGTATTTCGTTTCTTCCCCGAACAAGGCTTTGACGAAGGAGAATTTATCTCCGAAGATGTATTGCCAAGCTATACTTCTACAGTGGGATTGAAAGTCCGAGACCACTTATTCGGACAAAACTTTGCTTCTCAATATCGCCAGGGTCGCATCCAAGCAGTTGCAGATATCCACAATTCGGGAATGTCCGAATGCCACGTCGAATTACTCGCGCAATTTCAAATCCGAGCTAACTTAATTGTGCCCCTGATCGACAAAGATGAACTGTGGGGATTGCTCTGCGTTCACCAGTGCAATGGCCCGCGTGAATGGCAAACTCATGAAATTGATTTTGCTAAGCGAATTGCCGCTCAGTTTGGGGTTGCCTTGGGACAAGCTAACTACCTGCAACAACTGAAAGATAAATCCGAGCAGTTAGCAGTTGTAGCGGAACGGGAGAAAAACTTTATTCAGATTATCGGTAAAGTTGGACAATCGATCGCCGATAAGATTCAGCACTCCCAAGATATCGACACAACTTTTAAAGCAACTACTCAACAAATCAGACGCTTGCTGAATGCAGACCGAGTAGTAGTTTATCGCTTTAATGCCAATTGGGGCGGTACTTTCGTAGCCGAATCAGTCGCTACTGGCTGGACATCTTTACTCAACAACCATTCAGATGATAACCACTACGTAGACGATATTGTTGATTATGGCGGCACACTACAACGAAAGGGAGTAAAATTCCGAGTTACGGATAGCTATTTACAGCAAACTCGTGGAGGTCATCGCCACGAACGCCACAATTTTGTAGTTAATGATGTCTCCAAAGCGGGTTTTCCAGATTGCTACGTGGAACTTTTAGAGCAATTTGAAGCTAAAGCTTATGTGCTTGTGCCGATTTTTGCGGGGGAAACGCTTTGGGGTTTGTTAGGTGCGTATCAAAATACAGGTTCTCGTCATTGGGAAGAATCTGAGATAAATTTGCTGACTCAGATTGGCACCCAATTGGGAGTAGCTTTTTTGCAAAGTGACAGTCTCAAAGAATTGCATAAAAAATCGGAAAAACTGACCGAAATCGCACAACGGGAGCAAACGCTAACTAAAGTTATTGACAAGATTCGGCAGTCGCTAGATGTGAATGCGATCTTCAGGACGACTACACAAGAAATGCGTCAGTTGCTGAATTGCGATCGCGTAGCAGTTTATCAATTCCAACCGGATTGGAGTGGTATTTTCATCGCCGAATCGGTAGGCGGTAGCTGGACAAAATGGGTAGGCCCGGACATCACAACTGTTTGGGAAGATAGCCACTTGCAAGAAACTCAAGGCGGTCGCTATCGTAAAAATGAAAGGTTTGCCGTTGAGGATATTTATTCCAAAGCTCACGATGTCACTAAGATCGGTCTTTCGCGCTGTCACGTAGAAATGTTGCAGCATTTTGAAATCAAAGCTTATATTATTGTGCCGATTTTTCTTGGCGATACGCTTTGGGGTTTGCTAGCTGCTTATCAACATTCCGATGTGCGTCACTGGGAAGATGCAGAAGTGAATTTGCTGGCGCAAGTGGGTATCCAAATGGGTGTGGCTTTGCGACAAGCGAAATATGTGGAACAAGTGAAGGAGCAATCCGAGCAATTAGCGGCGGCGGCGAAACGGGAGAAAGAAGCAAAAGAGCAGTTGCAACAACGAGCAATTCAGTTGTTGAGCGCGATTCAGCCGACTTTGAAGGGCGATTTGACGGTGCGGGTTCCCATTACAACTGATGAAGTGGGTACGATCGCAGATGCTTACAATAACATCATCCAGAGCTTACGCAAAATCCTCGTGCAGGTGCAAACTGCCACTGGAAAAGTGCAACATACTTCTCAAGTTAGCGGCGTGTCTATTGGAGAGTTGTCTCAGCAAGCGCAGCATCAGTTTAAGCAACTTACCCAGGCGCTTCAACAAGTGAAGGCGATGGTAGATTCTACCCAAGCAGTGTCAACAAACGCGCAACAAGTGGAAGTTGCGGTACAGCAAGCTAACCAAACTGTACGGCAAGGCGATGCCGCGATGAACCGCACGGTGGAAGAAATTATCACCATTCGCGAGACTGTGGCGACAACAGGTAAGAAAATTAAACGTTTGAGCGAATCATCGCAAAAAATCTCCAAAGCGGTGAATTTGATTCGCGATTTGGCTACACAAACTAACTTGTTGGCTTTGAATGCGGCGATCGAAGCTACGAGAGCGGGAGAATACGGTAAGGGATTTGCTGTGGTAGCGGATGAAGTACGCAGTTTGGCGCGTCAATCGGCGACAGCAACTACTGAAATCGAGCAGTTGGTGCAGGAAATTCAAGCAGAAACTGGTGAAGTTGTGGTGGCGATGGACACTGGTATTCAACAGGTGGTGCAAGGTACTCATCTGGTGAATGAAACTCGTCAAAGTTTGAATGCAATTGTGAGCGCTACGGCACAAATTCAGCAGTTGGTGGAAAAGATTACCCAAGCAACTCAGCTGCAAACTCAACAATCGCAATCGGTGACAGCAACGATGACGAGTGTGGCGGCGATCGCTAACAAAACTTCTGAGGATTCTCTGAATATTTCTGCTTCGTTCAAAGAGTTAGTAGCAATGGCAGAAGAGTTGCAGGCTAGTGTCGGCAGATTTAAAGTCAGCTAAATTTTAGATTTTGGATTTTGGATTTTGGATTATTGGCAGATTTGTCAATTAACGATAAATTTAGGTATCGAGCGAAAAATCTAAAATCTAAAATCTAAAATCTAAAACAAAGTATTTTGGATTGGGGATTTGGGATTATGAACGAACAAGAGTTCAAGAAGAGAACGAAACAACTGCCATTGCGGGTTATCCGCCTAGTAGAAGCACTTCCAGAAAGCCGAACAGCAGAGGTTATCGGCAAGCAGTTAATCCGTTCGGCAACATCTGTGGGCGCTAACTATCGGTCAGCTTGTCGGGGCAAGTCAACCGCTGATGTCATTGCTAAACTCAGCATTGTAGAAGAAGAAGCAGATGAAAGTCTTTATTGGATGGAGCTTATTGTTGAATCTGGATTAATCTCTGCTGACAAGCTCAAAAGTCTGATGTCGGAAACGAATGAAATTTTAGCGATGACAGTTGCATCTATTAAAACACTACGTAACAAACCGAGATCGAATTCAGTTACAAACGGTCTTAATCCAAAATCCAAAATCCAAAATCCAAAATTTACAATATGAGCCTTGATACAAATATCCGCGAACAGGGTTATCAGTATTTTGTTGCAGAAGCACCGGAACTTTTGCAAGCGATCGAACAAGATTTGCTGACTTTGCGAGAAGATTACAGTCTTGTTAAAGTGCATAGCTTAATGAGGACAACGCATACCCTTAAAGGTGCGGCTGCCAATATGGGGCTGGAGACGATTAAAACGATCGCTCACCATTTGGAGGATGTATTTAAAGTTCTATATAACCCCGATTTGTCGATCGATACGGAGTTAGAAACGCTGTTAATTGAAGGGTATGAGTGTTTGCGCTTTCCTTTGATGGCGGAAATACAAGGTGGTTATATAAATGACAATGAAGTTTTGGATCGGGCAGTTTATGTATTTGCCCAATTGCAAGAAAAATTAGGAGATTATTTTGCTCGCGAAACGCATATTCCTACTTCGGTGGAGTTGGGATTTGATATTACTCAATCTATTTTTGAAGTGGGTGTTAAACAAAGACTGGAAGAATTGATAAATCTTTTAAATAATTGTCAACCCTGGCAGGTAGAGCCAGCTTTGCGAGAGCAAGCAGAAGTTTTTGTAGGTTTGGCGGAATCTTTAAATTTACCGGGGTTTGGTGCGATCGCGCAAAAAACGATCGCTGCTTTAGAGCTTCATCCACAACAAGCAAGTAATATTGCCAAGGTAGCGATAACTGATTTTTGGCAAGCCTGGTCAGCGGTGATGGCGGGCGATCGCACTCGTGGTGGAGAGCCTTCTTTTAGCTTACAACAGCTAGCCGGGACAATTTTACCAGTAAAAGTGGCGATCGAAGGAAAGGAGCTACCCTACCCACAACCCCTCCCCGTCCAACACAGAAGAGAAGACGATGAGGAAGAATTTGTCTTTTCAAAGTCCGATTCCGAATTTTCTAGCTTTATAGATGAAGCAGAAGATTTTGTTGAGATAGATGATTATGTCGAGCTACCAGAATCAGATTTAGATCCGAGTTTAGAAGAAGTTTTTGGCAGTTTGGTTGCCGATACAATAGCTCAAAGTACTGAAATTAGCCCAATCGCAAAACAGACGGCGAATGTCACGGCTGCCAATGTAGCAGAGGTGAATGAAAGCACTGAAGATGGGGAAAATTATCAACGCATAGTTACCAAATCCCAAATCCCAAATCCCAAACCAGTTTCCCCATCTGTACGAGTTGATTTAGATCTGCTAAAAAGCCTGAGTCACTTAGCAGGGGAATTGCTGATCAATCAAAATCGCCTCGCTAATATTGCCGAGCAAATTCAGGAGTCTGTGGGGCGATCGCGCTTGCGGTTGCGACGACACCAGCAAACAATGAGCGAACTGCGCGATTGGTGCGATGAGATATTCATTGCCCAAGAGCGTCAAAATGCCAAATTGCAGATTGGCGACTTTAAATTGCCAAAGGTCGAAGCAAAACTTTTTTCTGCCATCTTAAATCTGAAATCTGAAATTAGCGCTAAATTCGATTCCTTAGAGTTGGATCGCTACAGCGAACTTCACGTACTTTTGCAATCAGCCATAGAAGAAATCGTACAACTAGAAGAAGCGACAGATTCTACAGATATTTTGTCGAGACAATCAAGTCAAATTATTGAAAAACAGCGCCGCCTGTTGAATAACGTGCAAGATAACATGAGAGAGGCACAAATGTTGCCTGTAGGGGAAATTTTCAGTCGCTTTCCTCGACTCTTGCAACAACTGGCGACAGCTCATCGCAAACCAGTAGAACTGACGCTGCGGGGTACAGATGTGCTGGTGGATAGGGCGCTAGCAGAAAAGCTGTACGACCCGTTACTGCACTTAGTTCGCAATGCCTTCGATCACGGGATCGAAGCACCTCAAATTCGCGCTCATAGAGGCAAACCAGAAACAGGTAACATTGAAATTCGTGCCTATCATCAAGGCAATCAAACAATTATTGAAGTCAGCGATGACGGTCAGGGGCTAGACTTAGATCGGATTCGGCGGCGTGCGATCGAACTGCAATGGATGTCTGCGGAACAAGCTAATAAATTGTCGGAAAATGCCGTGTTAGATTTGTTGTTTGAACCGGGATTTTCTACCGTAACGCAACTGAGCGATCTTTCCGGTCGCGGCATTGGTTTAAATGTTGTCCGTTCCCAAATGCAAGCGCTTTACGGATCGGTTTTAGTACGCTCGGAACCGGAGCATGGCACAACATTTTCTCTGCAATTTCCGCTAACTTTAACAATGGGGAAATTGATGGTTTGTGAGGTAGGTGGTGCTGTGTATGCCTTGCTATCAGATGCTATTGAACAGATAATTATCCCCAAATCAGAGCAAATTCAAAAATTAGAAGGTCAAAAAGTGTTGCGCTGGAGTAGGGGCGAGTCTCAAGTTATGGTGCCTGTGTACAATATGGCTGAATTGCTGGGCTACAGTTACTATTCTCAAGCACCGGGTTACACTCCTCTGCTGCTGCTACGCCGACATCAAGAACTTTTGGGGTTGGAAGTCGATCAAATTTTGGGCGAACAAGAACTGGTGATCAGACCTTTAGGTAAAGCGATCGCACCTCCCAGCTATGTCTACGGTGGCAGTACTCTTGCTGACGGTCGCCTCACACTTGTGATTGACGGTACTGCGTTGGTCGATCGCTTGTTTAATCAATTAACAGTAAAATTGCAGATTTCCGATCTAAAATTGCCAATTGATCACAAAAATCCTACCTTCAATCTGCAATCTGAAACTTCAAATTTGAAATTAAAACCATCTGCGAGCGCTCCTCTTCTTCTGCCTCGTTCTCCCTCTGCTTCTATCGCCTCTTCTTCTCCTAAAATTTTGATAGTAGATGATTCGATTAGCGTGCGTCAAACGTTAGCATTGCTTCTGCAAAGAGCGGGTTACCAAGTGCTACAAGCACAGAACGGTCGAGAGGCACTACAACAAATGCAACAAAATCGAGGTATTCAATTAGTCATTTGCGATATTGAAATGCCTGTGATGAATGGTTTTGAATTTTTAAACAATTGCAGTCAAGACCCAGATTTAGCGAAAGTGCCTGTGGTTATGTTAACTTCTCGCCAAGGTGAAAAATATCGGCTTATATGCTTAGAAATGGGGGCTGTGGGCTACTTTACCAAGCCCTATCGCAACGACGAACTTTTGGGTGCGATCGCTGACTGGCTCACCCAAAAAGCTCCCGCTGCCATCTCTTCCTAAGAGAACCAAAAATGCGAACAAGGGGGAAAAGGAAAAAGGGGAAAAACCCTTTCTCCTTTTCTCCCTTTTACGCTTTTTCCGAACTTGTGTCAGCAACCCAGTTTCTAGCATTACTTGACTGAGGCTCTAGCAGCCTAGCATTTAAGAATTTCTTCACAAGTAGATGACATATTTTGACGATCGAGTTCCGGCCAAAGATGGTAACATCATCAGGGTGGCTTATCGATCGGCAGCAGTAACTTGCTGCCATTACCCAAAGCGATTACGTCAGAAAATCCCAACAGTTGCCGCCTAAAAGCAAAAAAACAATGATAATTTCAGATTTAAAATTGCCAAGGGCAATTTTATTTAAATTTGAAATTTATCGAAATCATTTAGTAAAGTATCTAACGGCAATTCCTTATGCTTGGACTCAAGCGCTTAAGTATTAAAGCAAAAGTTCAAATCATGCTCCTGATAGTGAGTATGATTTCCATACTGGTGATTGGCTACCTGGGCTGGAGTTGGGCAAGGGCCGAGCTGAGAGAGACTGTCTTCGATCATTTGGTCAGTATCCGTAGCGCCAAAGCCGATCGGCTGGAATCCTACTTCACGAACTTACAGAACCACCTGGAGACTCTATGTGAGGATCGGATGGTGGTGACGGCAATGAAGGAGTTCAATGAGGCATACGACGAACTCAACCAAAAAAGTATTCCTGCGGAGTGGGATAAGGCAATTAAAACATATTACAGCAAGGAATTTTTACCTCGGCTGTCTAAAAACATTCTGGGAACACCCAACTTTGAAACCTACGCGCCACAAAGTCCAGCAGCTCGATATCTCCAATATCACTACATTGCCCATAACCCGCATCCGGTGGGGGAAAAAGATGCGTTGCAGAATGCGGGAGACGATAGCAAGTACAGCAATATTCATACCCAGTACCACAGGCTATTTCGGGATATCATCAAAAAGTTTGGCTACTACGATCTCTTCCTGATCGATCCGAAAAACGGGGAAATTGTCTACTCGGTTGATAAAGAGACGGATTTTGCCACAAATCTGAGTGATGGCCCTTACAGTCGCAGCAATTTAGCGAATGCGATCTCATCTGTGCAGGATAATCCCGATCGCAACGCGATTAAAGTAGTCGATTTCCAATTCTATCGCGCCTCCTATGGGGCACCTGCGGCATTTATCGCCGGCCCGATTTTAGACGGTTCCCAGTTGGTCGGCATTCTCGCCGTGCAGATGCCGGTGGATAAGATTAACGACATCGTAACAGGACATCGCCAGTGGGTGGGGCTGGGGAAAACTGGAGAAACCTATCTGGTGGGTTCGGATTTTTTGATGCGATCTTCTTCCCGCTTTTCGATCGAAAAGCCGGAGGAATACAAGGCAAATTTGCGTGCTAGGGGTACAAAAGAAGAGACCCTTCAACTCATTAGTAATATCGGCACTTCTATCCTGTTGCAGAAGATCGACACCAAAGCAGCAAAAGCGGTCATCAAACATGGTGAAGGTAGCAAAATCACTCAAGACTATCGCGGTATTAAGGTACTCAGTTCCTACTCGCGCCTCAATCTACCCGGCTTAGACTGGGCAATTGTGTCGGAAATAGATATCGCCGAAGCCTATAAATCTCTTTATTCGCTGCAAAGTTACCTGTTTACCTCAACCGTAATCCTCGTGTTGGTGGTAAATTTTGTGGCTGGTGTAGCCGCCGCCAAATTTGTCAAACCCATCAAAGCGATGGTGGAAGCATCTGAGAAAGTAGCTGCGGGAGAACCAGAAGTGGAACTGGTGGTGGATACGCAAGATGAGTACAAAGATTTGGCAGATATCTTTAACCAAATAATTAAAGGCTTTCGCCAGCAAAATCATGAAGTCGAACAGAAATATCGCCAAAGCGAGAGCTTGTTATCGAAATTATTGCCCAAGACGGTAGCCGATCGACTCAAGAAAGGCGAAAAAGAAATTAACGACTCGATTCCACAAGCGACGGTGATGTTTGCCAGCATAACTGGCTTAAGGAAGTTAGAAGCAGATAAGGGTGTTAAAGCAGTTGCAGAACAACTCAACGAATTGATCGATTCCCTCGATGAACTTGCCGATCGCTACGATGTAGAAAAATTAAAGGTCGGCTGCGATCGCTACATTGCCATTTGCGGACTCACCAAACCCCGTCTCGATCACGAAAAACGAATGATGGATTTTGCCTTGAAGGCACTCGACATTACGCAAGGCATTAATAACCGACTTAATACCAGGCTGGGTCTGGGCATTGGTATTCATGCAGGCAGAGTGACCGCAGGTATCATCGGTACGCAAAAGTTTTCTTACGATTTGTGGGGAGAGACGGTAGTAATCGCCAGTTACCTGAATACTCAAGCTGAAGCCAACGCGATTGTAGTTACCCAATCAGTGCGCGATCGCTTGGGCGATTCATACGAATTTGAACATGGAAAAGCCATCGATGTGGAAGGCAACAGGCTAAATACCTGGGTGTTGAGGAAGAGAGCGCTGACAGATCTAATCGGTGCGCTTACAGGTGGTTTAGATCTCGATGCTTTTGATGAATTTAACGACGGTGATGATATAAAACCAAACAAGCCGATCGAACCACCAAAATCAACGATTAACCAATTTACTAGCAGTTTCGGTGTAGCTGCGTTTGACGACGTTACAAAAGACGACGTACAAACAACCGCTTCCCCAGTCAATAAAACTACTTCTTCACCGACATCAAGTTTCGGTCAACTTACCAGCGATTTAGGTATTGATGATTTTGATGACATTCAAGATGAGCAAAGCGATGCGCTCGCCGACAACAAAACTGCTGAAGTAACAACATCAAGTTTCGGTCAACTTACCAGCGATTTAGGTATTGATGATTTTGATGACATTCAAGATGAGCGAAATGATGCGCTCGCCGACAGCAAAACTGCGGAAGTAACAACAAGTTTCGGTCAACTGACTGGCGATTTAGGTATTGATGATTTTGATGACATTCAAGATGAAAAAAATGATGCTTTAAGTGCGAGCGAAACCGTTGAATCACCCACATCGGAGATTAGCTCGCTAGCTAGTGATTTAGAGCCAAATGAGGTCGAGGATATTGCAGATGAAGATATTCAAACAACAGTTCTACCACTAGAGCAAACCGTTGCATCATCCACATCAACGATTGAGTCGATCGCTAGCGATGAATTAGAGCGCAATGAGTTCGAGCATATTGCCGATGATGATTTACAAACAACGGCTCATTCAGGAGAACAAACGAGTGAATTGTCGGCGTCAATGATGGAATCGATCGCCAATGATGTCGAGCAAATCGATTGGGATGACATCAAAGAAGAGTCAGTTCAAACAACGGCTCAGCCACTATTACAGACAGGTGAATTGCCCGCGTCAATGATGGAATCGATCGCTAGCGATCGATTAGAGTCAAATGAAGTCGAAGAAATGGCAGATGAAGATACTCAAATAACTGATCGGACAGCAGAACAAACAGGTGGATTACCTACGTCAATAATTAAGAAACTTCGCCAAGATTTACGACAAAACCAGTCAGTGTCGGTGGAAATTAAAGATGAAGAGGTAGAACCAACCAGGATTGCCGATCCTTCTGATACAAAAAGTTTTATTACTGAAAGCTTCCTGCAAAATGTTTTAAGAGAAGCATCCCAGCATAAAGCTTGGCTGAAATATCAGTCTGAATTGTCATCAACAACACCAGAAAAGCACTTAAATATTAGGCAAATTGCTAGCAATTTTCGTCGTCAAGAAGGAAAGGATTCGGAGGAAAATAAAAATGAAGACCTACAAACAAATGCTACGCAAGAAAATCAGACCAATGAAATACCCACATCGACGAGCGAGCAACTACCTAGCGATTTAGGTCAGCATGAATTGGATGATACAAAAGATGATGACGTAAAAACAACCGAATGAAAAACTGCATTCAGGGATTAGTTAAGAGTGGTTAACAGTCTGAAGTCAGCAATAATCAACTGCTGAATTATAGCTACTGACAGCCAAGCTCAGCTATTTCCTACAAGGTAGTGTTTAATATCTAATTAACAGAAAGGTTAATCGCGGTAATGGAAAAATCGAATTTAATCTGGGGACTGGTATTAATTGTCGGATTTCCCATCCTGAGCATCACTCTGGGAGAGGGACGCGAATACCTAGCAAAGCGAGAAAATCCACTGGAAAACTTTTTTAACAACATCCGCGTGTTTATCTTGCCGCTTCTGGCAATTGTGCTGGTAATGGCGCAACTTTTGGAGTTCAAAGCTACTGGTCTCCCGCTAGAAATTGTGGAAACCGTGTTAGGTTTTGCGGCAATTTACACCATACTTTCGTTAGTAAATGTGGTACTAACAGATGGAAAAAAGCAGCAATTATGGCAGATTCAGGTTCCCAGTTTGTTATTTCAAGTGACCCGCATTTCTGTTGTGCTGGGAGTTCTGGCTTATCTGCTGGCAGATGTCTGGCAAGTTGACCTGAGTCAAGTTTTCGCTGCTTTAGGAGTAGGTTCGCTGGTGATTGCCTTAGCGCTGCAAGATACGCTGAGTAACCTGGTTTCTGGTTTTCTGCTTATTTTTGAGTCTCCCTTTAAGATAGGTGACTGGATTAAGGTAGATGAGCAAGAGGGAGAAGTGCTGGAAATTAACTGGCGTGCCGTTCGCTTAAAGACAAGAGAAAGAGATGTTGTGATTATCCCTAATGGAGTGCTGGGTCAAAATATTATTTACAACTATACACTGCTAGATCCGTTGCACGCCGATCGCGTAGTTTTAAACTTTTCTAATCAAGAGCCGCCCAACCGAGTTAAGCAAATATTACTAGAAGCGGTGCTTTCGGTTGAGGGCGTTATGTCTCATCCAGAGCCGGAAATTCGACCGATCAAATTTTCAGAAGTTATGGCTGAATACGAAGTCGAGTACTACATAGCAAAGTTTGCCCGTAGTGAGGAAATTCGCGGTCAGTTCATGACAAATGTTTATTACGCCGCCAAACGCAATAATCTAGATAGTCCCATACCGGCGCAAAAGCATTACTTGCTCACCCGCAAGGATTTGCAATCCCATGATGATTCTCACGAAATCGCAGAAACTTTGCTGTCTCTCTCTTCTTTTAGCTTTCTAGAGCGGGAAACCGTCACTCAACTAGCTCAAGGTGCGACTTTAAAATACTACGGTGTTAGGGAACAGATTGTTCGGGAGGGAAACTTCGATACCGGACTTTATATCATTGTTAATGGCGGCGTCACCCTTTCCGTGACCGATGTTAACAAACAAAAACAAGAAATCGCCCGCCTATCAACCGGGGAGTTTTTTGGTGAAAATGTGCTGCTACGAGGAGAACCGAGTCCAGTTTCAGTCACCGTTACGAATGATTTAAAGGCGATTTTGATTCAAGGTGATGCGGTGTTTGACCTAGCACAGCGATATCCCAGGTTCGCCTCGGAAATGAACCGATTTATTGAAGAAAGGAAGAAATTGGCACGTTTAGGTCAAGGTAAGACCGAAATACCTAGCAATGAGCTAGTTTTGACAGGAAACGGGCGTCAGGGCTAGGGGTTAGGGGATGAGTGGGGGAGCAGAATAATTAATATTTTCCCTTTTCTCTTTTCCCTGTTCCCTCCTCCCTAGTCCCTAACCCCTAACCCCTTTTTTTTGACTTTTGACTTTTGACTTTTGACTTTTTCTAGCCCCTAACAATTGGCAATCGGTAAGGTAAACCAAAAGTTTGAACCGGAACCGCGATTGCTAGTGACGCCGATTTGACCGCCGTGAGCTTGAATAATTTGCCGACAAAGATATAATTTTAGACCGATACCGGTGGAGCATCGTGCTTGAGGGTCGCGGACGTGGAGGTCAAAGAGGCGATCGCACTCTACTTGACTCATCCCCGTACCGTTATCCTGGATATGGCAGCAAATCGTCCCCGCTTCCACTGTGGCGCTCAGGGTTAAACTCAATCCGGGCGGATTATGTTTCAAAGTATGGGTAAATAAGCTTTCAAAAACTCGCTGTATTTGAGTCGGATCGAGTATTACTAACGGTAAATTGTCAGGGACAAGATTGGTCAGGCTGGCTTGATTTTCTGCCAGCATTGGTTCTAAGTCTTTAATAATAGATAGTAGCAGGGTATTGAATCGAACAAACTCGCGATGGATAATAGTTCCCTGTGCTTCACTTGTATGAGTTTCTAGCAGCGAGTGGATCGTTTTCAGTTGGCGATCGATCCCAGCAACCATACGTTCTAATAATTTACGAGATATAGATATATTTTCCTCTGACCGAGCCAACCAATTTTTGAATACCATTAACGTTCCCATCACCGATGTGCGAAGATCGTGGGAAACTGTATGCAGCAAAACATCTTTAATTCTGTTTAGTTCTTGGAGTTCTCTGTTGCGTTGCTGTAGCTGTGCTGTACGTTCTTCGACTTGGCGTTCTAAGTTGGCATTGAGGGTTTGCACTTGTTTGTAAAGTTGTGCTTGTTTTATGGCGATCGCTACTTGCGTTGCTAATTTTTCTAGTAAGTCTATTTCAAACGGCTGCCAATGACGAGGGCTGGAGCATTGGTTGGCAACTAATACTCCAAAAAACTCTGATTCCACAATAATAGGCACACCCAGGCCAGCTTTTACCTGGTAACGGGTATAGTATTCCTTTAAAAAGGGAGTTTTTTCGATTCGATTTGTATCGTCAATAGCCCGGACATTACGATCTTCGTAATAAGATTTAATTTCTTTAACATAAGTTTCATCGAGTTTCCATCCTTTGATGGATTCCCATTTGGGGTCTACGGATTCTGCTATAATTTGCCCCCTACCGAAATCGTTAACGCCACCGATGAAAACGCGGTCTGCTTGCAGGAATTGCCTAACTTCTTCTACTGTGGTATCGAGAATTCGATCGAGGTTGAGCGAGTTGCGAATTCGCAAAGCCATCTCGCCCAATAAACGAGCGCTGCACCAAGCTTTATGAGAAAAAGGCGGCGTCGTGCAGACGCGATCGCGATTTGGCAATACACGCATTTGCACTTGGGCTCGCTGCGGTTCCATAATATTCGTTGTGAGGGTGAACTCACCTTCCTCGAAGCTACTTTTGATTATTTCTGCTGATAGTAGCCCCACCAATACCTCACCCGACTTATTGTGAAACTCATATGCCAAGTTGTGGACTGCTCCTTCTGACTGCAATAATCGTTCCATTCTCAGGCGATCTAGAGAATTCACCCTAGCATTGATTTCAATTGAGCTACTACCAATTACCTCTTCTTCATACCCACTAATACGAGCTATTGCCGGTGGATCGGATTTGGGGATGTTCTGTTTTGGAGGCTGACATACAAGGTCTGGCAAGGAGGAAGCATTCGATCTGAGTTGGGAATCTAAAGATAGGAGAAATTTTGTAAATGCTTCGTCTTTCACCGCCGACGCTAGGATTTGTTTGAGCCGTTCAAAAGCAGCTTCGTCCTGGCAACAGTCTCGTAAAGCTTGTATGTAGTTAGGCATCGGGAATCACGTTACTGGAGCAATTTCAAAAGTTTGCAGGGTTTGACACTTTTTTGAATTTAACAGGTCGTCTACTATGGCACGTACACAATGGGATAGAGATTGAACGCTTTCCTGGGATTCCCGTACCTTGTGGGGGTTAGTTAACTTTTTGAGGCTATCTTGATAGAGAAATGCAAAAAACTCGATTTCTTTTCTGGCACTATAGCGCAGGTTTGGCGAAAGTGTCGGCGCTAAAACTGCATAGCTGTGGGCGACTTCTTCAAGCAGCTCCAAAATTTCTTGTGGGGTGGCATCCTGATACTGCAATACTTGCTTAGCTAGTACTTCGATCGGCTTTAAGTCCAGACCGTGTTGGGCTAAGATTTCTAAATCTGTAAATTGTACAGTCATGTCGCTAATCCCCTGATGAATGCTGTCTTGTGGTTGCGATCGCCAGTTTGACGATCGTTTCTCCCCCGGATTCAGCGTTCTAACTTAAAGTTACGATTGCACAAGGCGATCGCGCTTCATTCAATTGATTCACCCGACAGGGTGATTGTCGGATCTCGCTGCTGAGGTTTATGTAAACGAGATGATTACCTCTGCGCTAGCGGTTACTCGCGATATCAAGGTTGACTGTCACGAGCTATAAAAGTTAGGCTGAATCCCGGAGAGCGATGATTTCATATTGTTGTAGATGACGATTGCATCATAATATCTGTTTGCTTGTCACATGATGCAGTGACCGATTTTGAAAAGGTCTGCGATCGTCATCACACTTACGTATAGAAATCAACTATGAGATTATTAGGGTGAATTTACTTATAAAATAAGGCTTTCGCTGTGCTAGCCCCAGTAATATTACTTAAATAAGACTGAGATAAAAGTGGTTGCTATAGTCTAGCTGTAAGGGTAATTCATGAATTACCCCTACAGCTATAGCTGTTGAAATGGAAGATGGCATAAGTCCTACTAAATAACTAAGTTTAAAGCTTCATTGTCAGGGGAAAACCAGACAGAAGAGAAAGGAATTATCTAATTCATTGCTGAATATTTGCAAAAAAGATACATAACTTATCAAAATAAAATGATATTCTTAAAGAGTTTAAGGGAATATTAATTTTAGTAACTATTTACGTTCGGCAGCAGCGGTGGGGGTAGGAATGGCGGACACAACAATTAATCTTCTGGGCTACAGCATTACCCAACAAATCTATGCCGGAACGCGAACTCTGGTTTATCGAGGTATTCGAGCTTCAGATGGGCAACCTGTAGTTATCAAACTGCTAAGAAATGAGTTTCCCCGCTTCACCGAAATAGTTCAATTTCGCAACCAATACATCATCGCGAAAAACATCGATATTCCTGGCGTTATCAAACTCTACAGCCTGGAAAACTATGAAAACCGCTATGCCCTGATTATGGAAGATTTTGGCGGAATTTCCTTATCTTGTTACATAGCATCACTTGGGGATCGCAAAAGCAAAGGGGAATTAGCTGTGAGCGAGTTTCTTCCTATTGCCGTTCAAATTGCCGATACACTCGACGGACTCTATCGCCACTCGATCATCCACAAAGACCTCAAACCGGCCAATATTCTGATTAACCCGACTACCAAACAAGTCAAAGTAATTGATTTTAGCATTGCATCGCTGTTGCCTCGCGAAAACCAAGTTCTTCAAAATCCCAACGTCTTGGAAGGGACTCTACCTTATTTATCTCCCGAACAAACTGGACGGATGAATCGAGGTATTGATTACCGCACGGATTTTTACTCTCTGGGAGTGACTTTCTACGAACTGCTTACCGGACAGTTGCCGTTTCAATCTGATGACCCGATGGAGTTAGTTTACTGTCACCTTGCCAAACAGCCTATCCCGGTAAATCAGATCGACCCAGCAATTCCTCAAATACTGTCTGATATTGTCAGCAAATTGATGGCGAAAAATGCGGAAGACCGCTATCAAAGTGCGCTGGGACTTAAGGACAATTTGGAAACTTGTTTGTGGCAATGGAAAAATACGGGAACGATCGCACCTTTTGAATTAGGGCAGCGAGACTTGTGCGATCGCTTCATTATCCCAGAAAAATTGTACGGTAGGGAAAGGGAAGTAAAAACCCTACTGGCGGCATTCGATCGCGTAGCGTCTCCTGCGGAGAATCGCATTGCCAATCAATCGGAATCCGGGAGTTCAAATTGCAAATCCCAAATAGAAATGATGCTCGTTGCCGGCTTTTCCGGTATTGGCAAAACCGCTCTCGTCAACGAAATTCACAAACCGATTGTGCGGCAGCGCGGCTACTTCATCAAAGGCAAATTCGACCAATTCCAGCGCAACCTTCCCTTCTCCGCTTTCGTACAAGCTTTTCGAGATTTGATGGGACAATTGCTGAGCGAAAGCGATGCCAAACTTGTGCAGTGGCAGTCGGAAATTTTGGCAGCTTTGGGCGACAACGCGCAAGTGATTGTGGAAGTGATTCCCGAATTAGAACAAATTATCGGAGCGCCACCCCCAGTCGCAGAACTATCGGGAAGTGCGGCGCAAAATCGCTTTAATCTCTTATTCCAAAAATTTATTCAAGTCTTCACAACAAACGAACATCCGCTTGTCATATTTTTAGACGATTTGCAATGGGCAGATTCAGCATCCTTGCACTTGATTCAATTGCTGATGAACCAGAGCGATCGCGGCTATCTATTCTTAATTGGTGCTTATCGCGATAATGAAGTTAGTCTGGCGCATCCTTTAATGCTGACTTTGACAGAAATTCAAAAAACTGGCGCAACGGTTAACACCCTGACTTTAGAACCGCTCCAGCAGTCGGATGCAAACGTTTTGATTGCCGATACTCTGGGTTGTGCGATCGCGCTGGCAAAGCCTCTCACCGAACTGGTTTATCAAAAAACGAAAGGCAATCCATTTTTCCTGACTCAATTCCTCAAGTTTCTCCACGAAGATGGACTAATCGAATTTAATTTTAAAGAGCGTTATTGGCAGTGCGATATTTCCCGATTGCGAGCATTGGCACTAACCGATGATGTGGTAGAATTTATGGCACTGCAATTACAGAAATTGCCAGTAGCTACTCAAGCAGTATTGAAACTTGCTGCCTGCATCGGTCATCAATTTGACTTAAGCACACTTGCCATTGTCCGCGAGCAATCTCAATCCGAAACAGCACTAGATTTGTGGAAAGCATTGCAAGATGGTTTAGTGCTGCCGACGAGTGAAGTTTACAAATTTTTCCAAGCAGATGAAGAGCGAGAAACGCTTGTAGCTAATCAACAAAAATCTGCCCAGTTAGCTATTACTAATTCCCAGGTTCCCACCTACCGATTTTTGCACGATCGCGTGCAGCAAGCTGCTTATGCTTTGATTCCCGAATCGCAAAAACAGGCAACTCACCTAAAAATCGGTCAACTTTTGTTGAATAAAATCCCTGAAGCTGAAAGAGAAGATAAAATTTTTGATATCGTCAATCAGTTGAATTATGGTATCGATTTAATTGTCGATCGAACCGAACGCGATCGACTGGCTCAACTGAATTTAATCGCAGGACGCAAGGCAAAGAGTGCTACTGCTTATGCCGCAGCACGCGGATATTTAAGCGTTGGCAGGCAACTTTTAGGCTTTGATAGCTGGCAAACAAAGTATGAATTAGCACTCAACCTGCACGTATTATCAGCAGAAATAGGCTATTTAAGCGCTGATTTTCAGCAGATGGAAGAGTTAGCTGAAATAGTGTTGCACAACGCCAAAACGCTGCTGGATAAAGTGAAAGTGTATGAAATTAAGCTTTCCGCTTGTACGGCGCAAGTCAAACCGAAACAAGCCGTCGAAATGGGATTGGAAGTTCTCAAACTCTTGGGGATTAACTTTCCCGAACAGCCAAGTCCGACGGATATTCAGCAAGCACTAGAAGAAACCGCAGCGCTTTTTGCTGGCAAAAATATTGCCGATTTTGTCAATTCGCCAGACATGACAGACCCGGAAAAACAGGCGGCAATGCGAATTTTATCGGGGATAGTTTCTCCAGCTTATATCACGGCTCCCTTGCTCCTGCCGCTGATAATTTTGAAAATGGTTCAGTTGTCAATTTTTTACGGCAACGATCCTTTGTCTGCATTTGCTTACGGTTTGTATGGATTGATATTAAGCGGTGTAGTTTTAGATATCGAAACTGGATATCAATTCGGTCAATTGGCTTTAAATATCGTCGATCGCTTTAACGCTAATTACCTCAAAACCAAAGTTTTCTATACCGTCGGCGTCCACATTATACATGGGAAACACCACGTCAAGGAGACTATTCCCCTTTTAAAAGAAGGTTACGCCAGAGGATTAGAAACTGGAGAGTTAGAATTGGGATATTCAGCCAAAGAAATTTCTCAATATTCCTATTTAATCGCGCATAATCTGACGGAATTAGAACAGGAAGTAGACACTTACTGTAAAGCGATCGCTCAATTCAAACAAGAAGCTGCGTTGAATTATACTCAAATTGTTCATCAAGCTCTATTAAATCTTTTAGGACACTCAGAAAATCCTTGTCGCTTTGCAGGTGAAGCCTATAACGAAGAGAAAATGCTGCCGTTTCACATCCAGGCGAACGATCGCAACGGACTCCATTATTTTCACTTTCACAAAATGCTCATTTGCTATCTGTTCGGCAATACTGAGCAAGCTCTAGAAAATGCTCGGCAAGCGGAACAGTATTTAGACGCGGTGACGGGGATGCTGAACGTACCGATGTTCTACTTCTACGATTCGCTGGTGCGGCTGGCGGCTATAAATAGCGATCGCCATTCGGAACAGGAACATCTGCTTCATGTGCGAAGCAATCAGGAAAAACTGCAAAAATGGGCGCATCATGCACCGATGAATTTCTCCCACAAATTTTACTTAGTGGAAGCCGAGATGTTCCGAGTACAGGGTGAAAAGATGAAAGCAATGAAAGCTTACGATCGCGCAATTGCCCTCGCCAAAGAAAATGAATATCTCAACGAAGAAGCTCTCGCGAATGAACTAGCTGCTAAATTCTACCTGGAATGTAGAAACGAAAAAATTGCTCAGGTATATCTAATTGATGCTTACTACGCCTACGCTCGTTGGGGCGCATCATCGAAAATTGACGATCTAGAAAAACGCTATCCCGAATTACTTGTTAGTATCCTGCAAAACTATAAAACTCACCTCGATCCCCGCGAGGAAATTCTTACTTCCAGTTGTGCGTCATCAATTTCTAGTTCTAGCAGAACAATTACCGGCACTACCAGCAGTTCTGAGTTAGTAGATTTGCCAACGGTTATCAAAGCTTCTCAAGCTCTCTCCAGCGAAATGCAAATCGATCGCTTGCTTTCTACTCTTATTCAAGTAACGATCGAAAATGCCGGTGCTGAAAAAGGAGCGTTGATTTTGAACGAAAATGGCAATTGGTCAGTTGTCGGTTACTGCTTTAACCGCGAAAATTGTCATGTTGAATCAATGCCGTTTGAGGATAGTTCGGCAATTCCCCTGAGCTTGATTAACTACGTCAAACGCACAAAACAAACGCTAGTATTTGATGATGCGATCGAGCAACCTATGTTTGCTTCCGATTCCTACATTATCCAAAACCAACCTAAGAGCGTCCTTTGCACTCCTATTTTCCATCAAGGCAAAACGATCGGTATACTGTATCTAGAAAATAATCTCGTAACTGGGGCTTTTACTGGCGATCGCGTTGCCATTCTCAACATCCTCTGCTCGCAAGCAGCAATTTCTTTAGAAAACGCTCGTTTGTATCAGCAATCTCAGCAGCTTTATCAGCAATCTCAGGAATATGCCCAAAAACTCGAACAGTCTCTCCACGACCTCAAACAGATGCAACTGCAATTAGTTCAAAGCGAAAAAATGTCTGCTTTGGGGAATTTGGTAGCAGGGGTTGCTCACGAAATTAACAATCCGGTAAACTTCCTTTCAGGCAACCTGCGACCGGCTCAAGATTATGTGAAATATTTGTTTAAACTCATCGATCTTTATCAAGAGAAGTTTCCCCATCCGGGAGCGGAAATTGAGGCGGAAATTGAGGAAATAGAATTAGATTATTTGCGAGAAGATTTGCCAAAATCGATCGAGTCGATGAACGAGGGAGTCGATCGCATTCGCGACATCAGTACGAGTTTGCGAACGTTTTCGAGGTCAGATACCGCTCGTCCGGTTCCTTTCAATATTCACGACGGACTCAACAGCACTCTCCTGATTCTCAAGCATCGTTTGAAAGCGTGCGATCGCCGTCCTGCGATTGAGGTTGTCAAAAACTATGGCCATTTGCCTTTAGTGGAGTGCTTTCCCGGACAGCTAAATCAGGTATTTATGAATATATTGGCAAATGCGATCGATGCTTTGGAGGAATCAAATAAGGAACGCAGCTTTAATGAAATTCAAGTCAATCCTAACCAAATCTCGATTCAAACTGCCGTCAGCAAAGAAGGGGACAGAGTTTTGATTCGGATTGAGGATAATGGAATGGGAATGTCGGATGAAGTCAAACAAAGAATTTTCGATCACCTATTCACAACCAAACCTGTCGGTCAAGGAACGGGATTGGGATTGTCGATCGCCCACCAAATTGTTGTGGAAAAACACGGCGGTAAGTTAGAGGTTAATTCTTCGTTAGGCGAAGGTTCGGAGTTTGTTATTTCTATTCCAGTGAGAGCTTTTCCTTCCCCGACGCGCTAGCCTTTATTACCTTTTTTTCTTTTGACTTTTGACTTTTTTAACCCTGACGCCCTGTTGATATCGCTTTAATAAATGCCTCCGAATCTGCCACCGCTCCAAATACACCCCCTTGCATTTTAATCATCTTTAATGCCGCTAAATAATTGCCGTAGTCCGTCGCACCAGTGCAGTCAGATAGCATCAAGCATTCGTAACCGCGATCGTTCGCTTCCCGCATCGTAGTGTGGACGCAAACATCTGTCGTAATTCCACCTAAAACGATATTTTGGATACCTTTACCTTTGAGGATCAAATCCAAATCTGTAGCATAAAACGAACCTTTACCCGGTTTATCTATGATTACTTCTCCTGGCTTAGGTGCGAGTTCTGGAATAATTTCCCATCCCGGTTCGCCGCGGACTAAAATTTTTCCGCAAGGGCCAGGATCGCCAATTCCCGCACCGATGCGACGGCTGCGCCACCCCTTATTTTCCGGCAAATCGGATAAATCGGGTCGATGTCCCTCGCGGGTGTGCATCACATGAAATCCTTGAGCGCGAGCCACTTCTAAAACCTTTTTAATCGGCTCTATTGGAGCGCGAGTTAGCGACAAATCGTAACCCATTTTATCCACATAACCACCCACGCCGCAGAAGTCGGTTTGCATATCAATTATCAGCACAACCGTATTTTCTGGACGCAAATCCCCATTGAACGGATAGGGATACGGATCGGACTCAACAAAACATCCCATATTCAGCAGCATTTGAGTATATTTAAATATCTACTAAATTATGACATTTTTCGGCGTATCAAAAATAACTTTTTAACTTTTAACTGGTAAGGTAATTACAAATTCCGTTCCTTGACCGGGCGCAGAAATACAATTCAGATCGCCCCCGTGTTTTTCCACGACAATCTGATGACTGATCGACAAACCCAAACCAGTTCCTTTGCCAACCACCTTCGTGGTAAACAACGGCTCAAATATACGAGCTTTCACTTCTGGTGCTATCCCCATCCCATTGTCCTGTATCCGAATAACCGCTATATCTTTGTTTTGTGAAACTTCGGTACGAATCCGAATCGTAGGGTTGCCACATTCCATTTCTTCAATTGCGTCAATGGCGTTGGCAATGATATTCATAAATACCTGATTAATTTGACCGGCGTAGCACTCGACTGGTGGCAATTCTCCATATTCTTTAATTATTTCAATAGGCGGACGGTTTGCTTTCGCTTTCAATCGATGCTTCAAAATTAGGAGGGTGCTATCTATGCCTTCGTGAATGTTGACCGACACTTTAGCAGTAGTATCCGCTCGCGAGAAATTCCGCAGAGAAACGCTAATTTGATGAATGCGATCGGTTCCCGTTTTCAAGGATGAAATTAAATTGGGCAAATCTTCTATTAAATAACCTAATTCAATCTTTTCGGCATGAATTTCAATTTCCTCTCCTGGCTCTGGAAATTTCTGCTGATAAAGGCTTAAGTGTTCAATCAAAGATTGGATATATCCTTCAGCGTGGCTGATATTACCCGCAATAAAGCTTACAGGATTATTAATTTCGTGAGCCACTCCTGCCACCAATTGACCGAGCGCGGACATTTTTTCCTTATGCACTAAATAAGATTGGGCCTGTTGCAATTCTTGCATAGTTTGCTTTAGTTCAGCCGTGCGTTCCTCCACCCGTTTTTCTAATTCCTGCGTCAGCTTTTGCAAAGAAATTTCAGCGGCAACTCGATCTTCAACTTCTCGTTTGAGAAGCAAATTTTGCTGTTGCATAATTTTCGTCAAATTATACAATTTTAACTGAGATTTGACGCGGGCTAATACCTCATCTTGCTGAAACGGCTTAGTGATGTAATCGACTGCTCCTAAATTGAGACCTTTGACTTTATCTACCCTGTCAGAGAGGGAAGTCATAAAAATTACTGGTATATCTTTAGTTGCCGGGTCTGACTTCAACCTATAGCAGGTTTCAAATCCATCGATTCCGGGCATCATCACATCTAATAAAATCAGATCTGGTTGGGCATATTTTACCCTTTGGATAGCACTTTCCCCATCTCGCGCTACCAATACTTCAAATCCAGCTTCATCCAAAAAATCGGTGATTGCCCCTAAATTAACGGGGTTATCATCAACAATTAACAGGATAGATTTTTCGCTAGATTCAGCACTCATTTGGATCTGACCTGTATTTACTAATGAACTCCAGAATTTCTTTTTCCTGAAAGTTGTGAGCTAGTTGACGCAAATATTGGACAAAAGGGACAAGTTTTTCATCCATTTGCTCTAACTTGACAGTTTGTCTGGCAATACCCTTGATATTACCTCTCATCGCTAGCTCAAAGAGGATTTCTATTTCTTCTGCTGGGGGAGGAATTAATTCGCCATCTGGAATTTGAGATTTAGTAAGCTCGGCATTTGTATCTTGGCTTTCTTCTGCTGGCTGTGGCTTCGGGGTTTCCTCGTAAATCCATACGATTTTCAAATATTTTTGTAACTTCTGAAATAGTTCATCTGCCTGTACTGGTTTGGGCATAAAATCGTTACCCCCAGCTGACAAACTCTTATGTCGATCGGCTACGAATACGCTAGCAGATGAAACAATTATCACTAGATCCTTCAATTCCGGTGACTGCCGAATGCGGCGTGTCATCTCAAATCCGTCCAGCACAGGCATGACTAAATCGGTGATAATTAGGTCGGGGTTAAACTCCGCTGCTTTAATCAAACCTTCCTCACCGTTTGTTGCTTCTGCCATTTCAAACCCGATTTGCTCTAGCAGATTGACAATTACCGATCGATTTTCCCATTTATCATCTACTACCAGGATTTTCCGCCTTTTCCCCTCTACGCCAATAATCTTTTGTTGCTTAATAATAGTGGCTGTTTGTATCCAGTCTTGGGCTTCAGGTAAATCCAAATCAACCCAAAAAATGCTGCCCATACCGAGTTGACTTTTTACTTGGATTTTACTGCCCATCATTTGAACAATTTTATGGCTAATTGCCAATCCCAGTCCGGTTCCTTCTGCTTGATGTTTGCCATTTCCCACTTGCTCGAAAGGCAAAAATATCTTTTCCAATTCGTCCGGACTCATACCTACGCCGGTGTCTTTTACCTCGAAACGAATTTTTGTTATTAGTCTTCGTTCAGTTTTAGAGATTGACTCTCTAGTGTCTGATGACTGATGATTTATGACACTTACGTTAAAGTTAACTCCACCTGTTTCTGTAAATTTAATTGCATTTCCGAGTAAATTAATCAGTACCTGTCGTAACCGTTTCCGATCGGCATGAATGGCTATAGGCAGTTCGCTAGTTGGTTGGTAAACAAACGAGATATCTTTTTGTTCGGCGCGGATGCGGCAGATTTCTACTACGCTTTCCAAGAAAGAAGGAAAATAGAAATCTTCTGCATACAGTTCCATTTTCTTAGCTTCTATTTTAGAAAGATCTAAAATATCTTCGATCAGGGTCAGCAAATGAGTGCCGCACTGGTAAATAATGTTGATGTAGTGCAGTTGTTTTTTAGTTAGATTTTGCGCTCTTTCCAGGATTTGAGCATAACCCAAAATGCCGTTGAGAGGGGTTCTTAATTCGTGGCTCATATTTGCCAAAAATTCGCTTTTAGCTTTGTTGGCAACCTCAGCAGCTTCCATAGCTTGCCTGAGCGCGTTTGTGCGTTGTTCGACTCTAATTTCTAACTGTTCGTTTGTCTTTTCTAAAGTTCTAAATGACTCCTGCAATTGCTGTGCCATTTGGTTAAAAGAACGCGCTAAAATCCCCAGTTCATTGCGTGATTGAATGTAGACGCGAGTGTCGAGATTTCCATCGCTAATTTGGGCGGCGGCAACAGTAAGACTTTCTAGGGGCTTGACGAGCCGCCGAGAGAAATAGAATCCCAATACTACGGCGGTAAATGTTGCGAGGGAGAGGGCTCCTACCATTACTAAAATCTGATTGCGGACAGGGGCGTATGCTTCGGCTGTCGGTAATTCGACAACGACGCTCCAATCAACGCTGTCAATAGGTGCGATCGCGCCCAAAACTTCCTCATTTTGAAGACCTCGGTAGATTGTCAGCGCTTGTGTCTCTGTATCGTGCAAATTTTCAATAAACGGACGCTGGGAAATGTCTTCTAGTTTAAATCTCTCTCCAGCACTTCTTTTTTTAGCAATTATAAAGTTGCGATCGTCTATTACGTAAGTATAGCCAGTTTTTCCTACTTCTGTCTGGGAAACCACAAAATCCAGGAATTTTAAATTAACTCTAGCCAGTAAAATGCCATCCACTTCATCTTGTCGATCGCGAATGGGAACGGCGATCGTTGTCACTAACTGATGAATTTCCGGATCGATGCTCACAGCATCGACATAATCTTCTTGTCGCCTGAACGATCGCACAAATAGCGGTGTAAGTGCCAGATTACCCAGCCCAACACGATTGTAGGGAGAAACGACTACAACTGGATTTCCCTGACGATTAACAATGGCCACCATTTCGTAAGCATCGTTGTGGCGGGTTAAACCTTCCAGCAAAGTTTGTTTGGTTTCCAGAGGTAGATCGGTTAAACCCTGCACTCTCGCCAAATAACCCAATTTTCTGATCAAATCGTCCATGTAGGCGTCGATTGTTTCAGCAGCAGCTCGCGATCGCGCTTGCTGTAGCAGGTTTGATTGTTTTAATTGGGTTTGGAAACTAGAGTAAATCAGTATTACTCCGGTCGTCAGCAAGCTCGATACCACCAAGAAGACCATCCCAAAACGCAATTGTTTCGCGATGGATAAATTCCACAGCCAAGTTAAATTGCTGTTTAATTTATCTGAACTAGCCTTTTGATTTTCTTGATGCAATTGAGCCTCCTTGTCAGAGTATTGCAGCTACTGGCTTACTTCCTTAAACCTAAATTATTTAGGGGGAAATGTCTATTTTATCTGTGATAATATCGTTTTTAATTTTGTTGACTATCTCTTCTTGTTCCGCAGTCAGCGATCCTCGAAAAGGAGCTAATCTTTGCACTTTTTCTTTCAGTCCAAACTTGTATTGCTTACCCTCCCATCGCCCTTTTCTAACTAAAGTTGCTGCCTGTAACAATAACTTTGGAGAATCCTGGATGGCACTGGTCAAGACAGTACCAGGCGCAAGTTGATATAGGTCTTGAATCCATCCAATAGTGTAAATCCCATTTTTTTGGGCTAATTTATGTAAATGTAGACAACCTGGATCGGCATTATTTGAAATAATATCAACTCCCTGTTTAATTTGTTTTTCAGCAATCATTTGGCACTTGTTTGTATCTGTCCAATTTCCCACCCATTCTGTTATCACAGTTATATTTGGGTTGGTTAATTTTGCGCCTCTCTCAAACAAGATAGCCCCTTCTTTTATATGGGGATAATCTACACCTCCAATAAACGACACTTTATTAGTTTTGGTCTTAAGGGCAGCAACTACACCTGTCAGATAACCTAATTCACCACTCTGAAAAGATAGCGCACCTAAATTTTTATTGTTACCGGGAAAAGTCCCCACTACAGCAAATTTAGTGCGCGGAAATTCTTTGGCCACAATTTCCGCAGCAGCAACAAATCTGCCTCCGTGACCGATAATTAAATCGAAACCTGACTTGGCATACTGCCTGAATATATTTGTTACTTCCGCTTCAGATAAATAGTCGGTTTTTTCTGTGTAAGCTATCTTGGCTCTCAGTTGCTGCTCGATCGACTTCAACCCTTCGTACCCTGACTGACTCCAACTGCCATCGTCGATCGCATCCGGTAGGAGCGCGGCGACTTTAAAAGTGCTTAACATTTCAGAGTCAACACTGGAACCAGTATGCCTATCCGCTCCGCCACAGCCGATCGCAATAAATGGTAGAATTCCTATAAATAGGTATATTATAAAGATAATCAATCGGCGCATTTGGCTGAGATACCTATATTTTCAGTGAAATTCCCAGACGCTTACCAATCAGCGAGCCCTCTCCCATAGATAAAATATTTTTATCTAAAATGTCTGACCGATCGCCCTCCTAAAAAATTCGGTGAGAGTATTTTTTGACATTATTGATATTGTTATACAATTATACAGAAGTGTTCCGCAACTAAATATGGAAAAGTTTACATAGGCAAGTATGGGCAAGAGTTTTTCATCTTGTTACTGAAGCAATAGCAATTCTACTATCTACTTAGTAGAAGTATGACGCGATGCCTGCAACAATAATGAAAAATTTTTTCTCCCCACTAGCCTGTCTATTTTAAAGTCAGATTTACAGTGCTATTCTCGCCACAAAGCTATGCCGCCTAACAAACCGCTCACGTTAGGTACTATTTTGGCATTAGGCGGCAAATTTATCGTCATTTCATCTGTGTTACCGCCGCCGATATAGAGGTGGTCGTAATTGAACAAATGTGCTAGGGAAGAAATTGCTTTTTCCAGACGCTGGTTCCATTTTTTCTTGCCAACGTCGTCTAAAGCAGCACGTCCCAGTTGTTCTTCGTAGGTTTGACCTTTGCGAAACGGATGGTGACCCATTTCTAAATTCGGCACTAATTTACCGTTGATAAATAATGCCGATCCGAAGCCTGTACCCAGTGTAATTACCAATTCAACTCCATGCCCAGAAATTGCGCCAAAACCCTGAATATCTGCATCGTTGGCGACGCGCACAGGTTTGTTTAATTTCTGGGAAAGAACTGTTGCTAAATCAAAATCGATCCAATCCGGATCTAAGTTTACCGCCGTTTTAATGATGCCGTTTTGCACTACGCCGGGAAAGCCTACCGAGATGCGATCGAACTCACCTTGTCCTGCGGCTAAATCTGCGATCGCATTTATTATCGGTTCTGTTTTGGGGGGTTGCGGTGTCGGTACTCGCTTGCGTTCTGTTCGAGGAGTGCCATCTTCGTTCAAAACCATGACTTTGACGCCACTACCGCCGATGTCTACCGTCAGGGTGGCAATATTTCCGTTTGCTTGAGCCATTAGCGTTTATGTTAGATCTTCATTACCGCTATTTTATGCAATTTGCAGTTATTTTCGTCGCTCGCTAATTTTCCGTACCCAACGCTCCCGGTGCGCCGCTGAGCGTCCGTTTCGGCGAACAAGTGATAATCATGATTAGCAATGTCAGGATATACGGCGAGGCATTAAACAGATAGTAATAGGAATTGACCCCAACCGATTGCAATGCAGGGCCGATCGCTTGCGCCCCACCAAATAGCAAAGCCGCATACAAGCATTGTATCGGATTCCACCGGGCAAAAATTACCAGTGCCACTGCCATCAAACCTTGACCGCTGGAAATGCGCTCTGACCAGCTACCGGGATAATAAAGAGATAGATAAGCACCGCCGATACCTGCAAGAAAACTGCCAGCAATAATGCTGAGCATTCTGATTTTATAAACTGAAATTCCCATTGCTTTAGCTGCTTCGGGACTATCGCCAACCGCTCTTATGTATAAACCCCAACGAGTGGATTTAAAAAACCACTGCATCATGGGTGCGATCGCCACACCCAAAAGAAAAAGCGGACTAATTTTCAGCGCCGCTTTTATTGAAGGAATATCGCTCCAATTACCTAACTCAAAAGCAGGTAATTGCGGTGCTACTGGCTGAATAAAAGGTTTCCCTAAGAAAAAGGCTATGCCGCTGCCAAAAATAATCATAGCAATGCCGACAGCAACATCGTTTACCTTTTGTTGTTGTGCCAGCCAAGCGTGAATTGTACCCAGCAGCATTCCTGCAAAACCAGCAGTTATAACACCAAGCCAAGGCGCGAGCCAAGGTGGAATTCCGTTGGCACTGCTGAGGTAAGATATTGCATAAGCACTCATGGCTCCCATCAACAGGGTTCCTTCCAAACCCAGATTAATTTTGCCGCTTTTTTCTGTTAAACATTCGCCCAAACTCACAAATAGAAAGGGCGCACTACCTCGGATTGTTCCTGCTGCGATCGCCAGCGGTACTCCCCACCAGCCTATACTTTCTGCTGTCATAAGACGATTTTGGATTTTGGATTTTGGATTTTGGATTGGAGATGTTCGACTCTTTCCGATCTGCTATGCTTTTTCTTTTTTTCCTCTGTCCCTCTCTTTCTCCCCTCCCTGTGGAACGGGGAGGGGTTGGGGGTGGGGTTGCCCTCTGCCATAGCACGGAAGAGCTAATTAGGTTTGCGGGTTGATGTTTGGCGCTGATATTTGAGGTCGAACGCCTTCTTTAAAGATGGCAAAACGTCCGTACAGAGACTCGCTGAAAAGAATTACCAAAAATACAACACCTTGGAAAACCAAAACAGTTGCATCGGGCAATTGATGCGCCCTTTGCAGGATGCCACCACTGGCGAGAATTCCGCCTAAAATAACTGAAACCACCACGGCGGCTAGAGGATTTTGCCGCGCAATAAACGCAACCAAAATGCCGCTGTAACCGTAATTAGCATTCAGCGATTCGTTAGCGCGACCGTGTACCGCCGCCACTTCCACCATACCTGCTAAACCCGCACAAGAACCGGCGAGGAAACAAATAATTAAAGTTAGTTTTCCTACTGGCAATCCAGCGATTTTGGCAGCGCGAATATTACCGCCAACTGTTCTGGTAGCAAACCCAAATGTGGTACGCTGAATGAGGAAGTAAGCGATCGCGCAAGCAATAATCCCGTAAATTAAACCGTAATGAACGCGAGAGCCCGGTATATTTCCCAACATATCGGCATCGGGAATTGGGTAGCTGGAAGGCTTGTTGAGACTGCTGGGGTCGCGCATTGGCCCACCAACCATGTGATTGAGGAGGGCGATCGCAATATAATTCAACAACAAGCTGCTAATCGTTTCGTTAACGCCTCGGTAATGGCGTAATGCCCCAACGCCGGCAATCCACAAACCACCAGCAATAAGTCCTGCCAAAGCCATCGCCAACTGCACGACAAAAGGCCCAGTACCCTGCATCGCCAGCCCTGTAGCCACAGCAGACAAACCACCGATCACGATCGCCCCTTCATTGCCGATAATTACCAAACCCAAACGCGCAGGTAACGCCGTACACAGGGAACTCAGCATCAAAGGCGCGGCGCGAATTAACGTGTTCTGGAACGAATACCAATTGCCAAAAGCTGCCTTATAAATCGATCCGTATACGGCAAAGGGATTAGCACCCGATGCCGCACAAAACACACCGAATATTAGCAGCGAAACCGCCAGCGCTGCTACCGGAATGCAAATTTTTTCTAGCGTTGTCCGCCAATTTTGTGCGATCGCCATAATCCAGTTTTTCTTATTCAAATTTAACTTTGACGCACTAACCCCAGCCCCTCGCTCTTATTTCTTTTGACTTTTGACTTTTGCCTTTTGCCTTTTGACTTTTGCCTTACCTAACTGCTAGTACTACCAATCACACCTTCTACCAGCCAATTCATCTTTTCCAGTTCCGGGTCTTGCTGTTTGTACTCCTTCGCTGAGGCGATGATAGTTTTTCCAGTATTATCTTTAATTTCTCCTTTATAAATGACCATACTGCCATCCATAAACTTCGCTTTAGCTGCATCTGCTTCCTTCTTCGCCGCTTCGCTAACAGCTTGCCCGTAGTCTGAAAGTTTACAAAAACCATCCTTCAAACCACCACGCACCAGATGGGGGATTCCTCCGTTCATCAAAGTTTTGCCATCGCGAATCATTTCTGCATATTTGGAATAGACATTTGTCCAATCCCACTCCGCACCTGTAAGATATCCTTTAGGAGCAAGATTTGCTTGATTCGCATGGTAACCGCTACAGAAAACACCCCGTTTTTCAGCAGTTTCTATCACCACTTTGGGGCTGTCTACGTGACAAGTCAGTACATCAACTCCTTGGTCGATCATGCTATTGGCAGCTTCGGCTTCTTTAACAGGCAAAGACCAGTCACCTGTGAAGATAACTTGAGTTGTAACTTTAGGATTAACGCTGCGTGCGCCTAGAGTAAAACTGTTGATATTTCGGATTAGTTGGGGGATGGGTTTGGCGGCGACAAATCCTAATTTGCCAGTTTTGCTGGTGGATGCCGCAACAATTCCTGCGATGTACTGCGCTTCATCAATATAGCCATAGTAACTACCAACATTTTTCGGGTGTTTTCCTTCTTCGTAGAGTCCGCCGCAGTGGAAGAATTGTACTTCGGGATATTCTTGGGCAAGTTTCAAGATATGCGGATCGAAGTAACCGAAAGACGTGGGAAACAAGACTGTACAACCGTCCTGTTCAATCATGTTCCGCATCGCTTCCTGTACTTCTGTAGTTTCCGGAACATTAGCTTGCTCTACAGTTTTCACCCAAGGTAATTTTGCAACTCCTTCTTTTCCTTGCGCGTGGGCTTGGTTGTATCCATAATCGTCTTTGGGGCCGACATAAATAAATCCCATTGTTATTTGTTTGACTGCCCCAGTTGAACTTGAAGTAGAAGTTGAATTACTTGAACTTCCTGGACTTGTTGGATTCGATGGTGTGTTTGGGGTACATCCAGTCCAAAGACGCGAACTAACTCCAAACGCTGTTGTGGCTAAAATACCGCGTATGACTTGACGGCGATTTAGGTTAAATGGGCGTCTGATACTCACTTTCTAGCCCTCCTTTGACAGGGGTAAATGTTTTTTTATATTAAGTTCTGCTCTAAGACAGATGACATCAATCGGTTAACCAGTCAATCTAATCACTGTATTGCATAGAATTTTGTAATTTGCAATACATTTGGCCCACGAGTTATGCTTTATCTTTGCCTAAATGGGCAATGTAACCACGCCAGCCACCCCACTGGGTAATTTCCCGCTTACCTTCACAAAGAAGCGATTCGCCTAAAACACCCAGTACTTCTTGGCCATCTGCCAAACGCACTTTGCCGATGCACAATCCGGGCGGTTCTTGCCGTAAAATTGTGCAAATGCCAGATGTAGGAACAGCCCAAACTTCAACGGCGATCGCATTTCCACCATTACTTACCCGCATCATTGCTGGATGGCGATCGTCGATCGACCACAACCGATAAACTGGTTCTGTCAAGGCTTCTCGCACAAAAGTAGCTCCCACAGCCAACAGGTTTGGGTTCAATTCCAAACCTCGCATCAGTGTACCATTAACAGCCAAGTGTACGGTTTCCATAATTATGGTTTTTATTTCTGCCCAACCTTATGATTATGAACTCCCAGATGCAACTAAGGTGGCGTTAATTGTCATCGATATGCAGCGAGATTTTCTCGAACCTGGGGGTTTTGGCGAAGCTTTGGGTAACGATGTTACAAGGCTTCAAAGCATTGTACCAACTGTGAGGAAATTATTGGATGCTTTTCGCGATCGCCATCTTCCCATTATCCACACGATCGAATGTCACAAACCGGATCTTTCTGACTGTCCTCCCGCCAAGCTTAACCGAGGCAAAGGCAAATTGAAAATCGGCGATGTAGGCCCTTTGGGACGTATTTTAGTGTTGGGCGAACCCGGTAATGCCATTATTCCCGAACTGTCACCGCTACCTGATGAAACGGTAATCACCAAACCGGGTAAGGGCGCTTTTTATCATACCGATTTAGAATCTTTATTGCGCGATAAAGGCATTACTCATCTGCTCTTTGGTGGAGTAACGACTGAGGTTTGCGTGCAGACAACTATGCGCGAAGCTAACGACCGGGGATTTGAGTCTTTGCTAATAGAAGATGCGACCGAAAGTTATTTTCCCGAATTCAAACAAGCTACAATTGAAATGATTCGCGCTCAAGGCGGTATTGTGGGCTGGACGACAACTGCTGAAAATGTTTTGCAAGGATTGGAAAAGATTGGTTAACCTTTTATCCTTTACCTTCCCAAAGCTTGAAAATAGCATCTCGGCTGACTGGCTCGGTATTTTCACCTTCTCTAATAGCCTTTTCTAAGGCTATGTCTTCTATGATTTCTGCCAATAAATCAGAGAAGACCTCTTTCTGCTCATAAAGTACCTCAACCAGCGCTGTTTTCAGCAGATCTTTTAGTTTGCTTTCCTCTATGGTAATTTCAGCCATATATTCTCCTACTGAGGTGTTTACCTCATATTAGCAGAAAATCGCTTAATAGGTATTGCCATAGTCGAGACCTACATATTTATATTCGGTATTGCTGAAAGACATACTTCTGACTTCGCTAGTTATATCTAAAATCATCTTATTGTGTACTTTGGATATGTGGCGATCGCACTCTTTTTGCCTTACTCTCCAGATGCGATCGCCATCAAATCAATATTAAGCAGCGCCAGCAGCTTGCTTTCCTTTAGTTTTATCTTTCATATCCCGTCTTCCCCAAGGTTTGATAATCGAAATAGCAATAATCGCTAACAGGCAAAAAGTCTGAATACTTCCGCCAGTAATTACCGCTTTGATATCAAACATAAACAGCGGATTGGTAAGTGCTTTGATTCTTTCGGCGTCAGAAATAGCTGTCATAGCATTTACCCAAGGGCCAAGCCAGAATGTACCGAAGGTAATCAGCACAGTTGTGGCGATCCACTTGACAATTACCCAGTAAAATTTAAAGAATCCCCAAACAGTTAACCAGCAAAGTAATGCTCCTGTTACGGAAGAAGCGATCGCCGCAGGAATTACCACAAAATCATCCAGCAACTTCACAACCGAATTAATCGCGTAAAGTTCATCTCCGTTCTGGCTGTGAAGGTTACTCAACCCAATCAAAACCATACTTAAACCAGTCCCAAACCAAATCGCTCCGGAAGCGACATGAGCAGATACGAGCCAGCTTTTTGCCGTTCCAGTTAGCTTTTTGCTCGCTTGCTCTTTCTTCTCCTTAACTGCAACTGATTTGTTCGCCATTTTTGCATCTCCTCATGTTTGGATAAGTGTTTGTATTCAAAATATGCCTGAACGCTACAAGCTTTATCTAACTACTCAGAACTGGACTTTGGCTTTGTTCCCGCGTTCCTGACATTAACCACTTTGTTTAGGATCTCAAACCAAAATGGTGCGCCCATAGAAATAGCAATAGCCGTTAAAATCCAACCCCAAATTACTTTAACTATACCTCGCCAATCCCAATTTCCCATCGGCGAAATCGATTGCTGTTCTTGCAATTGCTTTAATGGGTTACCAATATTCCAACCAATTGGAAAAGATGAGATATCATTTAAAGCTGTATGAATATTTTCTCGCAAAGGTAGCAAACATTTATCCTTACTTGCTTGGTCTTTGGCAGTATTTAAACATTGTACGATCGCATCCGAGTTTCTCGCCAATATTTCCTCACTAACTTGACTCACAGTCGAGCGCAATACTTCATCTTTGTACAATCTTTGCATCAGGTAAACTGTATCGGCGTTAGCCATAACTGCAACCGCTAATCCAATCAAGAAAGATACCCCTTTCGCATTCCGTTTGTAGACTCCCGATGCTCGCGCCATCGTTTCATCGAACCAAGTTGCGATTTCATGTTGTAAATCTTGAATTGCCGGTTCTATCCCCCGGTCTTGATTTTGAAGTTTTTTCGCAAAAGCAGACAAAATATCTTTTAATTTGGGCGGCAAATCCGAGCTAGTTATTTTTGTTTCAACAACCGCAATGCTTTGCGAACCTTTGAAATATAAATTTAAAATATCTACTAAAGCATAAGCAAACATTTCTGAAGGGATATAAGATGGGCCGACGGAATTTCTTTTGTGACCTGCCTGATTGAGAGATTTAATTAAATCGTGAGCGTAGAGTTGTTCCGTAAGGTTTTTATTCAAAAGAGTTCTGATAGAGTTTTTGAGTTGCTTGGCTCTCCACTCGCGAAAAGTCGCGATCGCTTCCTGAATTTCTGAAGTGAGCAAACTCAAAATCAGATAAATAAAAATCAAACCTATGGCAACATTAACAATTGTAGGTACATCCATTTTTCTTTCATTGGTAATTGGTCAGCGATCGCCAGTCAACCTAGCAAGGATTTTAGATTTGGGATTTGGGATTTTGGATTTGCTCTGCAATGAGTTTTTGTCGTGATAATAAAAGCTTATCTAATCGTAGGGTGGATTAGGCACGGGCGATCTAAAAGTCAAAAGTCAGGCATTCAAAAGTCAAAATTTCCCCTCTTCCCTCTCCCTTTCCGAGCGTGCCGTAACCCACCATCGCAAACATACACAAACATTTTCCACCATAAACCCGAAAAACCCAAATTTTTTGATGATTCCCTTTGAAATGGGAAGCTTTAAAACCCCTTTTTTTCGGTGAATAAAATTAAATTATTATATTTGTGAATATCTATCTGTTACAATTACTCGAATCTACTTGATTACAGATAAAGCTTATGGTAGCATAATAGATTGTGTCCGAGAAAGGTAAGCCCATGCCAAAAGTCAAAACTCGCAAATCGGCGGCAAAGCGGTTCAGAGTAACCGGAAGCGGCAAAATCATGCGCCGCCACTCTTTTAAGAACCACTTGCTACAACACAAAAGCGCCAAGCGGAAACGTCATCTATCTAACCCAGCAGTTGTGGACGAAAGAGACGAAGAAAACGTGCGCCTGATGCTTCCCTATCTCTAGGGACTCCTGGCGGTGCGTTACGCGGCACTAAGTTTGCCTAATGCACCTACACAAGTAATCCAAAATCTAAAATCCTCTCATCCAAAATCGATATGACAAGAGTAAAACGCGGTAACGTTGCTCGCAAACGTCGCAAGAAAGTTCTCAAACTGGCGAAAGGATTTCGCGGTTCCCACTCCACGCTGTTTCGCACAGCCAATCAACAAGTAATGAAGGCGTTGCGGAATTCCTATCGCGATCGCAAAAAACGCAAGCGCGATTTCCGCCGTCTGTGGATCGTCCGCATCAACGCCGCCGCGCATCAGCACGGCGTCAGCTACAGCCAATTGATGGGCAACCTAAAAAAAGCCAACATCGAACTCAATCGCAAAATGCTCGCCCAACTCGCCATCCTCGATCCGGAGAGTTTCGGCAAAGTTGTCGAATTGGCTTCCAAAGCTAAATAAAAGTCAAAAGTCAAAAGTCAAAAAAAAGGATTGAAAAATCTGCTCTTTGTTTTGCCTTTTTACCTAGTTCCCTGGCTGTGCCTGGGAACACTTTTGCCTTTTGCCAGCAATGCCGCCGAACTCAAAGAAATTCAGGAACGGGGCTACTTAATTGTTGGTGTAAAAGATAACTTGCGTCCTCTGGGTTTTCGGGATGCGACGGGCAACCTGCAAGGATTAGAAATTGACTTGGCGCGAGGTTTGGCAGCAGAATTGTTGGGGCGTCCCGATGCTGTCAAGTTCGAGCCAGTGGCAAATCGCGATCGCCTTGACGTTGTATTGCGGGGCAAAGTCGATCTTACCATTGCCAGAGTCACGGCCACCGAACCCCGCGCCCGCTTGGTTAATTTTAGCCCCCCCTACTATTTTGATGGCATCGCCTTCGTGACAAAAGATGCCACAGTGCAACAGCTCGATGATGTTCGGCAAGCGAAAATTGCCGTTCTGTACGGTTCCAGTACCATCCCCAAACTGCGGTATCAGTTACCCGCCGCCCAGCTCGTCGGTGTGGCATCCTATGAACAAGCGCGATCGCTCCTCGAAGCTGGCGGCGCAGTTGCTTTTGCCGCCGATGTCAGCATCCTCACCGGTTGGGTACAGGAATATCCCCAATATCGCTTAGTGCCAACCCTGCTTTCCGCCGAACCCCTAGCTGTAGTAATGCCCAAGGGATTGCAGTACGATGAATTGCGACGGCGGGTCAATCAGGCGATCGATCGTTGGAAATCCGACGGTTGGTTACAGCAACGAGCTATCTATTGGGGACTGCCTTGGGATACCTTAAAATAAAGTTTTGAGATGTGAGGAATGTGTTTTGAGTTTTCTACAAAACCAAAAATTCCCACTCAGCACTCAGCATTCAACACCCAACACTGAAAATTCCCCCTTTAAAAACCTATGCAAAGCCAGCTTCCCATTGTTTATATCTCTATATTGCTAGCACTGCTATCTGGAACCGCTTGGTTGATTTTTCAGCAAGTCTTCAAAACTCGCAAAGTTGAAACCACACTTACGCGCCTGCAAAACAAGCTGAAAAATGAGAAAGGTACAGCTCAAGAGTATTACGAATTGGGCAGCATTTATCTCGATAAAAAGCTGTTCGCACAATCCGTCCAAGTCTTCCAAAGGGCACTTAAAGCCGCCGAAGAGGAAGCACCCGAAAATACTGCCCTCATTTACAACGGATTGGGCTTTGCCTACTTTGCCCTAGAGCAATACGACGCGGCAATTCGCAACTACAAAGAAGCCCTAAAGCTCCAGCCAAATTATCCCACTGCACTCAACAATTTAGGTCATGCCTACGAGAAAAAGAAGTTAACCGCACAAGCACTGCAATCTTACGACGAAGCTTTGAAGTACGAACCCAACAATTCCACTGCTAAGCGCCGCGCCGAATCCCTCCGCAAACGACTCGTCCCATCCAGTTAAAAGTAGGGTGGGCAATGCCCACCAAGCTAGTTTTAAGATGTTCGAGAAACCCGGTTTTTTAGAAAAACCGGGTTTCTTGTCTAGAAAAACTATCTTGTTAAATGATAAGAGGTTAAACTGGATGGTAAAACCTATTTACTTTTCGACCCATTCCAGAGAGAGAATGCTACTGCGGGGTGCTGAAGAAGTTGAGGTTATTGCAGCCATTCGTTCTGGTTCATGGGAATCTGCCAAACGAGGTAAATTTTCGGCTCGCGCTCAATTTGATTTTAACGATCGCTCGCCAATTAATCAACAGTTTTACAGCTATAAAGCTGTTAAGCCAATCTTTACCGAGGAACCGGGAAGAATTCTAGTAGTAACAGTAAACGTCTATTATTTCAACTAGAAGGAAGAAAACTATGAAGATCCACTACGATCCAGAAGTTGATGTACTCTATATAGAGTTACTGCCATTAGCGCCAGGGACAGCCGAAAATCGAGAACTGACAGAAGATATTATTGCTGATTACAGTCCTGATGGCAAACTAGCTGGATTAGAAATCCTTGATGCTTCGCAAGTTTTGGGTGAACAACTACAAGAAATAATTGTCGAGGATGCTTCTGTTGGTGTAATCCATCGACTTGCTCTTTTATAAAGATAAGTACAATAGATGCGATCGCATTTTGGCGAAAGATGGAAGTGCGATCACTAGGAAGGTGAAGAAAAAAGGGATGCGATCGGTAAGCTTCGCGGAAACTTTTTTTGCAAGTTTAAGTTATGGTATAATACAATAATAGCCACAAATGTAAAGAAACATTAGTGATAATCCCACAGACTAGGAGATAAATATGCAAGTCAAAGACATGAATGTTGAGCAACTGCGGGACTTGATCCGGCATACCGTTGAACAGTGCTTAGAGGAATATTTTGGCGATCCTGATATAGGTTTAGAAGTTAAGACAGAAGTAAAACAAAAATTGCTAGATTCACTGAAGCGTACACAAGCAGAAGAAAGCAGCATTCTGGCTGGCTGAATCGATGGAAAATCGGTATACAATCGTAAATGAGCTATTCGATTGAAGTGACAGCATAAGCTCTTGCTAATGAAGAGAAATTAGCTCAAGCGATGCGAGAGCGGATCGACAAGAAAATTAATTGGTTGGCTGAAAATTTTGAAGAAATCACTCCAATGCCGTTATCGGCTAATCTAGCAGGATTTTTTAAACTAAGGGTAGGCGATTATCGGGTGATTTATTCCTTTAATGACGATTTAAAGGTTATTACTATTCACCAGATTGGACACCGGAGAGAAATTTATGATTATTAAGTGAATGGTGATATACCTACGGCAGGCTAAGCGATCGCATTTGGAGAAAGATGGAAAAGTGCGATCGCTTTTAACTATAAGGTTTCCCGCTCAGTAGCTAATGACGGTAAAAAATGCTATTTTAGGTATTAAATCTGAATCTTAGGGAACACTTTAAAACTATGAGTAGTTCTTTGACACCTTTTTTAAAACACAGAGGAAAAACAGAAGCAGAACAATTAGAAAAGAATCTGGCGGCAATGAAACTTCTGAAAGGCTGGATAGAAGAAGAAGTTACGGAAGAAGAATCAAAGCAAAGAGAAAGCTACTTTGAATCTTTCAAAGAAATTGTGGATAGTGTGCGAATGCCAGGACATAAACTTTACAGTAAAGAATGATTGTTTTTTTAGATACGGGCTAATTTATAAATCAGATGAATACTATCACAATTGCAATTTCAGATGAGCGTTTGCACAAGCTACAACAAGTCGCCGCTGACCTCAATGTATCGATAGAAGAGTTGCTCTTAATAAGCTTGGATAACTTGGTCGCACAGCGAGAAGCTTCTATCCCAAATACTACGAAAAATGCCGAACTTGACCCAGAAATAGTAGATAAGTTTTATACCCTTGCTAAGCAATGGGAAAATGAAGTTGCTGGAATGTCTTCTACTGCCCAAATGTCTCAGCATCCTCATTATCGGGAAATTATTAGTATGGGAACCAAAATCTTGCCCCTGTTGCTGTTAGAACTGAAAAAGAATCCACTTTACTGGTTAGCAGCGTTGAGTGCAATTACAGGTGAAAATCCTATTAAGCCAGAACAAAGAGGAAGAGTCAAGCAGATGGCATCAGCTTGGATAGAGTGGGGTAGAAACCAAGGCTACGCGATCGAATAAAATGTATATAAGACCTGAACTTGAAATTAAATGGCCTAATTTGTCTCGCACTGATTATCAAGTTACCAGTCCAAAGTCAGAGGAATATAACTGTTTTGCATGGGCTGTAGAAGAGGACGATCGCTGGTGGCAACCTATACCGGGAGAGCAATTTTATTGGCCTGATGGTGTTCCTCAAGAAGAGACTCTAGAAGCTTATATTCAAGCTTATCAAACGCTAGGATATGAACCAGATCATGATGAAATATTGGAAACTGGATATCAGAAAATAGCTATATATGTTGACTCTAATGGTATTCCAACTCATGCAGCCAGACAATTACCTAATGGAAAGTGGACAAGTAAACTTGGCTGGTTAGAAGATATCGAACACGAACTTGATGGATTAACAGGAGATCGGTACGGAGTTGTCGGTCAAATTCTCAAACGTCCGATCGAGTTTAGTTCCGCTAATGCTATTGATGAGTAGTTGAGTTTTTAGGTGCGATCGCTTTTTGGGGGGAAGATGGAAGTACGATCGCATTTGGGGAGAAAGATGAGAGTGCCTGGTATCCCTTTTAACTCTTTCATCAAAAAGCCCTTATACTATCAACTTCCCCATCGGAAAATATTGGAATCCGAATCGGAAAACGCTTATTACGGTTATTGCTTGGCGTCCAATAACTATTGCGATATCTGGGGTTATTAACATGAACATTCATCACACACTGCCGATTATTACGGTGCGCCCATATATGCCAAGTATTCTTTTCAACTAGGTCATCGAAAATTCCTAGCTGTCGAAGCTCACGAAAGTTGTATTTACAGGTTTGATCTGCTTGCTCTTGAGACATACTTGCTAAATTGCTTAAGCCCGATACAAATACAAATTCATGTGGTTCATAAGCGATTGCTTTTTGATCAATTATTTGTCCCAAATTGATATTCAAAGACATACCAAAGGTTGACAAGAATAGCAGAATTCCCAGCGGTTTATTTTTTAAATGATACTTTGCCATCTAACCTCCTAAATTTTGTCGCATCAATAAAATGGTTGATTGCGAACCTAATAGTTTCAGGACAAACCTATCCTAAAGAAAGCGATCGCTACTTTACCGTATGAAAAGTACGGCATTTCGTCACCCATTCAAAGTATGAAAAGTACGAAAAGTACGAAAAGTATGGTATAATAAGCCTCAATTTAGTATTTATTGGGTGTATGGATATTGCGGAAATCTTAGAACTGGCAGATGATCTAGTCTTTTCCAAAACCGGAAAACATTTAGATCGTTTGCAAAAAACTGTATTAAAAGGTACTGTCCAAGGTCAAACCTACCCAGAAATTGCTAAAGATAATGGTTTTAGTGAAAGTCATGTAAAAAATGTCGGACATGAATTATGGAACCTTCTATCATCAGGATTAGGTGAAAAAGTTACTAAAGCTAATTTTAAAAGTATATTCAAAAACATAAGAAGCAAAAATTTTTCCCAGATAGATTCAAAAGGTTGCCAAAATCATCCAACAATTAATAATATTAATATTTTTACAGATAAACATCGATCGCACTCCCCCACACAACAACCCCAACAAACCCCAACTCAACCGCACATCGATTTAGGTGACGCGCCGGAAATTTTTAGATTTTACGATCGCACCACCGAACTCGCCACCCTGGAAAACTGGATAATATGCGATCGCACTCGTCTTATTGCGCTTCTCGGAATTAGCGGAATTGGCAAAACTACCCTTTCATTACAACTAATAGAACAAATCAAAACCAACTTCGATTATATTATCTATCGCAGTCTGCGCTTTTCCCCAACACTCAACGCAACACTCACCAATCTGTTGCAAATCTTCCCCCACGAAGCAGACATTCCCCAACACATCGAAACGCAAATATCCCAAGTCCTCAATTACCTACGCCAGCATCGCTGTTTAATTATCTTCGATGACCTACAAATGCTTTTTGCTAGCGGACAACTCGCGGGTCAATATAAAACTGGATATGAAGATTATCAGTTATTTTTTAAATTAATTGCCGAAGTCAATCATCATAGTTGTTTGTTACTCAATACTTGGGAGAAACCTAGAGAAATTGCCAAGTTAGAGAAAAGTAATAACTACGTGCGAACATTCGTTTTAGGCAGTTTAGGATTAGCAGCAAAAGAAATTCTGAAAGAGCGTAACTTATCAGATGAAGATACTTGGGAAACATTGATTGATATCTACCAAGGCAATCCTCTCTGGTTAGAATTGACCGCCAGTACCATCGAAGATATATTTGCAGGTAGTGTTTCTGATTTTTTGCAATGCGATGCGCCAATATTAGATGAATCTTTACAAGCGCAACTAGACCAACAATTTCAGCGTTTAACGCAGCAGGAAATATTAGTAATGACTCAGTTAGCTAAGGAAGGCAAACCTGTTGCTTTACCGGATATTTTAAAGATAGTTGAATTATCGGTATCGGATTTAGTGAATGCGATGCGATCGCTAGGAAGGCGGTTATTAGTCGAGGGAAAGGAGGAGGAAAAAACAACTTTTTTTAGCTTAAATACCGTCATAAAAGAGTATGTTAAAAGTCGGTATATGAGATAATTTAGAAGCTAAAATAATCGCAGACAAAGGGTTTCTTCATATCCGTCAAAAAATATCGAAATTAACAACAAAAAAACCAGTTTTCCATAGGCGATCGCGAATACAACACCATGCGATCGACTTTCATAATTTATCCGATTTATTCATTCTTCCCAAGCGATAAGCCGTCAATGGACTATTCCGAATATCCGCTTCTATTTGGGCAATCAGTTCATCAAGCGCTAAATTAAGACGATCGAACTGGCGACAGACTTCGCGCATTCTACTAACAGTTTGCTTGACTTTCTCTAGATCGGGAAGAGGGGGTTTTTGAATCATAGTAAGTTCCAACATAATTTTATATTCCCACTTGGTATATAGCTGGTCGATATCTAGGCAGGGGAATCGGTTTTCCTTCAACTTTCGCGGTTTCCAGCCATGCAGCTTTCGCAATTAGCACTTCCCGCACTGCTTCCTCTGGTGTTTCGCCAAAAGCAGAACAGTATTTTAAGTCAGGGATATCGGCAATATAACCTTCATCTTCTTCGCTATAGAATACGTTGATGCGATCGTCTTTCATTGCTTTTCTGCCTCATCTTCCAGTTTAAGATTGATATACGGTAATTTAGCTGGCATAAATCCCGATCGCACCACTTCTTTGCCTCATCCCCAAGCTTCAGTATAGCTGGTTTCTAAAGTATCTCACTCAACCGAACAACGCTGAATGTCGATCGCCCACCATATATCTACAATATTACTTAGATAGCTTAACCAGCCTTTCGCCCCCAACAAGAGATGTAAAGCTTATGCCGATCGAAACTTCAACAAATGTTTACGGTGATGAAATAGTTACCGCAAGTGAATTAAATCGCCAACCAGAACGTATTCTGGATATCGCATTAGAACGTCCTGTAACCATCAATCACAACGATCGCTATTTTGCTTTGTTACCACGCGAACAAATGGCTTTTTGGGTGAAAGCAACAAATGTTTCTAAAACTGTATTTGAACTGATAAATATTGCTTACCGATTGCGCTTAGGAGAGCAAATTGACCCCAATCATCCCTATGAATGGCTAAAAGTATTTGACGCTGCGGAATTAAGCGAAATAATCGCAGAAGTAGAAAATGAATTTCGCCAAATCGGTTTAGAAACTGGTGCTATAGATAGGCTTGATGCGGTAATACATGAATGGTATGAAAGTGCTTTGGCAAATTCTAGCCCAGAACTAGCAATTGCTTTCATTGATGAAGTTGATGAAGTCTTGCTGACTCAGCCAGCCGCTTTTAAAACCACTGAATCTTTCGGGTTGATAGTGGAAAATGTTTGTATATGTTACAGATAGCTGGGATGGTGGGTTACGGCACGGGAACTTAATTATTGGTTGAAAGTTTTGAAATTATCGCCCGTGCCTAACCCACCCTACGATTAAATAAGTTTTTATTATCACTGCTCCTACGCCTCCGTAGTAACTACTTTTCTCTCTCTTGTCCCCCCTCTCCGTTCACGGAGAGGGGGCTAGGGGGTGAGGTTCTACGGCAACCAAGGATACTGGCGAAAATCCGGTTTCCGTTTCTCCAAAAACGCTTGTTTCCCCTCCGCACCTTCCTCAGTCATGTAATACAGTAAAGTTGCATTTCCCGCCAACTCTTGCAAACCAGCTTGTCCATCGCAATCGGCATTAAAAGCAGCTTTCAAACAACGAATCGCGATCGGACTTTTTTCTAATATTTCCCTCGCCCATTTAATCCCTTCTTCTTCCAACTCCTCCACTGGCACTACGCAATTAACCAAACCCATTTCTAAAGCTTGTTTGGCATCATATTGCCGACACAAATACCAAATTTCCCTTGCCTTTTTCTGCCCCACAATTCTGGCTAAATAACTAGCACCAAATCCACCATCAAAGCTACCAACTTTCGGCCCCGTTTGACCGAAAATTGCATTGTCTGCTGCTATTGTCAAATCGCACAAAATGTGCAATACGTGACCGCCCCCGATCGCATATCCCGCTACCAGCGCAATCACCACCTTCGGCATCGTGCGAATCAGCCGCTGTAAATCCAACACATTCAAACGCGGCACACCAGCATCGTCCACATAGCCAGCCGTTCCCCGCACGCTTTGATCGCCGCCAGCACAGAAAGCATACTTACCATCCGTGTGAGGCCCAGCACCAGTAAAAAGCACTACACCGATATTCGTATCTTCGCGGGCATCGGCAAAAGCATCGTAAAGTTCAAAAACAGTTTTGGGACGAAAGGCATTGCGTTTGTGGGGACGATTAATAGTAATTTTCGCGATGCCGTCCGTTTTGTGGTAAAGAATATCTTCGTAGGTTTTAGCAGTTTGCCATTCAACTTGCATAGATAATTGTGTAGAGGACAGAAATCTTATATTATCCACTCCGAAGAGCGATCGCCCAAATCAATCGGAATACTCACCGCCTTACCGAGTCGGGGGCGCTCCCGCGTCTGCACAATATATTGTTCCACCTGCGCCCTAGCACCCCAAGCCTCAACATAACTGGCAATAGTATCTAGATGCGCCATATATTCGGCCTCTGAAAGCGGAAAAGACGCCTGTTCCAGATATTTCCACATAATCTGCACAAAAATCTTGCCCTGAATGCGCCGCACTTGCACATCGTAAGAGTATCCCCATTTATTTAGTATGATTTGGCGTAAGTCTTGTCCGGTCATAGTCCAAACCTGTAAAAATTTTCTCGATCGAGACAACGTGCCTCTAGATTATGAGACGAGCGTCAAAAAATGTAATAATACCCCTGAGATAGTTGTAAACCAGTTTCTCAAAGCATTTTTGAGACCTTGCCAGAGAGCGGCAGATTGCACGTTCGCGACGCATGGTGGGAAAAATCTGAGCTTAGACTCAGAAATCTTGACAAAGATACACACTCAAGCATAAGTTATGGCTCAAGTTTCGGGATCTGCTGACGCACCCGATATGGGGCGTCGTCAGTTTATGAATTTGCTAACATTTGGCACCATCACGGGAACGGCACTGGGAGCCCTCTATCCGGTAGTCAAATACTTTATCCCCCCATCTAGTGGTGGTGGTGGTGGTGGCGTCACCGCCAAAGACGCTCTCGGTGGCGAGATCGTAGTGAGTGAGTTTTTGACCGCTCATAATCCGGGCTCGCGCACCCTCGCCCAAGGACTCAAAGGCGACCCCACCTACATTGTGGTAAAAGAAGACAAAACGATAGCCGATTACGGAATCAACGCCATCTGCACCCACTTGGGCTGCGTCGTACCCTGGAACGTCGCCGAGAACAAATTTAAATGTCCCTGCCACGGTTCTCAGTATGACAGCACCGGAAAGGTAGTGCGCGGGCCAGCACCGCGATCGCTCGCACTCGTTCACGCCAACGTTCAAGACGACAAACTCGTCTTGACACCTTGGACAGAAACTGACTTCCGCACCGGCGAAGAACCCTGGTGGGCGTAAGCGATTTTAGATTTTAGATTTGAGATTTTAGATTCAATCAAAAATCCAAAATCTCAAATTGACTTGCTCAGAGAGCATACCTATTGAATTGACATTGGTCACGGAATCGTTGTTATTACAGATGAAAAAAGTTTGTTTATCGGCGATACGCTTCAGCAGTAAGTGGGCGATTACCAAAATAGCACTGCTGGCGATCGCAACCTTTACCCTCTTCTTCGCCAGCGATTTAGCACTTCCAAAGCCAGCTGCCGCCTACCCCTTCTGGGCACAAGAAACCGCCCCCGAAACGCCCCGCGAACCCACAGGGCGGATTGTTTGCGCCAACTGTCACCTGGCTGCTAAAACCACCAAAGTTGAAGTACCCCAATCCGTTCTCCCCGACACAGTATTTGAAGCCGTCGTCAAAGTTCCCTACGACACCAGCGTGCAGCAGGTAATCGGCGACGGTTCCAAAGGCGGTTTGAACGTCGGTGCCGTCCTGATGTTGCCCGAAGGCTTCAAAATTGCCCCGGAAGACCGCATTCCGGAGGAAATGAAAGAAAAAATCGGGGATCTGTATTACCAAACCTACAAAGAAGGTCAGGATAACGTAATTATCGTCGGGCCTCTACCGGGCGAGCAATATCAAGAAATTGTCTTCCCAGTTCTTTCCCCCAATCCCGAAACCGACAAAAATATCCACTATGGCAAATACGCCGTTCATGTGGGTGGCAATCGGGGTCGCGGTCAAGTTTACCCCACCGGCGATCGCACCAACAATAACGTATTTAACGCTTCCGCCGCTGGTACCATCACTCAGATTGCCAAAGCTGAAGACGGCAGCTCTGAAGTAACAATTACAACCGAAGCAGGCGAAACAGTCGTCGATACGATTCCCGCCGGCCCAGAATTGATCGTTACTGAAGGTCAACCCGTAACCGCAGGCGAAGCCTTAACCGTAAACCCCAATGTGGGTGGATTCGGTCAGGCTGACACCGAAATCGTCTTGCAAAGCGCCTCGCGGATCAAGTGGCTGATGATATTCTTCGCCGGCATCATGCTCAGCCAAGTTTTACTGGTGCTGAAGAAGAAACAAATCGAGAAAGTGCAAGCCGCCGAGATGAACTTCTAGGTTTGACTTGACACACATCGACAAAATAATTTTTTGGGGACAGGCAATATGCCTGTCCTTTTTCAATTCTAAATTCACACAATCTTTTATAGATATTTTGCAAAAATATAGGCTTTCCCTGCGATAAGCTAACATCGAATTAAACCGTGAAAAAAGTGCCAAGAAGATAACCTCACGGGATAAGTGTAGGAGTGGTTAAGTAGGTTAGCGATCGCAGATAGATTAAGCTTTTAAGTTGTTCCTATAAAGTTAACAAACTCACCGATCGTAACGTGTGTCTGCCCCACTTAACGCGATCGTACAAGTGGGGAGCGATAAGCCTAGCTATTACATAGAGCGATAAATGCGATAGTTAATATTCGGAAAGATATTGTCAATTGCCTCAACTTTTCCCAGCCAACCGCTGTCAACTTTACTTGCCTTAATATCCTCGTATAGCTTATTGAAACGCATCAAATGCGATCGCGTCCGGCGTACCGCATAAGGCACCATCGTACCAGTCCTCATAATAAACGCCCAATCAGAAGACTGGGCAAGCAGCAATTCTCGCGCCGCCTGATTCAGCGCCCGCCACTCCAATTCGTCCACCGGTTCTCCAGCGGCTAACTCGATCATTCGTTCTGCCGTCTTGTGCAGGTACGGATAAATCCAAGAATTAGTATCGTTGAGCCAATACTCGTGGAATCCCTTATAACCCCAGCTTGACTGTGCCAGACGGCAGACTTGTTGTTTCGGGTGAGTGCGGAGATAGTCTGCCAAATGAGTCACCGCGTAAGTTTTTTGATCGTACCAGGACTTGCGGAACAAAAAATCCAAAAACCAAGGCCCTTCAAACCACCAGTGACCGAATAACTCCGCATCGTAAGGACAGACAATAATAGGAGGCCGCTGCATAGCTTTGTAGAGATGCTGCACTTGCTGCTGCCTGTTATACATAAAATTGCCTGCGTGTTCTAGCGCCTTTTCCCTCGCCCAATACGGGTCGTAAAGAGCTTTTTCTGCCAAGCCCATACCCCGAGCGGTGATTTTGTGGTACTTGATACCGATATTTTTGCGTTGCCCGTTCGGCATAATGTAGGGCTTAATGTATTCGTATTCCGCTTCCCAACCTAAATCCTTATAAAACTCCCGATATTCCGGATCTCCCGGATACCCCAGTTGAGTAGACCAAACTTGATGCGCCGATTCGTGGTCGCGACCGAAAGCAGCGATACCTGCCTCAGTATAAACAGGAGCATAAGTGCCAAAACTGGGGCGGGGGCTACCGTAGAGAACCCCATGACCGTCAATCAGGAAATAGCGCAGACCGGCATCGGCTAGCATCCGCTCCAATCCATTATAGTAAGCGCACTCCGGCAACCAAATACCTTTAGGAGGGCGTCCAAAGTTTTCCTCATAGTGTTCGCAGGCTACCTTAATTTGAGCCCAAACAGCCTGCGGGTACATTTTCATCAGTGGCAGATAGCCGTGGGTAGCACCGCAGGTGATGATTTCCAGGTTGTTACTATCTAAATATTGTTTAAAAGCGCCAACCAAATCGCAATTATAGCTTTCCCAAACCTTACGAGTTTCGTGAAATTCTTGAGCGTAAAATTCCGATAGGTAACGAAGATGACCGTGATGCTGATTGTGTAGAATTTCCTTTTCGGCCAGTTCTTCCATTTTGGCTAAGTGGGCATCGTAGCGCTCTTGCAACAAGGGATCTCGTAGCATTGACACCAAAGGAGGTGTCAGGCTCATAGTCATTTTGAACTCAACCCCGTCTCGTTTCAATCCCTCAAACATCCGCAATAGGGGAATGTAGGTTTCGGTAATGGCTTCATAAAGCCACTCTTCCTCCAGCACATAGTCACTTTCGGGATGTCGGACAAAGGGCAGGTGGGCGTGAAGTACAAGAGCGAGATAGCCAATAGCCATAATGATTCGATTGAGGTGAATTGAGGTCGAACGGACGCCGGACGCAAAGGGCTTTACAGTATTTTAAGATTTTAAGGCCAAAGCGGTAGTATCCGAATTATCACCTGAATGGCTTTGTTCCCGGTTCGCGGTTCATAGTTATCGCTCTTTGGGATAAACCTTGACACTCCTCGACCTAAAGGTACGAGGATTCTTGGGCTGAATCCAGCCGCCACTAAGTAAACTGAGCTTTGGTCTTACAGTTTCATATCTAGTCCGACGACACCTTTTACAGCAAGCACTCTTTAGGAATAGTCCCCAAGCGTGCATTTCCGTATTCCCTACGGTATTTAATTTCTATTTTCTCCCACCTATGCCATATTTTTTTTAGAGGGTAGTGAGGCATTGGGGCAACCCAAGAGGATTGGTGGCATCAGTCTTTATCCAGCGAGTAAGTTCGTATGCCACAACTACATCTTGTGTTCCGCTTGCGTTCAATTTTACTAAAAGCCGTCGTAGAACGAGGGGGTTTTCAACCCAATTTTTCAATAAATCGATCTAAATAAGGTATTGTGCATTTAAATTTAAATATCTTTCTGACAAAGGAACTTTCACAGCAGGAGAGCCCAGGAGAGGAAAATCAACAGATCGCAAATTGCCAATACCCTATGTTCTATACCCAATTGCCCAATTAGCAATCCCCTTTTATCCTGGTAAATCCGTTCAACTCAGGCACTCTCCTGTATCAGAACTTGTAACTGACAGACGATCGACTGTCTTCTCTTTTATTCTGAAGGTATGCGCTCGAAAGCATTGTCCGCTAAGCCAACCCCTAACTGGGAGGACTTCACTCTAAACGCCTCGCCAGACCCAACGCAGTTGGATAATATCAAAGCCCAGCTGGATTTAGTTTTGCTAGCTCTAGAAGCATTAGCGGGAATTGGTTCGGAAGCAATACTCGCAGCTGCGGCGCAGCTGAATTTAGAGTCAATCGTTGCCGATCGAGTTTCCTTGTGGCGTCTGCGCCAGTCCAGTCCCTTACGCAAAAGCCAGGGAGGACGTAAAAAGTTGGATGTAGAGGAAGCGCGATCGCTAGTTTTGATTATCTGTCACCTAGCCAAACAACACCAAGAGCTAATCCGTCGCGCCGTCGCCCTCCTAGAACAGCTAACCGAGCAAAACCAAAAACCCCATCAAGCTGCCCTGCTTGGAGATTATATAGATACCTTTACGAACAAATACCAAGAGCGCATGGAGGATGGCGACAACTGTTCTTCTGAAGTTCTCACACATTTGGCTCTCAAACTCTCGATCGATCTGCTGTTTTATAGCAGTCCCGGCGGTCACCGCCGTCTTTGGTTAGCACTCCTGGGAAAAAGTAAAAAATAGAGAAAGTCAAAAGTCACTCATTCAAAAGTCAAAAAGTGGATAGGGGAGTGGGGGAGCTATTGAGCGGGGGAGTGGGGGAGCTATTGAGCGGGAGAATAAATCTTTCCCCTTTTCCCCTTTCCCCTTTTTCCGACGCCCTAACCCCTAACTCCTAACCCCTAATCCCTAACCCCTAACCTATGCACTCGTCCACCTCAGTTCTGCGACGCTACACCCCACCCACCTGTACCCTAGAAATTGCAGCCAAGGGATCGCCCTTATCCCGCTGGGTTGGTCGCCCCCTAGTGCAGCGGCTAAAGTTTACGCTGCACTTCGACGATCCGCGAGTGCCAGAGGAAAAACGAGTTACCGTGCGTGGGGATCGAACCCAGCTGCAAGCGCTCTGTGACGTAGTTCAAACCTATGTGCAAGATTTTATCGGACAATCGCCCGATCGTTTGAATGCCTCGTTATTGGCATCAGCACCTACTGACGAAACCGAATTACCGGACACGGATGGCAGAGCGACCAACAGTTCTGCGGACACAACTGCCACCTTGGAAATATCCGAATTCGATCGCGCAGATAGTGAAGAAATTCCACAACATCACATATCCCAATCCTCAGATCTAAGCTCTGTCTCGACAGACTTAGAGCATTTGCAGTCAGATCGAATAGAAAGCAGCAACAATCCTACAGCTGCTTCAGTCGATCGAACAGACGAAATTTTCCTGCAACCAAATGGTTTGCTTTTTCACGACCTGTATTTGGGTTCCTTGGCTACAGAGAGTTCGGGATCGGTTATTCATCTCAGTTTGCTGCAATTATTTGACTTAGCCACCGCTTTAGATGAGTACACCTCCGAACTAGAGCTATTGCCCAATCTAAATAGCGCAGCAGGAACTAAAACTCCTGTCGTATGGGCAAAAATTGCCGCTCTGGCTCTGGTGACGGTGGGCATAAGCACAGCTGCGGTGAAAATGCTGGATCGAAAAACTACTAACCCAGAAACATCCCCAACCGTAGCAACTTCACAGCCTACTCCCACCGAACAGCCACAAGTTGCTGTTGTTCCCACACCCCTACTAACACCGGGAGTACCAACACCGGGAGTACCAACGCCACCCCTGTCTTCGCCGCAAACGTTGCCAGCACTACCGCCATCGGCATCTTCACTATCTCCCACTCCGGGAGCGATCGTACCACCTGGAAGTGCTGTACCTCCCACTCCCGGAGCGACAGTATCACCTGGAAGTGGTGTATCTCCCACTCCCAGTGTTCCCCCGTCGGTGACTGCCCCAGCACCGCCCAATTCTACGACTGCACCCTCAGCGAGTATAAATGGGCAAGCACCTCCTTCCAGTCCATCCCAGTCCGAGCAATATAAACTCCCCCTTAATTCCGATGTATCGCAGTCAGGAACTGGAAGTCAAACAAGATCTCAAAAACCTGTCACCGAGCGCACGACTGTTCAAATTATTCCTTCACCAACAGCAGCGACGCCCGCACCTAATGGTGCGATCGTACAAACCTCAAAACCGAGCGATCGCACTTCAGTTCAGCCAACTCCTTCACGAACACCAGCGCAACGTCAAGAACGTCCCGTCGCATCCAGTTCTAACCAATCTGTTACTGCAACGGCATCTGGTGCTTCAGTTTCAGCCAAATCCAAACCAACTCCTCAAGTTACAGCTACTCCCACTCAGCCAATGGCGCGAATCACACCGCCACCAGCGCGGGAGTTACCGCGCATCGCCGCACCACCCGCCCAAGAGTTACCGCGCATCGCCGCACCACCCGCTCAAGAGTTACCGCGCATCGCCGCACCACCCGCCCAAGAGTTACCGCGCATCGCCGCACCACCCGCCCAAGAGTTACCGCGCATCGCCGCACCACCCGCCCAAGAGTTACCGCGCATCGCCACACCACCCGCCCAAGAGTTACCGCGCATTACTCCACCACCCGCCCAGGATGTACCTTCCATTGCTACAGCACCCTCACAGGAAGTACCTCGCATCACACCGCTTCCCACTCAGGAGATGCCCGCCATTAAACCGCCTGACACTCAGGAATTTCCTCCGATTACACCGCCTCCCATTCGGGAGTTGCCTCAAATTGCGACAGCTCCTACTCAAACTGCTAATGTTAAACCGCCTGCTGGGGCGCGAAGTAACTCTCCCGCCGCCCAGCCAAGCCCCAGCGCCACTGCTGTAGCGAGGGGAAATAGCAGCACCACTCTGTTTGACGCGATCCCCCAAATAGGAGAGGCGAGAAATTATTTCCAAAGTCGCTGGCAACCTCCGGCAAGCTTGACACAACGTTTGGAATACAGTCTGACATTAAATCATGATGGGTCGATCCGTCAGATAATTCCTCTGGGCCAATTGGCAAAAACTTATATCGATCGCACCGAGATGCCTTTGGTGGGTGAAAGTTTTGTTTCTCCTATTGAAGGAAAACACAGCCCTAAAATTCGAGTAGTTCTCAGCCCCGATGGTAAGGTCGAAACATTCTTGGAATCTTTAAATTGACCCACGAGAATTCGGCAACTCGTCTGCTTGACATTTGGGCATTGCGATCGCCGAAATGTTACAAAAGCTAAACCAAAAGTCGCACCTTCTTTTCTGGAAAAGGTGCGACTGTGAATGCAACCCTTTAATAAATCTAAATTTCCGACTAAACAGTAGTTTTTTTGGCTCCATAAGACTCGCAGATTGTTTAGGAGATTACGGAAATTTATATTGATTTTAATGTGCCTTTATTAACAACCCATTTGAAAAATTACTGAAATATTGAGCGAGAGGGGTTGATTCCCGTGTGGCTACACAATCAATGCTTCAGCATTTGCGGTTTCATTTTTGTCATACCAGGTTGCATTCATAGAGCTAACTCTGTTTGCCCTCTCCTCCTCTGCTCCTCTACTTCTCTGCTGTCCCAATCTGCTATCTTTGTACGCAACTCAGTTCCAGGGGTGGAGGCACTTTTTGCCTCGGAAACCTTTAACTCAGAACTTTCTAAGGGCAGCACTTCCTGCAACAAGAGCATTTCCTTTTGCCAATCCAGCACCTCTTGGAAACCTTCCCAAGAAGGAGCAAATGGTGGGATCGCCAGAGAACAAGCCTTCCAGGTGCTGCGAACGTGTACGCCTAGTTGTTCGCAATTGCCGCCCCGGCGTCCCTCTGGCGTGTAGTACCGACAAGACCGACAGGCTGAAGCCACAGGATTTACAGTCATGAAACCTCTTTCCCTTTTAGGAGTTCCCCTGGGTGCGTAAGTTTTCTAATCTTCTTTTATATTTATGACAAATCCCTCAGCAGCCATAGAAGCCATCAACTCACGAGCCTGTCTGGGTTTTAGCGATCCCCAAATAAAAATAAATTTTAGATTTTTTTCATTTTTCGGTTAAGAAAACTATACAAATTTGGAGAATAACTGTACGGATTTCTATAGAAAGTAATTTGGGATCAAGGGAAACGTCAACTGGTCTTTTTGTGTGAGATGCTCGCTCGTCCTCAAAAAGGCAAATCCAAAATAAATATATCTTAAGATAGAGTAAGATTTACAATTTTACTCTAAAATGCGATTTTTGGTGAATACTCATATCCAAGGTGAGAGGTTAGAAGTCACGATCGAAAAGTAACGGAAAATTAGGATGCCCCGCTCTGTCAACTCGGTTTGTGGCCCACAAGTGCGTAAGCACCGATCAACTGCCCCACCCACGAGGGGATGGGGCTTGTAACTAACCCGCAAGGTTGTCACATCTGGCAGATTGACTGCTGCCTGTTCTACCGATAATAAAATGACCTTGCTGGCTGATGTGGCTGCTTGACTTGCAACAGCGGAAGAGATGGCCATCGCTTACCCAATGAGAATGAGTGGGGTAAGTGAACCTGGTTTTCCAAAAATCCTAAAATGTCACTGAGAGATATAAAAACAGCTAGGGTAAAAGGTAAAAAAAGCAAAACTTCGGTTAAGGCTATTTGATTTTTACTTTTTACTGATAAATATCCGGTTAGGAGTGTGTAATGAGTCAACTGTCCCCCACCCAGCCAAGAGCCACTTCATCAGCAACTCAGCCCTATTCGCCTGTCCTGCAAGGTGTTTTAACTAGCTTGGACGTGCAGCTGGAGGATGAACTAGCCCGATATCGGCGTTTGTGCCCTGCCAAAGCTGTTCCACCCCGTCCTGTTGGGCGTCCCCAAGTTCGCAAGACTTTAGATCTGATCTCGATTCCAGCCACAATCGGCAGAACTGAAGCGCCAATTCCAGCAACGACAGCGCCTGAAAGCCTGCCACCATTTACGAGCAAAAATGATGTTCCTATTGAAGCTGAAGTTGGCGATCGCGAATCGGATACCTCAAATGGGGCGATCGCAATGCCCGATCTTGCGATCGATCCCAGCTCAACCCCTAATTTAGAACATTCCCCTATTTTGGCAGGAGCAAAGGGCAATTTTGTCACTCCGGTTACTGCACCGATGCCGCCCAGCGAGTACTTGGAACCATCACCAGCATCGTTAGAACATCTGGGACAACAAAAAGCGACCGTCGAAGCAGAACGCAGTTTTGCAGATAACCTGCTCAGTCCCTTGGGAGTTGGCTCGATGTTGCTGTTATTGCTCTCCAGCGCCACCTTGGGCTACATAGCAATGAATCCGTCCAGCCTCAGTCACCTATCTGTGGGCAGATTTTTTGCATCTGGGAATTTAACAGCTGCCAACTCTGCGGAAAAAAACCTAAGTGCTGGGGAAACAAAAGCAAGAGAAAAGGGGATTCCCAATTCGCCGAATCTGGCTTCCCAAGAATTTGTGGATTTGAATTTGAGAAGCTTGAGTACCCTCAAGCCGAAAAATTTGGCAAAACTTCCACCATTACCAACACCTAGCTCTCAGTTGCCGGTAAATCTACCTGTACCTCTGCCCAGTCCCGTGGCTGACGCTATACCTATAGATTTACCGGCAGCACTGTTACCCTCGTCAGTTCAATCAGGTGTTTTGCCCCAGCTTGGGGATCGGCGTCCCGTTACTCTGCCGCCACCAGCCCAATCCAACAAGGCTACTCAAGGAATTGCTAGGTTGGCACCTGCTGCTAACAAGCCAAATCCACCAAAAGCTAAATCTACACCGGCACAGGAGAATAAGTTTTTGGTTGTGACTGCACAAAATAGCGATCGCTCTCTGGCACAAGTCCGAAAGACAATCCCTGAAGCCTTTGTCCGCCGCTTGCCCCAAGGCAACCGCATCCAAGTCGCTTCTTTCCCCTCTGAGTCCCAAGCGCAAAAAAAGGTTCGCGAACTGCAAAAACAAGGGATATCGGCTCAGGTTTATCGTCTTTAGAAGCAGGGGTTAGGGGTTAGGGAAAGTCAAAAGTCAAAAGGCAAAAGGCAAAAGTCAAAAGTCAAAAGTCAAAAGGCAAAAGTCAAAAGGCAAAAGGCAAAAGGCAAAAGGCAAAAGTCAAAAGTCAAAAGTCAAAAGGCAAAAGGCAAAAGTCAAAAGTCAAAAGTCAAAAAGAAAAGGGAAAATATTAATTCTTTCGCTCCCCCACTCCCCCACGACCCCGCGACCCCACGACCCCGCGACCCTGCCCCCCTGCCCCCCTGCCTCCTTTTTACTTTTTGGTTAAAGAGCGAGATACTATGAGGGTAGTCTTGCGGCTGATGCCCTTTCAACTTTCAAGCACCAAGGGAATGGAGAGCGGATATGGGACTGATTGACCGTATGCTGCGGGTGATTCGCGCCAATATCAATCATTTAATCGGTGAGGCGGAAGATCCAGAAAAGATTCTGGAACAGACAATTCTGGATATGCAGGAGGATTTGGTTGATCTGCGGCAGGCTATAGCTGGAGCGATCGCTACCAAGAAACGCACCGAACGAGACCTCAGCAATGCTCAGTCTAACGCGGATTCTTGGTACAACCGCGCTCAACTGGCTTTGCAAAAAGGCGATGAAAATTTAGCCCGGGAAGCTTTGACGCGACGCAAATCTTACCAAGAAACGGCTTCTGCTATGAAGGGGCAGTTGGAAAGCCAAAACACCATTATCGATCGGCTCAAACAAGATTTGAGAACTTTGGAGAGCAAAATCGCCGAGGCAAAAACGAAGAAAGATATGTATATTGCCCGCGCTCGCTCTGCACAGGCATCTCAGAAAGTAAATGAGATGATGGGGCGCTTCAACCCCAGCGGTTCTTTAAGTGCGTTTGAGAGAATGGAGGAGAAAGTCCTGCAACTGGAAGCGCAGTCAGAGGCGATCGCGCAACTGGGAACTGACGATCTGGAAAAGAAATTTGCTGCCTTAGAAGGCGGTAGCGAGGTTGACAGAGAACTGGAGGCGATGAAGGCAAATATGCTCAACGGTAACAATGCCGCGCAGTTACCGTCGAGTCAGTCATCTGCTCATAAAAACGCCCAAATGTAGTGAAAACTAGAAAACTGCCTAATTCCTCTAGGTTGAGTCGAGGCACTAACGTGCAGATCCCTGTCGGAAGTTTTTAAACTGGAATATAAGCAATCTTTTTTTTCCATCGCTCGATCGAGGTTTTCTAATTCCCTGTAGAGAGCCTCTTACACTTGAAACTATATGGATGATGGTTTCGGGCTAACCGAATTGAGCATACAGTTAACTCCATTTTCCGGCAAGTCAGCCTTTGCCAGAAACCTGGCTTTCATCCGACCTCGTACACCCCAAAAGGAAAAACAAAGTTATGGGACTGTTTGACCGTCTGAGCCGAGTAATCCGGGCCAATCTCAACGATGTTGTCAGCAAAGCTGAAGACCCGGAAAAAATTTTAGAACAGTCGATCGTTGATATGCAGGAAGACCTGGTGCAACTGCGCCAAGCAGTTGCTCAGGCGATCGCTACTCAAAAACGCACCGAGCAACAGTACAATCAAGCTCAATCCGAAGCGAATGGCTGGCAAAGTCGCGCTCAACTGGCTCTGCAAAAAGGAGATGAAAATCTTGCCAGAGAAGCTCTGCTGCGGAAAAAATCTCTTGCCGATACGGCAACTGCCCTCAAGCAGACTTTGGATCAGCAGACTACTCAGGTGGATACACTCAAGCGCAATTTGATCGCTCTGGAAAGTAAGATTTCCGAAGCGAAGACGAAGAAGGATATGCTCAAGGCGCGGGTGGCGGCGGCAAAAGCTAACGAGCAGCTGCAACAAGCGGTGGGTAAGCTAGGTACCAGCAGCGCTATGGGTGCCTTTGAGCGGATGGAAGAAAAGGTTTTGATGATGGAAGCGCGGGCTCAGTCGGCACAAGAATTAACCGGTACTACTCTAGAACAGAAATTTGCTGCTCTGGAAGGCAGTAGCGATGTTGATGATGAATTAATGGCGATGAAAGCAGCTTTGACTGGTTCTTCACCACCAGCGGCTTTACCCGGTTCTGCACAAAATACTTCATCATCTACTTCATCATCTACTTCTCCATCTGCTTCCTCATCCAGTTCGGCAGTTGACCGGGACTTGGAAGAGCTGCGAAAGCAAATCGATGGGCTCTAGGTTGGAGCTGCGATCGCATAGTTCAACAATATCAGTCTGGATAGTTACTTCTATTCTTCTAGTTAAGACTGGGTTTAGAGTAATGTCCAGGCTGTATTTTCGATGGGCTGAGTCTATTGGTATTCAAATTCCGTTACAATCGCAAAAGTGCTGTCAACGAATTCGGCAATATTACTCCATTAACTCCTCCCAACCGCTCTTTGCCCTATGCTCCAAGAACTTTTTCCTTTTAAGTTGGCGTTGGATGCCACTGCGATCGCCGGTACGGGTTTGTGGTCGCTGGCTTTGTATCTGGGCTTTTGGTCAGTCAGCGAGTGGCTGATGGAGCAACTGAAACGCTGGTTTAATTTTGCTGAGCGATCGCTCTATACTTCGGACGCAGAATTTGAACGCACCCGTCGTGCTAGAGAAGCTCAAAACTCATTTTACGCTTCTATCTTTAGTATTATTCCATTTTTGCTTGTGGGCAGTTTGTGCAACTGGGGCGTAGAACTTTCTTTGGGACGCAGCTGGGCAATTAGTGTTGGTATGTTAGCCTGTATTGGCTGTGGCATCTACGAGCTGGGACGCCGCGATGGTCAAAATTGAAAAGTCAAAAGTCAAAAGTCAAAAGTCAAAAAGACCTGTGCCGCTGGGCCGACTTTAAAGAATAGGGTAGATAGGGCTGTACAGGGGTGCTATTTGGTGGTATTCTTAAATAATGGAGATATTACCAAAATCAAATATTACAAGATAGTTCTTCCTCATCAAGATTATCATAATTTAAAAAAAAGATCCTGTCAAGGGGTTGGTAACAGTAAAGCATAAACCTCATAATATCTACTAAATCCTCACAAAATCTTCTAATGCTATGTTATAATAAATGTACTCTGGAGCAATTTACTATGCAAAGGAAGAAAGTAGTCCGTGTTACAAAGACGGAATTTGAACTGGATGATGGAACCGTATATCCTCATAGCGTTGAACTCGGTGAAGTTCCAACACTTGAAGAGTTCCAAGCTCATTACGACCATTGGTTCTCTATATTTGAGGAAATGACCAATGGAGGAGAAGTTACTGACCCCTGTTCAGGTTTGTGTTGCGCTTAATGTCAGCATTCAAACACTGAGACTTTGGGACAAATCTGGCAAATTACAAGCAATTCGGACTCCTGGTAATCAAAGAAGATACAGAGAGTCAGATATCATCAAATTCATAGGCATTGAAACAGCGGTAAAAGTTAAAGAGCAGTCTGTATTGCTTTACAGCAGAGTCTCGTCAGCAGAACAGAAGACCAAAGGCGACTTAGACCGCCAAAATACAAGACTAACTGAATACGCAGCTAAGAAGAATTACAAAGTATCTTACGTATTTACTGAAGTAGGTTCTGGGATGAACGATTCTAGAGCCAAGCTAAACCGCGCAATGCAGCTAGCTATCGAAGGCAAGATAACGAAAGTTATTGTTGAGCATAAAGACCGTTTAATCAGGTTTAATTTCAACATACTTAAACTATTCTTTGAGTCACATGGTGTAGAAGTTGAATACATCGAAGAGACATTACCAAAAAGCTATGAAGCAGAATTAATAGAAGATATGTTATCTCTAATGTCTTCCTTTAGTGCCAAAATCTATGGCAAGAGAAGTGGAGAAAGGAGAAGTCAGAAATGCTCTTAGTGGAAAGACATATTATTAAGCATACACATCAACACTGGCAAGAAATAGATAAATTATCATTCTTGTCTAAGAATTTATATAATGCCGCCAATTATATATGTCGTCAATATTTCTTTGCTACAGGCAAGAAGTATAAACTGGCTGAACTTTATCATCTAGTCAAGAATTCGGTTGATTATCGAGCATTACCCACCAAAGTTAGCAAACAGATCGTTAAGCGTTTAGTCTCTACTTGGACTGGATACTTTGAAGCACATAAAGAATGGAATAAGTGTCCATCAAAGTTCTTAGGAGAACCTAGAATACCAGGATATAAGCACAAGACCAAGGGACGTAATGCTGTTATCTACTATCACGAATCAATATCCAAAGCTGAACTGAAGCAAGGAATTTGTCACTTGTCAATGAGTGATATTAAGATACCTACAAAAGTAGATAATGTTGTAGAAGTAAGATTAGTACCTCGTCCGACTTGTTACATAGTAGAAATTGTTTATGAGCAGCAAGAGGAGCAGCAAATTGATAGTAATTATATAGCTGCTATTGACCTTGGCTTAACCAATTTAGTGGCACTGACATCAAATAAAGGTGGCTTTCGACCACTATTAATTAACGGAAGACCGCTAAAAAGTGTCAATCAGTTCTATAACAAAACTAAATCCAAACTGCAATCACAATTAGGAGACAGACGCAAATCTAGTCAACGTATTCAATCACTAACCGCTTATAGGAATAACTATGTTGACAACTATTTACACAACACAAGTAGGCAGATCGTTAATACTATCAAAGCTCATGGTATTGGTACTTTAGTTATTGGCAAAAACGATAACTGGAAGCAGAATATCAATATAGGCAAGCAGAATAATCAGTCATTTACACATATTCCTCATGCCAAATTTATTGACCAACTAACTTATAAATGTCAATTAGCAGGAATTAAGGTGATTGTGACTGAGGAATCTTATACCAGCAAGACATCTGCTTTAGATCTAGAATCTCCTTGTCAACATGAAACTTATCTAGGTAAGCGTGTAAAGCGAGGATTGTTCCAGTCCCACTCTGGAATAAAGATAAATGCAGATATTAATGGCTCTCTACAGATCGCTAGAAAAGTATTCCCTAATGCTTACACAGCAGAAGGGATAGCGAGGGCAGCCGTCGCCCCATTAAAGGTTTTACCTTTATAAAGATGGGAACTACATTGCATTTCTACTAACGTAGATTTTAGTAGGTTTCGTCAAACGGTTTCCCCCTTCTTTAAAGAAAGTTTCACACAAAGAAGTTTAAAGTAGGTTATGGAGCAAGGAAATAACATTTATTCATTAATTTTGGCCAGCCTGCAAATGTTATGCCAAGGATACATACCAGCAGCTGTTTTGGGGGTTGGCATAGGAATCGTGATTGGAAAGAATAATATAATCTACGAGATATTAAAGAGAGTTTTGCAGTTCCCGGCGAGTATTCCGGCGATCGCGTTATTGCCGATCGCGCTAATCCAATTTAAAGATAACCTCAGCAGCGTACTTTTCCTCGTATTTTTCAGTGCTATTTGGCAAATTGCCATTAACACAGCAACAGGGGTGAGAAAGTCTCGGCGAGAGGAAAATGGGATGAAAGTTGCGATCGAACATATATTTACTGGGTTGAGAATAGGGATAGGATTAGCATGGTTTACCGTCATCGCAGGAGAAATTTTAGTTGGTAGTAGAGGAATAGGCTTTTTCATCTGGGATGCCTATAATAGCAATGAAACTCAACAAGTACTCAAGGGAGTACTGTATATTGGTATTATTGGCTTTTTATTAGATGGGGTCTTGGATTTAGCAGGATATCTCGTCATGCGTCCATTTGGAAGCGATGAAAAAAATAACCTGTAAACTTAAGCCACGATCATATTGTGTGCGGTTATCATCGGTAGTAGATGAATGATGTTGAGGAGTATCAGCGGGAATCAGGGGTTAAATTTTTACCGCAGATAAAGATAGATGAACGCTTCGGAACGCAGATGCGATCGCGAAGCGTGTGCGAAGCACGTATCGCAAATTTTTTCGGCTACCAATGTAACCGGATATGATATCACACATGGGTAACACTAACAAATATTTTCCACCATAAACTCGAAAGACCCATCAATTTTACGCCACAGATATTTTCTCATATGAAAGTTCTTCAGAAACTATCTGTGCTAGCTTTTGCGCTGCACCTGCTTCGCCTCGCACTTGGCGAAGACGATCGCGCATATCCTCCAATTTGACAGGATTGTTCAAATAATTCAAAACCAAGTCTGCTACATCTTGAGGTTGCAATTTACCGACAAGTTCCGGCACAATTTCGGCTTTTGCCCAAATATTCGGCCATGCAAACAAACGTTTTTGTTGGAGGATCGACCAGTTAATAATTTTAGCAAAAATAGAACCGAAACCGGGTAAATTGGCAAGCAGTCCAGGCAAACCATCCCAACTTCGCATTGCATCTAGTTGTTGCGTGGGAAGCAACACAATCATGGGTACTGCTAAAGCGCCCAATTCAGCTGTATTAGCACCCACCGTAGTCAGACATAAACGACATTGAGATAACAATTTGTAGGCTGGTGATTGCGTATATAATTGTACCAGCAAACCGCTTGGTGTTTTGATAAAAGGAAGTTCTGGGTGAGGAGGTATAACTAATTCACCACTTCCCCATCCCAGACGCTGAATGAGAGGATTGTGCTGGCGATCGCCAAAACGTGCTAATGTTTGAATATCCAAAGTGGGAGCAAGAAAAATCGCAAAACGAGTTTGAGGACGTGCAGCGTGGATACGTTCGGCGCTCGCTAATACAAAAGGCAGACCTTGAAATAACTTTGCTGGTTTAGATCCCGGTAATAAACCAATTAATTCTAGATGAGATTGAGCGTCTTTTTCTGTTATCCTTTCAACTGGGACTTCTGCCATTAAGTCCCCAACGACAGTAAATTTCCGATGATATTTTGGCGAAACTTTAGCAAGAATTTCCGATTTCATTAGGCCAAATCGATCGATCCAATTATGCCAACGCGCTGACCATTCAGCGTAAACGATGGTACGATAGTTTAAACGCTTGCCAATTAGCACAGTAAAAAACTGATCGCCACCTAAAAAAAGAACCGCACCGCGATCGCGCCAGTCCCAATCTTCAGGAGTCTTACCCCATAATAAAAATGGAAAAAAATGTTCTGCACCTTGAACTCGATCGACTTCAGGGTAACTGCGTGCAATTTCCACCTCTTTGCCGCTAGCATTGGGACAAGGGGATAGCACCACCGAGATGCGTACTTGAGAGCGATCGTATCCCAGTAGTTGTCGCAGTTGTTGCACCACCGGACGCACCCAGGTTGCCAACTCCCCAGGCCCATTTGAGAGAATTACGATATCGGCGTTCATCGTTTGCGGTTCATCTTTCATAGTTCATAGTTAATGGTAATCGACAATAAACAATGTGCAACGAACCGCGAACGATCGACATGAAAACCTTTTTAGGTGAAGAAAACAGTTCCCTGTAGGAAAACGAAATCACCTCCACTCGTGCGAGTCAATTGAGTTGTTACCCCTTCCAAAACCGCAACTAAGTCACCCCTGGAAAAGAGTCTGAGATTTCCATCTTGAACTTGTTGCACAAGGTTAGGATCTACGCTCTCGATGACGTCAACTCCTTTCTCGAAATTGCGAATTATCGCGTAGTCATTTGCACCGCCACCAATATAATACTGGATGCCATTGGGATTAGATGGGGAAGTACCGTGACCCAGCTGAAAAACCTCTGCACCAGGCGAACCGATCAGAATATCGATCTCGCCCAAACCAGTACTTGCCGATATATAATCTACAGGATCGTAGCCCAGCACCTTAAAATCAATGCCGAATAAAAATGGCTTTAATCCAAAAGCTTGTACGACATCATTACCGCTAGTACCGCTGAAAATGGGAAGTCGATTTTCATATTGCCCAATTTGGACAAAGTGATCGAAAGCCGATACTATATTGTCGTTTGGGTCTGCTACAGCCGCAGCGACATCGGGGTAATACCCTTCATAATCGTCAGGGTAGAAATAAGTGGGCGATCGTCCTTCCTTCAAGCCAAACTGGAGAAAATGATCGTACCAAGACTTGAAAGTTCCGTTTGCTATTCCTGTCGCTACATCAGGGTATTTTTGTAAATAAAGATCGCCCGAACCGGGAACTCCTACATCAGGAGCCCGTCCCTCATCGTAACCAAAATAGATAAAGTGTTCCAGCCCAGAAGAAAAAACCCCTGCGGCGACAGCATCTGCCACATCTTTATATTTTTGCAAGTAATTAGCTTCGTTGAAATAGGGCGATATCAATGTGCGGCCTTCTTTCCGACCGGATAAATTAAAATGCGCTAATCCAGAAGTAATTTTGCCCGCCTTAACCTCCTCCGCCACATCGGGGTTATTTTGCAGATAATATGCTTCGTCAAATAACTTTGGCGGCAGTTTGGTAATGTCGAATCTGACATCATCGAAACCAATTTCTGCACCTTTGTTCTGCAAGATATTGAGCAAACGAATTTGCAATAGTTGGCCTAAATTGGGGTCATTAGCAGCAGCCGAATAAGTGACAGTTGATTCGCCAAAAGTCCCTTCCGGCAGATTGAGGGTGTTATTATCCTGGGCAATTACTTGAGAGCCAGCCAACAGCTGCACCGCATACCCAGGAAAGCCGGGAGAGGTGAATTCATCGGGTGCGGCATTACCGACTTTAACTTTTAACTGATATGTGGTGTCAGCCGTCAAGACAGTAGGAAGTGTTTGGGTTAAGCCAACGACACCGCTTCCTGGTGGTAGCCCCAAAAAAATAGCTCCCACATTATTGCCTTCAGGAGCTTCTTGTGGATAAGAGTATGTGGCAGGATTTAACACTGCATAGTTACCAACCCCCGGTACGCTAATCAGGTTGGATGGGTCATATACTTGCCAACCTGGAACCAGTTGAGTAGTGTAATCATTGTCCGCCAGAACGGGATCTTCAAACCCGCTGTTGATGACGGTCGGAGTAGTAGCCTCTAACTTGACATCATCAAAACCGATTTCTGCACCTGTACCTTGCAAAATATTAAACAATCGAATTTGCAGAGGCTTGCCCAAATTGGGGTCATTGGCTGACGAGGTATATTTGACTGTGGAAAGTGCAAAATTGCCTTCTAAAGGGTTTTGAGTGTTATTATCTTGGGCAATTACTCGATCGCCTGCCAACAATTCCACTCGATAACCTGGGAAGCCGGAAGGAGTAAATTCGTCCGGGGCGGCATTGCCTACTTTCACCTGTAAATTATAGGTCGTGTTGGGTGCCAACACACTGTTGAGGGTTTGGGTTAGCGCTACCTCGCCGCTACCTGGGTCGAGTCCCAAAAAAATTGCACTCACATTATTGCCTTGCGGCGCTTCACCTAGATAAGAGTAGGTGGCAGGATTCAATACGGCATAGTTAGAAACGAAGGGTATTAATATGAGGTTTGATGGGTCATAGACCTGCCAACCGGGTACATCCTGAACGGTAAATTCGTTGTCTCCCAGAAAGGGTAGTTCAAAACCTGGGTTTGCGATCGGTATCTCGGTGGTTATAATGTTCATCACTCCTCACCTTGAATCCTCTTGTTAAGTATAAACACTTACAAATTTATCATAAACTTAAAAATTAGTTAGGCTAGATAATACAGATATTTACGGAAATAAACGATCGAGCCAGCTGTTTTCGGGGCAAAGAAACCCAGTTTCTTGGTTTTATCATCCCCAAGCGACAATTTTTCATAGAAACCGGGTTCTTTGCATCATTCCTAACTAAATCAACATTCTAGAAAATGCGGCCTTCAGCTGCGCCTGACTGGAGATAGTGATCGTAACCGGAGATGAAAGTTCCTGCTGCTACAGCTTGAGCGACATCGGTGTATCTTTGCAAATAAGCATCTTGGGCGTTCCCCATCTGTCCTGCGGACATAGGCGAGTAGCGTTGCTCTTCGTAGCCAAAATCGATAAAGTGTTGCAGACCAGAAGAAAAAACGCCTATGCTGACAGCATCTGCCACATCGCTGTAGGTTTCCAAGTAAGCAGCTTCGTTGAAATATGGCGAGATGGATGTCCGACCTTCTTTTAAACCAAAAGCACCGAAATGAGCGAATCCCGAAGAAAATTTGCCAGAGCTTACAGCGACAGCGACATCGGTGTTATTTTGCAGATAGTACGCTTCGTTAAACAATCCTTTCGGAAGTCCAGTAATATCTAAGCGGAAATTATCAAAACTAACTTCTTGACCTTCCGCCAGTGACAAATTCAGCACTCGCAGTTCCAGTTGTTTGCCCAAATTCGGGTCATTAGCAGCAGCGCTGTAAGTGAGGGAAGAGGGAACAAAAGCACCTTCCGCCGGCCTGACAGTATCGTAGTCTTGGGCAATCAGGCGGTCGCCCGCCATCAGTTGCACCGTATAACCGGGGAAACCCGCGAGTGCGGAGAAATCGGGACTGGGGGCGATATTGCCCACATCAAATTTTAAATTGTAGACGGTATTAGCTTCTAATGTCAGGGGCAGTTTCTGCGTTATCCCCAGGATGCCACTTCCCGGCCCTTTGGTGTTAAAAAGACCGCCGCCATTATTGCCTTCCGATACCCCGTTGGGATAAAAAATCGGTGCGGGATTGAATACCGCAGGACCCGATCCCTCGTTCGGATCGATGACGCCGGATGGGTCGTAGATTTCCCAACCAGGTATGACTAAATAGGAGACTTCGCCGCCTTTGACAAGGGGAGGGTCTTCAAATCCGGCGTTGACAATAGTAGTTTTAGTTGCTTCTAACTTGACATCATCGAAGCCGACTTCTGCACCTGTACCTTGCAAAATATTAAACAATCGAATTTGCAGAGGTTGACCCAAATTGGGGTCATTGGCTGCGGCGGTATATTTGACGGTCGAAATACCAAAACTGCCTTCGATGGGGTTTTGAGTGTTGTTGTCTTGGCCGATTACTCGATCGCCTGCCAACAATTCGACTCGGTAGCCTGGGAAACCAAAAGGAGTAAACTCATCCGGGGCGGCATTGCCCACTTTCACCTGTAAATTATAGGTCGTGTTGGCTTCCAATACACTGCTGAGGGTTTGCGTTAATGCCACCTCGCCACTACCTGGGTCGAGCCCCAAAAAAATTGCCCCCACATTATTGCCTTGCGGCGCTTGTCCCGGATACGAGTAGGTGGCGGGATTTAAGACGGCATAGTTGGAAACGAAGGGAATCAGTATCAACCCAGATGGGTCGTATATTTGCCAACCGGGTACATCCTGAACGGTAAATTCGTTGTCTCCCAGAAAAGGTAGTTCAAAGCCTGGGTTTGCGATCGGGATCTCGGTGGTTATCGTGTTCATCAGTCTCTACTTGTATTAAAGTTGGGTAACCCATACTTAGCTGAGTTTGAGTATAAATTTTATCAGCAAACTCAGCTATTTAAAATTTAAATTATCTAATAAATCAAAATCCAAAATCCTCTAGGATCGGCCTCTCAAAGCTTGAATTTGATATATTCGGCATAAGTCGGCACGACCGTATACTACCTTGGCTCTCGTAATTGAGTATTAAAATACAATTTTTGAGTAAACTTGTTACTTTGCCGTACTGCGTAACCAAAAAATATATGTAATTGCTATACTTTTCCTACTTTTCTCCGAGCAAAGCAGTCTTGAAATAACACTTATGTTGGACAAAACAGATGACTGCGATGGGTGTTGGGAGGAATGAGAAGGATTAGTTGGCAGATCGCAGTCTCAGCGACTGCTGGTATTGACGGATCTAAAAATAGGGTGCGATGATAGTCAACAATGATACCTAAACGAGCTAATTAATGACTCAATTAAATATGTTTATAAAGAGTCTTTAAAAACGATTAGGTATGACTAATAAGCCCAGAAACCTTCCCCAAATAGAGAAGACAAAGGATAGAAGTAAATATGACGACTTTACTTAACTTTTTGGATGTAGCGAATTCTCAAAAAACATCTGTAGATGGGGAAACACTCAGGTTGCTTAAGGACAACAAAGATTCCTTAAAAATGAGCGACTTGACCATGTTGCTATTTGGTCACGCTGCTTTCCAATATCTCTATGCAGGTTGTGAGTTGGGAGTATTTGAATTGCTTTCTAGAGAACCCGATCTTACCAAAGAAGAAATTGGCGATCGGCTGAACCTAGAAGCATACCCGACGAAGTGTTTAATGCTAGGTTTAACTGCTCTAAAACTTGTTATTAAAGAGGGCGATACATATCGGAACAGTTTTGTAATGCAAATGCTGTTTGTGGATGGCATTTGGCAAGAATTTTACGATACCGTTCTGTTTGAGGCTCGCATTGTTTATGTAGGACAGCTAGATTTTGTAGAGTCCTTGCGCCAAAATCGCAACGTGGGTTTGAGACAGTTCCCAGGAGAAGGGCCAGATCTCTATCATCGCTTTATCGAACACCCAGAAATCGAAAAGGTATTCTACAACTATATGGGTTCTTGGTCAAGGTTGGCCAATCCATTGTTGATCAAAAATGTTGACTTTTCCAAATTCCAGAAGGTGGTAGATGTGAGTGGTGGAGATGCTACCAACGCCACAACTGTAGCTGCTGCTTATCCGAACTTGGATATCACCCTGCTGGAAATTCCTGCTAGCTGTCCGATCGCACAAAAGAAAATCGATGCACACGGACTAACCGATCGCATTCACGTTCGTGGCGTTGATATCTTCGTTGACGAGTTTCCCAAAGGCCATGATTGTTTCATGTTTATCCATGTGCTAGTCATATGGACATTAGAAGAAAACACATTCTTGCTTCGTAAAGCTTATGAAGCATTGGAACCAGGTGGTTCGGTAATCATCTTCAACTCCATCTCCTCCGATAACGAAGATGGCCCTGTAATGGCGGCACTCGATTCACCCTACTTTATGGCGCTTCCCGCTACAGGCGGCATGATTTACTCCTGGGCAGATCACGAAAAATGCCTGCGAGATGCCGGCTTCACAAAAATGGAGCGTATTGACTGCAATGCTTGGACTCCTCACGGAATCATCATCGCCACCAAGTAGAATTTTAAATCGATCGGTGGTTGGGGATTGATGACTGGGTATTTAGACATCTCCTCCAAAAGAATCTCAAAGGGCAGGCAGGATGCCTACCCCACAAGAATTTTTCGAGATGTCTATTGAACAAAGGGAAGTAGTTTTTTGTTCTGCTACACCAGTCCCCCATCTAAAAATATTATTCATCTCCTGACAAAAGGGCGGGTTGTGCGTCAACCCGCCCCTTGTTTTGTAGATTTTAACCGAATTTTAGCCCAGGAGAGTAAACCCGCTTTTCACAGCGTCTGATGGGTTGAGTAGTGCTAAATTCGGATTTCCTTCTACAACAGCAACCAAATCGTTTTGTTTGCCTAAATTGCTGTTGGAGGCAGTATAAATTAAATAGTCACCGCCAGAACCATTGGGAACCAAAGTAAATTGATTTGGTGTGCCGCCGAGTACGATTGTGTCTTTCCCTTTCTCGAAATTACGAATTATAGCGTAATCGTTAGTGCCGACATCCTTAGAATTTAGATAGAAAGATTGGTAGCTATTTGTAGCGGTGCTGCTTGTAATGCGACCGACTCCCACAACAAACTGATCCGATCCGGAACTGCCAATCAGGGTATCGATTTCTCCATCACCCTTGCTTGTAATTCTCACATCGTATGTAGCACTATTAATGTCTCCTACTGCACTAGCAATAGCAACTCCGTAAATCTGAGTTTTGCTGCCAAAGGCAGTGACAACATCGCTAGCATTAGAAGCAGTGAAATAACCCGTTCTTCCCTCAAACTGTCCAACCTTTTGGTAGTGTTCCAAACCCGACTTGAAAGTGCCAAGCCTGACGGCTTCAGAAACATCGAGGTTGTTTGTTAAATACGCCTTTTCGTTGAAAAAAGTAACTGGATCTGGGCCTGCGGCTGGAGTTCCAGAACGACCCTCTGCTTCTCCGAAAACGATGAAATGTTGCAACCCAGATCGGAAAAGTCCAACTCGAACTGCTTCCGCTACATCGGGATTTCTAGCCAGATAAGTTGCTTCGTCAAAGGATGGAGATATTAAAGTACGGCCTTCTACTACACCAAACTGTTGAAAATGCTGCAAGCCAGAACTAAAAAGCCCAGATGCGACCGCCTCTCTGACATCGGCATAATTTTCTAGGTAGAAACTCTCGTTGAAGATAGCAAAACTCATGTTAATCTCCCTCCAGTTATAATTGAGGCACTAATATGCGGTTGGATAAGCGCATCTTCATGTCTGTGAAAGTATGGTTGTTGATTTTAAGATGCTTGCCTCGATCGAGTATATTATTAGTTTAATGGTGCTGATATAAATTTTATGTAAGTAAATAGTAAATAATTAACTATAAAGTTTATCAAAATTTAAAATAACTGCTTAGCTTGTGCAGCTTATCAATTTTTTATGCAAAGATATTAAGTTTACCCAGCGCCAATAGAATTTAAGTACATACTGTCAAAAATGTCAAGTATTGTAAAAAAATATTGCGAATTTGTTATCAAATTGTGTCAGATAAGGGCCAAAACCCGCATCTGATAAGCGTTTTCTGGTAAAACAACACATAAGCCACTTTGAGCGATCGGCACCAAGAGCGACGCTTTGAGCGACTCTGGGGTCTTTTGTGTTGGGTGTGAGGTGTCAAGCTCAACCGCCAACACTGGGGACGATCTGACCGATGCCGCATCCAACAATTGACTGAGGAATCTACCGCATCATAAGGAGCCTAACTGAATGTTCACCCACGTCAAGTCCACCATTCGACACATTAAGCCTGACAACCTGCAAGGGCGCTCTTTGATCAAGGTGGTCTATGTCGTGTTAGAGCCGCAATATCAGAGCGCCCTATCAGCGGCGGTTCGCTCGATAAACGAAAACAACCCAAATCTAGCGATCGAAATCAGCGGCTATTTGATCGAAGAACTGCGCGATCGCGACAACTACGACGACTTCAAGCGGGATGTCGCCTCTGCCGATGTTTTTATTGCGTCGCTGATATTCATCGAGGACTTAGCGGAAAAGGTCGTAGCCGCAGTGGAACCGCACCGGGACAAGCTCGATGTCGCCGTTGTCTTCCCCTCCATGCCCCAGGTAATGCGCCTGAACAAAATGGGCAGCTTCTCGATGGCGCAGTTGGGCCAATCGAAAAGTGCGATCGCCCAATTCATGCGGAAACGGAAGGAAAAATCCGGTTCTGGCTTCCAAGATGGAATGCTGAAACTGCTGCAAACCCTGCCCAAAGTCCTGAAATACCTGCCAATGGACAAAGCGCAGGATGCCCGCAACTTCATGCTCAGCTTCCAATATTGGTTGGGCGGTTCCTCCGAGAACCTGGAAAACTTCCTGCTGATGCTAGCAGACAAATACGTTCTCAAAGGACAGCAGAAAGTCCAATTCCAAGATCCCGTCACCTATCCGGATATGGGCATCTGGCATCCTTTAGCACCGACAATGTTTGAGGATGTCAAAGAATACTTTAACTGGTATAATACGCGCAACGATATTCCCGCCGATCTCAAAGATCCCTTAGCGCCTTGCGTTGGTTTGGTGTTGCAGCGCACCCATCTCGTCACTCGCGATGATGCACATTATGTAGCGATGGTGCAAGAATTGGAAGCGATGGGCGCACGGGTAATTTCTGTGTTTGCCGGTGGGTTGGACTTCTCCAAACCGGTGGATACGTATTTCTACAATGCAGCTACGAAGACAACATTAGTAGATACGGTAGTTTCACTGACAGGATTTGCCCTCGTAGGTGGCCCAGCCCGACAAGACCATCCAAAAGCAATTGATTCGCTCAAACGGTTGAATCGTCCTTACATGGTTGCCTTACCTTTGGTGTTCCAAACCACCGAAGAATGGCAAGATAGCGAATTGGGATTGCACCCGATTCAAGTAGCTTTGCAGATCGCAATTCCAGAATTGGATGGCGCGATCGAACCGATTATACTATCCGGTCGGGATGGGGCAACCGGGAAAGCGATCGCACTGCAAGATCGGATTGAAGCGATCGCGCAACGCGCCCTCAAATGGGCTAACTTGCGTCGCAAACCGAAACTGGAAAAGAAAGTTGCGATCACAGTTTTCAGCTTCCCACCCGATAAAGGCAACGTCGGAACTGCTGCTTATCTCGATGTTTTCGGCTCAATTTATGAGGTGATGAAAGCCCTCAAAAATAACGGCTACGACTTACCGGAATTGCCAGATTCAGCCGAAAAATTAATGCAGGAAGTCATCCACGACGCCCAAGCGCAATACAGCACCCCAGAATTAAATATCGCTTACAAAATGTCAGTACCTGAGTATGAAGAATTAACTCCCTACTCAGTACGCTTAGAAGAAAATTGGGGGCCACCGCCCGGACATCTGAACAGCGACGGACAGAACTTATTAATTTACGGCAAACAGTTCGGCAATGTGTTTATCGGCGTGCAACCGACATTCGGTTATGAAGGCGACCCGATGCGCTTGTTGTTCTCCCGTTCTGCCAGTCCGCACCACGGTTTCGCCGCTTATTACACTTATTTGGAACGGATTTGGAAAGCGGATGCAGTGCTGCACTTCGGCACTCACGGTTCGTTGGAATTCATGCCAGGAAAGCAGATGGGAATGTCTGGAGAATGTTATCCAGATTCGCTGATCGGCAAGATTCCCAACATCTATTATTATGCGGCAAATAATCCCAGCGAAGCGACGATCGCCAAGCGCCGCAGCTACGCGGAAACGATCAGCTATCTGACGCCACCAGCAGAGAATGCCGGACTTTACAAAGGTTTGCAAGAATTGAGCGAATTGATCGCCTCTTATCAAACTTTGAAAGATACCGGACGCGGCATTCCGATTGTGAACACAATTATGGATAAATGCCGGATGGTGAATCTGGATAAAGATATCGATTTGCCGGAAAAAGATGCCAAAGATTTAACTGCTGAGGAACGGGATACCCTGATCGGTTTGGTGTATCGGCGCTTGATGGAAATTGAATCGCGGTTGTTACCTTGCGGTTTGCACGTAATTGGGAAACCGCCGAGTGCAGAGGAAGCGATCGCAACTTTGGTGAATATAGCCAATCTCGATCGCACAGAGGAAGAGATTCTGAGTTTGCCTCGGATTATCGCCAATAGTATCGATCGCAATATCGACGAAATTTACAGCAACAACGATAAAGGTGTGTTGTCAGATGTACAACTATTGCAAGACATCACCCAAGCTACCCGCGCCGCTGTTTCTGCTTTGGTGAAAGAACAAACCGATGCAGACGGTCGCGTTTCCCTCGTTTCCAAGCTCAACTTCTTCAATATGGGTAAGAAGGAACCTTGGATCGAAGCATTGCACAAAGCTGGTTACACCAAAGTCGATCCGGAAGCGATCAAACCGCTGTTTGAATATTTGGAATTCTGCCTCAAACAAGTTTGTGCGGATAACGAATTGGGTGGATTGCTGAAAGCTTTGGAAGGCGAATATGTTTTACCCGGGCCGGGTGGCGACCCGATTCGCAATCCGGATGTATTGCCGACGGGTAAGAATATTCACGCTTTAGATCCGCAATCAATTCCCACAGCAGCAGCGGTGAAATCTGCGAAAATAGTAGTAGATAGATTGCTCGATCGGCAACGTGCTGAAAACGGCAAATGGCCGGAGACGATCGCCTGCGTTCTCTGGGGAACAGATAACATCAAAACCTACGGCGAATCCCTCGCCCAAATTATGTGGATGGTGGGTGTAAAACCAGTACCGGATGCTTTGGGACGAGTGAACAAACTCGAACTAATTCCATTAGCAGAATTAGGTCGTCCTCGGATTGATGTTGTCATCAACTGTTCCGGAGTATTCCGCGATTTGTTCATCAATCAGATGAACTTACTCGACCAAGCTGTGAAGATGGCGGCGGAAGCAGACGAACCATTAGAAATGAACTTCGTTCGCAAACACGCATTAGAACAAGCTGCCGAAATGGGAATTAACTTGCGGCAAGCTGCCACTCGCGTCTTCTCCAACGCTTCCGGTTCCTATTCTTCTAACATCAACTTGGCAGTAGAGAACAGCACTTGGGAAAGCGAAGCTGAGTTACAGGAAATGTACCTAACTCGCAAATCCTTTGCTTTCACATCCGATAGTCCCGGCACGATGGAACAGTCTCGGAAGATTTTTGAAACTGCACTTAAATCTGCCGATGTCACGTTCCAAAATCTCGATTCTTCCGAGATTAGCTTAACCGATGTTTCCCACTACTTCGATTCAGATCCCACCAAAGTGGTAGCCAACTTGCGCGGCGATGGCAAAACCCCAGCATCCTATATTGCTGACACCACCACCGCCAACGCACAGGTGCGGACGCTATCAGAAACCGTCCGTTTAGATGCGCGTACCAAACTACTCAATCCCAAGTGGTATGAAGGTATGCTATCGCACGGTTACGAAGGCGTGCGCGAACTCTCCAAACGGTTAGTAAATACGATGGGTTGGAGTGCGACCGCTGGCGCTGTGGATAACTGGATTTACGAAGATACTAACAGCACGTTTATCAAAGATGAGGAAATGCGAAATCGTTTGATGAATCTGAATCCTCATTCTTTCCGCAAAGTTGTTTCCACTTTATTGGAAGTAAACGGTCGCGGTTATTGGGAAACGAGTGAGAGTAATTTGGATCTGTTGAGGGAGTTGTATCAGGAGGTTGAGGATCGGATTGAAGGGGTAGAATAGTTTTACTAAGATGCAGAGACGTTGCATACAACGTCTCTGCATTTTCCCACAGACCATGTAGTGCGATCGCCTAGCCTGCTATAGGCATTCACCTGTTCAGATAATTGCCCAAATCTGCTATACTATATTTGAATTCAGCTAGATCGAAAATCAAATGAATCCAAGTGTTTATGCTCAACAGCTTGAATTATTTGAATTATTTAAGCCCACATCTATTATACCGGGAAAATGCAAATTTACGTTTGTAGACCTATTTGCTGGTATAGGTGGATTTAGAATTCCTCTAGAAGAATTAGGAGGAAAATGTTTAGGCTATTCAGAAATTGATAAAGAAGCGATTAAAGTTTATCAACAAAATTTTATTAAAGATGCCAATTCAGAGGAAGCAAATTTGGGAGATATTACCAAGCTGAGTCAATTTCCTTTTGGAGTAGATGTATTAGTTGGTGGTGTTCCCTGTCAACCTTGGTCGATCGCAGGTAAATTACAAGGTTTGGATGACCCAAGAGGCAAGCTATGGATGGATGTATTTAGAGTAGTAAAAGCTAATCAACCCAAAGCATTTATATTTGAAAATGTTAAAGGTTTAACAGAACCAAGAAATCTACAAAGCCTAAAATACATAATTAATAATCTGACCGCATCAGGTTATGTAGTCAAATACAAGGTACTAAATTCCTACGATTTTGGAGTGCCGCAAGATAGAGATAGACTGTTTATTGTTGGGATTAGGAATGACCTAGAAAAATGCTGGGGATTTACCTTTCCTAAACCCTTAGATAAGCAGCTAAAACTTTATGATGTTATTCCAGGTATTGAGAGGAGTAATTTTATTAAGAAAAAATTTTCTCCTCAAGTTTTATTTGATGGAAAAATTCCAGCGGCAAGAGGGAGATTTCAAAAAATAGATGAATTAAATGATTTTTTCTTATTTACTGACATTAGAGATGGACACACTACCATTCATTCCTGGGACTTAATCGAGACAACAGCAAGGGAAAAATTAATTTGTAAGACAATCCTGAGAAATCGTCGCAAAAAGATTTATGGAAACAAAGATGGTAATCCTTTAAGCTTCCAAGTTTTAGAAACACTTATTCCTGAGTTAGCCTTAGCAGAACTTGATACTTTAGTTGCCAAAGAAATTCTGCGAATAGTAGAGGGAAAATGCTATGAATTCGTCAACTCTAAAATTTCTTCAGGGATTAACGGAATTTCTAAAATTTTCTTACCTCATGCGGATGCAATAGGAACTTTAACCGCAACAGGAACTAGAGATTTTGTAGCGACAATATCCATAGAATGTCAAGAACCAGAAGCATATAAAAAAACATTTATTAGAGAAATATATCAAAATAAAAATTTTCGGCCTCTGACTGCACAAGATTACGCCAAATTGCAAGGCTTTCCTCAATGGTTCAAAATTGCCGATAATGAAACTACAGCCAAACATCAATTTGGTAATGCTGTGTCAGTTCCGGTTATTTACCATTTAACCAAAGCTTTGTTAGAAGTAATTTTGTAATTAGGTGGTTAAATATGGCAGATATTAGTGCAAAAAAACGTGAGATAATTAAAGGATATATAGAAGGCTTTATCCAAGGAATTGTAGATGAATATAAAGGGCGTGTAATTGAAAAACCAACTACGGCAATAGAGTACCTATCCCGCACTTCCGACAAAGGAGAATTAAAACCTTTTCAAGCCGCGCTAATTCCACCAGAATTAATACGCATAAATCAATTTGAGCGGGGTTTAAGTACCAGATTAGGAAATTCTCTGGAAGAATGCGCTCGTTTAATTGCTCTTGAATATCATCCAGATGCACGCAGAGGATATGATATAACAGCGGAAGTTAGTCAGGCAGCTTTTGCAGAAGCGGAACGCCAGAAAGAATATTATGAATCTGCTGCTAATAAAGGAAAAGCTAAACCATCTTTTGAGCAGATGATAACAGCAGTACTTAATGCTAGGCGAATTGATGATTTAGTAACAAAAACTGTACGTGCTGACCTTTATATTTTAGCTGATGACGGAACGGAATACTTATTTGAAATAAAAGCTCCCAAGCCGAATAAAGGACAATGCTTAGAAGTTACCCAACGTTTGTTGAGATTTCACTTACTACGGGGTGGAAATCGTCCACAACTGCAAGCTTATTATGCCATGCCTTATAATCCCTATGGTGTCACAAAAGCCGATTATAAATGGTCACAGGCCAAAAATTACCTGCCTTTTAATGAAACAGTAGTTATTGGAGATGAGTTTTGGAATATTGTAGGCGGATTGGCTACTTATGAGGAATTATTGGAAATATATCTGGAAGTGGGAAGGGAGAAAAGTAAATATATGTTGGATGCTTTAGCTTTTGGGTTTTAAATATGTACAGCTATTTGTATTTGTAAACTGTACAAGCGATCGTGCAAGAATGGATTGAAACTGCACAAGAGTTAGGTCGTCCGATACCTGAAGCAAAGGTTGTTTGATATTTGCTGTTGTGAAAAGCGGGTTGGCGTAGAGTGCTGTATGCGTTGGCGTAGCCTGCGCTTAGCGCGTATCGCCCCATCCCACTATTGAGGACTAACAGACCTAGATGCGATCGCACTTTGCCGAAAAGGAGAGTGCGATCGCTCCTATTTGTACACATCCCCACGCGAACCAATTGCCGTAACAACATACAATTGATTCTGCGTATCTTCTCTAAACAATACCCGATATTTACCCACCCGCAACCGCAACTCAGGACGGCCTTTTAGTGGCTTAATATCAAGTCCTGTAGGGTTGCTAATTAAAGTATCTAAAGCATTAATAATCCGAATTTGGTCATCTGGCTGCATCCGTTCCAGATAACGTTGCGCTGCTTTCAAGAGAATATAATCAGTCAACTTTTTCTCCTAACAGCTTTTGTTTTAATTCTTTTGAAGATATACCGCGATCGCGTCCTGCTAAATAGTCTTGCCAAGCTGCTTCGCTTTCTGCTATTTCTTCATCTGTGATTATTTCATCATCATCTTCCACTTCTCCAGAAACGCTGACTATAGTTTTTAATTCTTCTAACAACTTGAATTTGTCAGTAAGAGTAAGACTTTGAACTTGATTGAGTACCTCTTCATAAGTAGGCATAGGCTATGGCTGGTAATTTTATAACTTAAATCTATTATATTTAAATATTGAGCAAAATTCTATTTTTTAGAGTGCTACGGGAGTGTACTTATCGCCTTTTTCAATCCGCCGAGTGCCAGTTTGATGTTTGCTATTGTGAAAAGCGGATTGGGGTACGGTGCTGTATGCGTTGGCGTAGCCTGCGGGTAGCGCGTATCGCCCCATCCCACTATTGAGAACTAACAGATCTATATGCGATCGCACTGTTATTGTCGGCAAAGTGCGATCGCACAGTTCTACGTTTCCCAAAAGTGCGATCGCTTAGCCTGCGCGTAGCGCGTATCGGATTTATGCTATCTTATAAGTAGATACATTTTGTATATACATATTCATGCTGTTTGAATGGGATGAAGACAAAAACGCCCAAAATCTGAGGAAACATGGCATTAGTTTTGAAGAAGCTCAAGAAATCTTTGACGGAATCGTATTTACCGCCATTGATGAGCGTTTCGACTACGGAGAAATCCGAGAAATCAGTATCGGCGCAATACAGGGTGTCGTTATCGTCACAGTAGCGCATACTGAAAGAAATGGAGTTATCCGCATCATCTCTGCCAGAAAAGCCACTCGACAAGAAATAAAAACCTACTATGAGTATCTCGCCGAAACGACTTGAAGAATTACAAAACATCCCAGAAGATGCCATTGATACATCTGATATTCCTGAGTTAGATGCAAATTTCTGGTCAAAAGCCAAACTGGTAAAACCCATCACCAAAAAAGCAATTTCTATCAGGGTTGATAGCGATGTGTTAGATTGGTTTAAAAGCCAAGGAAAGGGTTATCAATCTTTGATGAATGCTGTGCTGCGCTCTTATGTTGAACATCAGAAAGATTAACGATTTAAATTCAAAAATCAGCAAACTTTCACCTGGTTAATTTTGATATGAATGCTTTAACCGTCAATTTCAATTCCATCATTAAACTGACAGATGAGCAATTTTTCCAGCTATGTCAGGATAACCGCGATTTGAGATTTGAACGCAATGCTAACGGAGAATTAATTATTATGCCACCGACTGGAGGAGAAACGGGAAACCGTAATGGTAGGTTGACGCAACAGTTATTTAACTGGACAGATCTTGATGGTACAGGTATTGCCTTTGACTCTTCCACAGGTTTTAAATTGCCAAATGGTGCAGACCGTTCTCCCGATGCAGCTTGGATACCTTTAGAACGCTGGAATGCTTTAAATAATGAACAACAGAAGAAATTTCTTCCCCTTTGTCCTGATTTTGTCGTTGAATTACTTTCGCCAAGCGATAGTTTAAGTGCAACTCAACAAAAAATGCAGGAGTATATGGATAATGGTACTCGTTTGGGGTGGTTGATTGTTCGATCGTCGCGAAGAGTAGAAATTTATCGGCAAGGTCAAGAAGTGGAAATTTTAGAATCTCCTGTTAGTTTGTCTGGAGAAGATATTTTACCGGGATTTGTGTTAAATCTTGAATCAATTTGGTGACGCTAATATAGCGGATTGCTTTCTGAGTGAGGTCAGATCCCCGACTTCTCCAAGAAGTCGGGGATCTGTGTACGAGTGAGGTGAGATCTCCGACTTCTCCAAGAAGTCGGGTATCTGTGTACGACATCTGACTGCAATTTGCTGTAATTTAATTGAAATATCGATTTTTAACATACTGTTTTAACACGGTATTTAAAGTAAAAAATGCGGTCTTATTCTCTTCTTTTGCACCCAATAGTAACCGCCACCTCAGTGATTGAATAGCATTTAATAAGTCTGATGCCGATAACTGCATTACTTTCAAAATTTGCGGTAAATAAACGGGTTCTGTTTCTTTAGCAAGCTGCTTCATTACCGCTATTTCTTGTTGGGTTAAACGCTGAAATTGTTGGTCTAATTGTGCTTGCAAAGGTTCGCTTAAAATCACAGTGCCACATTGCAAAAAGTCAGAAACGCTGCCGAGAAATAACTCCTTAATCAAGTTAGCAGTAAATTGTAACCAAAGCGGATTGCCTTGATATGTATCAATTAAAGTTTGCCAACAGTTTTCATCTAATAATTCGTGGTTTTTGAATATTTCTTTAGCTGCATCTCTCAAACCTTCTATAACTAAGCAGCGCATCTGGTTATTTTCTTGGTGAAATTGGACAAATTCTCTTGGCTTTTCCCAACTATTTAATATTAAACTGCTAGGGTGGCTAATTTCTGTAATTAGTTGGAAAAAAAGGTGATAATTTTCATAACCAGAACGATATTGTCCTGCTAGTTGTCCGGCGCTGAAAAGCATCTGTACATCATCAAGGACAATTAAACAGCGATGCTGGCGTAGGTTGTTGAGAAGTTGGGAAAGTTGCGTTTCAATATTTTGGATCGGTTCTGATTTGGGAGAGAAGATTTGTTGTAGGTTAGTCAGGGTTTGTTCTAGAGTTGGGGAAAAGCGAAGACTGCGATAGATAACGTAATCGAAGTTATTTTTGATTTGTTTTATCAGTTGTAATGCAAGGGTGGTTTTGCCTATTCCGCTGATTCCTAGAAGTGCGATGAGGCGAGTGCGATCGCGTACTATCCAGTTTTCGAGGGTGGTGAGTTCGGTTGTGCGATCGTAGAAGCTGAAAATTTCCGGTGCGTCGCCTAAGTCGATGTGCGGTTGCGTTGGGGTTTGCTGGGGTTGTTGCGCGACTTGTGGAGATTGAGGAGTTTGGGAACAGATGTTAAGGTTATTAATTCCTATATGTTTTTGATTATATACATGGCCATGATATGAAAAATTATAAACTTTATCCTTCTCTAATATGGCTCGAAAATTTCTTTTCGTAATCTCTTCTCCAAATACTTCAGATAAGATTTTCCATAGTTTTGAACCGACATCTCTGACATAACCTTCACTGGCGTGCATTTCTTCTGCGATGTCTGAGTATTTCCGACCTTGCAGAGTCCCACGCAGAATAGCTTCTTGCAGATAGTCCAAGTGTTCCCCCGTTTTGGCGGAAACTAGCTCGTCTGCCAATTTTAAGATTTCTTTAATGTCCATCATGTCAGGAATGGCGTATGGCTTCTCCTAATTATATGCGAAATATCCGACATTTCTGATATTTCTTACATTTCTGACATTTTATGGTTACAAAAGTACCGACATTTCTGACTAACAGACTTTAATTTAGGTAGGATAATTTACAACTATAGGTATAGGCAATGGAGGAAAAGTGAACTATATGGAACTTTACATTGACACAAGGAGTGCTGATGCCGATCTTTATCAAATTGGGAACTGGATAAAAATCCGTTGTCGAGATAATTTTGATGATGCTATTAGTGCTGAAAGAATATCAACAACTAAAGTTAAAATCAAAGTTGTGGAAGTAGCTGAAGCGAATAGAAACAAAGGTCGTGGTACAGCACTTGTTCAAAAACTTTTTGATCTATTGCCTAGTGAGGTTGATTGTGTTGTACTAGGTAGTAATGATGCGCCTGAATGGTGGAGAAAAATCAAATATAGAATTAGAGGCGGTGACAAGCTCGTTTTGTAGCTAATTTAGTGTGCGTTAAAGAAGTTTAACGCACTGGAGAAGTGAGAAGGATAGGGAGACGGTTAATAGGGTGCGATCGCTTTAGTTAAATCTCTTATTGCGGTTGTATATATAAATAAATTCTTTGAGTAAGTGAGGGATTAATCGTGGGATTTTTTATATTTATATTGATTGTAATAGGGGCTTCAATTGCTTATTTTTTATTCTCTACCAACTTAAGCTTAGTCGATTTAATCCAGATCATATATGACAGCATAAAAGAAAATTCGACTAATAGCGCGAATCAAAACAAATTTATTGAAGTTGATGAGAGTCAACTAAATGATGATTTAAGTTCAGCAGTAGGAATAGATTATCGAAACCTACGTAATTTTCTTGCAGTAAAAGACTTTGAATCCGCTAACAAGGAAACTAAATCTCTTTTCCAAAAGATTTCCTATATAGACCTTAACCTATCTAATCCCGATCCTGAAAAAACGAAGACGCAAAGAATTCCTTGTACAGATATATGTACTATAGATAGGCTCTGGGTCAAATACAGCGAAGAACATTTTGGTATTAGCGTTCAACATAAAATTCACCGTGAGATTTTTATTAATCTTTACATTGAGAAAAAAGAATTTGATAAGCGAGAAAAAATTGAAAGAAGCGAGGAAGAAATTGCTCAATCAGCTGGGTTCGATACTTGGCGTAAATTCAATGACATAGTAGGCTGGAAATCAGCCGACATAAGCCCTATTTATATTTATAAAGACTCAGCACCAATGGGTCATTTACCAGTTATATACGATCCTCACTACATACATCATTACTCTGCTATGATCCACTTGTTCGAGCGGCTTAGCCAATGTCTTGAGTAGAAAAAAAGTATAAATTTAGATTTAAAAAATCTTAAATTTATATATATTTTATAACGAGTTAATTATGAGTTCTATTAGTTAATCTCTACTACCAAATTAGTCCTGGCATAGCTCAATATGTGGGAAATCAGCCAAAAATTAAAATTTTTGTCAGACATCAACTAGAGCGTTTAGCTCAGTGGATGCGTAAACAAGAAGTTAAAAACAAATAAACTAGGGAGGAAAGAACATGGAAACTACGCCTGTAAAAATGTCAGATATTAGAGTTCCCAAGAGAAGCGAACTCAATGAGGGTAAAATACGCTCAATAGAAAATTCTCCTGACTCTATCGAACGCCTAATTCACAGCAAAAGCGATCCGATCGCACTTAACAAGGGTAAACCCCCTTACGAAGTATATAGTGGCAGACATAGAGTTTATGTAGCTGCTCAGAAGGGCATCAAGGTAATTCCCGCAGTTTTTACTTAATAAGCGAGCGAGCGATCGCACTTCCCATCTTCTCCAAAAATGCGATCGCACTTCCATCTTTCCCAGAATGCCTTGGCGTAGCCTGCCGTAGGCATATCGCACTTCCATCTTCCCCCAGAATGCGATCGCATTTTTAATCTGTTTAACAGTCAACGAGTCTTCTGCACAGTTGATTCGCTGATTTCACTGATTTGTTTTTCGCATCGATCGTAGATTAACTTAGCCTGCTGGCACTGTTCTCTTATTTGCTGTTCAAAGTTTCTTGCCATTTCCAATAATTCCAACAATTCCCGTTCATCCGGTATTTTTTTCATTGCAATCTCTCCAAGCGATCGATAATTTTTCCTAACCCTATTTTAGATTCTAAAGCACATACTGCTATGTCATGTTCGCCGATAAACTGCCGGATCTGTGGGTGTTCTGCCTGGGAAGCGTAGATAATAATATTGCTATCAAGTAACATTATTCATCCCTACTCGGAAGCGAACGATCTTGACGCAACTCTCGCTGCCATTCAACCGCATCGCTAACACTAGCAAAGGCATTACTCGCCGCAATTTTTTGGAAAATTTCACCAACTTTTTGACGGCGTATATCGGCGCTTAAACTTGAATCTTCTTCTAATAAAGTAACGTAAACTTTTAAGGGACGATCGCTTTGTTTTGGAGCGTCGTTAGACCACTCTAAAACGTTTCCTTTCAGTACGGCTTCAAATGTGTGTAGCATACACTGTTTGGATTTTTACATTAATAATACTAAATATTGTAGCATAGGCGCTCTTCCCTTTGCAGTATATCTACCGGAGCGATCGCACTCTCCTTTTCGGCAAAGTGCGTTGGCGAAGAAAAGCGCGTATCGCGGATCGCCCTCTATCCTCACTTTCTATGTTACCTTGGTTAACAAGCATTTAAAAATCGCTTTAGTAATGGCAATGCAAATGAAAATAGATGCCGAAAAAAATTAGAGAACTGAAAAAGTTACTTTTGGATGCAGGATTTACTTATCGACAAGGGAAGGGTAGTCATCAGGTGTGGAGTCATCCCTTATTAAGTCAGCCAATTGTGATTGCTCGGAAAGATGGAGATGATGCACCATTATATTTAGAAAAGCAGGTGAATGCGGCAAGGAGAGAACTAGAAGAAATGGAGGATTCTGAGGAATGAACTCACTTTACAGTATGGTTATTCAATGGTCGGATGAGGATGGTTGTTTTGTAGTGTTTCTGCCAGAGTTTGCTGAGTTGGTGATGCAACCTTGCACAGATGGACAGACTCATGAGGAAGCTGCAAGGCATGGACAAGAGGTTATTGCTTCCTTAATTGAGTGGTTTGAAGCAGAAGGAAAACCACTGCCACAACCGAGAACTATTCCGCAGCAGCCGCTATCTGTGGCTTGAAAAGTCAAGGTGAAAGGCGAAAGGTCGTTTGATGTTTGCTCTTATGAAAATTGGGTTGGCGTAGGCTGCGGTATGCGATACGCGCTTTTCTTCGCCAACGCACTCTCCTTTTCGGCAAAGTGCGATCGGGTAATTATATCAGGAGGTTGAGGAGCGGATTGAAGGGGATTTAATTGTTAGCTTCTTGATAATGCCAATTATTTTTGTCAATTTCAATGAAGTCAAATTTGCATTGAAATTCTTCACCAATAGGACTGCACGCATAGACTCCTACATCGATAGAACCTTTAAAGTCATGGAGGTGAGCAATCCTCATTTGGTGCCATTTTATCCCATCGAGTGAATACTCAAGCAGAAAGTCCTGCGACCGCTTACTAAGTCGATACATCGCTGATTTGACATCGGAAGATATGTCTTGTGTTGACCAATCTGAAAAACCATAATTTGTGACAACTGAGCCAAGCCGACTAATTTCCTCATTTTCGTACTCAATTGAACATTTTATCCAATTTTCACTGTCTATTCTGGCAATAAGTCCACACTGGTCGTATTGTGATTTTGGGTTAAACTGAACTCGCGTTTTTAAGGAAAAATCCTCTTGAATATTAGTTAATAAACAGTGACCGTCATCTCGTTGGAAGCCATAATGCGTTTTTTGCCAAAAATCAGTCTTTGATTTAGTAACTAAATGAAGACCTCGCTCGAAAAAATATGTTTTTGGCTCATTCAGCCAAAAAAATTCGTCAGGAATTTGAGCCGAGATGAAATTATAAACCTTCATAGTATAGTTAACCTATTACTGCGCTAGCTGATTCATTTGGCGAGATTATACCTCAATGTTGAATCAATTTGATAAAATTTGACTTGCTATTTTCATAGAGACTCTAACGATCGTTTAGTGCGTTGCCCTATACTCAAGATACATTGTATCGAGATAAAATAAGAAATAGCACAATAAATTGCGCCCATTTTTATCGAAATCATCTAATATTTATTCCCCCAGATTGCACATATTTATAATAGTAAGAGCGGGTTTGATAACCCGCTCATTTTGGTAGAAGCAATCGAGAAAAACCATCTATTTATGAACCGAGCCATCGGGCATTGTTGCACCCTTCAAATTAGCATCTGCCAGATAAGCATCTTGGAGATTGGCACCGATTAAATTGGCACCTCGGAGATTCGCACCGCGCAGATAAGCACCGCTTAAATTAGCACCGCTTAAATTAGCAGCTCTGAGGTCGGCATTATTAAGATCGGCATTAGCTAAATTGGCACCTTCCAAATAAGCACCCCATAGCTTAGTTTCTTCCAAAATGGCTCCCTCTAGGTTGGCACCTTCCAAGTCCGCACCCCTTAAGTCGGCACGTTCTAAATTGGCATCGCTTAAGTCCGCAGCAGCCAAGTCCGCACCCTCAAGCTTAGAATCGTTCAGTTGGGCACCTTCTAAATTGGCACGTTCCAAGTTGGCATTATTTAAGTAGGAATAGCCTAATTTGGCACGCCATAGGTAAGCACCGGTGAGATCGGCATTACTTAGATTTGTACTGACTAAATTGGCATAACCAAGCTTACCGCCCATTAACTTTGCACCTAATAAATTGGCTCCTTCCAAGTTGGCATAAGATAGCTTGGCACCGATTAAATTGGCACCGCCTAAATTAGCATAAGATAGCTTCGCGCCGCCTAAATTCGCGTATGCTAACTTGGCATCTCCTAAATTGGCACCCTCTAAATAGGCATACCTGAGATTGGCACCCGTTAAGTTGGCACCGTCTAACTTCGCATATGCCAGCTTGGCATTGCTTAAGTTAATTTGTTTCAAGTCAGCACCAGTTAGTTCGCACCGGAAACATTCATTAGTCACCAGCAACTGCCGGAAGCCATCTTGAGGAATTGCCAACTTTTTATGATTAGATAAAGTGAAAATTAGCAAGCTCGTGCTGAACAAGCCGAGGAAGCAAGCGAACATAGTCAAATGGATCGAAGTTTTTCCCCGACTTGGTTTGCCGGCACTTGCCAGACTTGCTGTTGTGTTGTTGCGGACAACATCGATCGGTCGGAGTGATTCCAAAGCAGCAGCGGCATTGGCAAAACGGTTTTTGAGGTTGGGTGCTACCATTTTTTCCAGCCATTTAATAAAAGGCTGACTTAGATTTGGTAGCAGATGTTTGAAGTTGATGGTGTAATTTTCGTCGATTAAGTTACCGATTTCTGTTGATTTTGTGTTTGTCAGCAAGCAAACTAGGGTAGCACCCAGACTGTAGAGGTCAGAGGCTTCTGTCAGCTGGCGGTTGAATAGCTGTTCTGGCGGCATAAATCCCAAGGTGCCTTTGACTGCGCTGCTGAGGGCAACTTCTCCGCTACCGCTGCGGGCGAAGCCAAAATCGACGAGGTAAATGCTGAGTCGATCGCGATCGTAAGTGCGATCGACCAAAATATTTTCAGGTTTAATGTCGCGATGAATCACCGATGGGATTTGCTGTTGCAGGTAAATTAAAACCTCCAAAACAGCAGCAGCAATCTGCTTGATTTCTTCAACATTAAATAAACGCGACTGCGCCAAAGAAGGCGCTTGTTTGTATTCCTGCACCAAGCAAAAGCCCGCTGTGGTTTGGAAGGAATCGAGATAACGTGGAATGCTGGGATGATTCAGTTGCCGCAGCATTTGAATTTCTCGATTCACAGAGTCGTAGTCCGACCAACTCGCATTGAATTGGGCAAACTGAAACTGTTTGATGACTACAGGCAAATGTGTTTTTGTGTCAATTGCCAGGTACGTGACTCGACCGCAGGCGCGATTGTGGCCGAGTTCTCGTTCAATTTGATAGCCGTGGCTAGAAAAATCGGGGAAGTTGCTCATAATGATACTCGCTGCGTTGACTTAGCGTGCCGTAGGTGTACCGCTCTTCTTGTCGTAGGCAAACACGATTAACTACTATGTTTGCCACAAAAGTAGCATTTGCGATCGCACTTTGCCCAAATGTTAATTAATCTCAAGATAAAAAGCTCTAACTTCTTCTATCCTTGATTATTTTTAGGAAACCGCCCAAAGCAATGGTGATTAGGGATGCTGCACCGCCAAAACAGGCGAAGGCAAGCACGTAGAGGGTGAAGAGAAAAATTTTCACGGCTGGGGCGTTGAGAATGGCAGGATTAACGCCAGAATAACCGAAGAACAGGGTCATCATGATGCCGATCGTAAAGCAACCTCCCAAGAAAATTAATCCCAATCCGTTAGACAAAACGATCCCATTTGCCCGAACTTGATTGGATTTAGCTAATTTGGCGCTAGTTTTGCGCCGTTGCCAAGTTTGTCTTGGCTTGCGGATTTTGTGAGGATTAACGGGAACCAGCCCGGATGCAAGTGTTTGCAAAGCTTCGCGGGCGAATGGGAAGCGCTTTTCCACTGCCGGTTCTGTAAGTTTATCAATCCAACGCCCAAAGCTGGGAGTTATATTAACGCGATCGGCAAAGTGAATGCGCGAATCCTGATGCGGTAAATCGGTAGGAACTGTCCCAGTCAAAAGGTGTATTAATGTCGCACCCAAAGCATAAAGATCCGAAGCGGGAACCGACCGTCCCCAAAATTGCTCGATCGGCGTATAACCGCAAGTTCCCACAACGGTAAATGTCATTCCCGTCACTGCGGCTTTCTCTTGCACAGCACCAAAATCAACTAAATAAACTTGCTTGTTTTCTGCCAAAATTAAGTTGCTGGGCTTAATATCTCGGTGCAACACGGGTGGATTCAATTCGTGTAGATAAATGAGAATATCCAGAACTTCTGCGGCAATTTGGCGCACTTGATCTTCCGAAAAAGTGTGTCGCTTATCCAAAAGTGTTTGCAGGGTAACGCCGGGAATGTAATCCTGTACCAAAGCAAACCAGGGTAAACCTCCACCTGCTTGTCTATCTAAGGAAAAATAATCGCGGTAGCGAGGAATGCGAGGATGATTGAGATTTTGTAAGATTTTGGCTTCCCTTTCAAATAATTTCAGTTCTTCCCACTGCATCTGGGGACTGAAGGCGAGTAATTTGACGATCGCTTGTTCGTGCGGTGGTGGAGAATGGAGATCGAGAGCTAGCCAAGTGTGCCTACCTGCACCAGTATGTCCGAGCTGCTGTTGTAATTGGTATCTTTCTTGCAGTATCTGTCCTGATTCAAACATAATTATTGCCATCGGTAGAGATTTGCGATCGAACTTTTCTGACTCTCAATACAAATATGAGCTAGTCAGACTTGGGAATGCAAGTAGTTTTGCTCGATCGCGCTGACAATGCGATCTTTTTCCTCCTTTGTTTAATATCGCGTCCGGTTGCATCGGTAGTACATGAGTGATGCGAAACATTATCTGTGGGAATCGGGGGTTAAATTTTTACCGCAGATGTAGGCAGATAAACGCAGATAAACGCAGATAAGAAAGCAATTTTTTGTGCAACCGATGTTACCGGACAACTCGTTTAACTCGTTCCCAGGTTGAACCTGGGAACGAAAATACAGAGGCTCAGCCTCGTGATGTAAGATGTGAATCAACAGCTATTTTTCTTGGTTTGCGTTTATCTAATCTTTCATATTGCGAATGCTCAACAGCAAGGCTTTCAAACGTTACAAAATAATTTTCGTTCCAGTTTTCAATCAAATCGCTAAACCAAACATCTGTAGGTATGAGATCGTGAGCGTCAGAACGTCCGTTGTTGTGACTCAAGTGAATCTCTCCTACTGCTTTTGAGTTTAGCATTGACAAGCAAGTTTGTTTTGTGAGTTCTCGGTCGCCTGTAAACCAGATTAGCACATGAGAAACATCTACCAACAAGGGACGATCGACTAGAGTTTCCCAACTCGAACACCAATATTCTGGAGACGGCATAACTTCTAGATAAACGGGAACTTGCAAAGTTTTTTCAAGTTGGGATAAAGCAGTTTCTAACTCTTGTCTGCTGCATTCGCGCTGAAGCGGCGGATGAATTGAGACGGCGCGAACATCATGATTGGCGATGAAATCTGAGTAAGTTTTCCAGGTTTTCTGATGCAACAAACTAAGGCGCGATCGCACACCGTCTTTGTAAAGGCAAGAATCGTGCAAAATCAGCGGTATTCCTGAGTAATCAAAATCTACAGAGCAAATGCTGCCTATTGCTAATTCTAAATAATCCAGCTTCATCGGTTCGCGGAGTTTCTCAAAAATTTCTAGGCACTCTGCGAGCGATCGCATTCCAATTGCTGTAATACTGAGTCCTAGCATTATAGATCCCCCGTAAAGTATATTTTTTGAGTAATAATCTCTTCGCGGACGAAAGCAAAATTACCAACACTTTCTACCCAAAGCTCTCCGAGCAACTCATAATTTTGGCTCGCTTTCAGAAGTTCCACCACCCTTTGCTCTAATTCCACCCGTACTTCCCAACAGTTTTCTACCTCAGAATCGTCCCTCTCATATTCTTTCCTAATTAGCTCCTGTACTTCATCTAACCTAAAATCTTCCCGATTGTGGCTAGCGGTAATACTATTAGTCATCCTTTCCCTAAATTCCGATCTACTCTCACCAGGCAAGCTGACTAAAATATTATTAGCTTTACACCACTCAATTATATTAAAATTACCCCTTCTGTAGTAACTGCCATACCAACCGTAAGAAGATATATCCTCTTCCATCACTCGCCACTGATGATGAACTTTCGCAACTGCTTCTGCACTGCCTTTAAAGAGATGATGGGAAATTAATTTAGGTTCACGCCGCTCATACTCTTCTTCCTCTTCTTCCTCTTCTTCCTCTTCTTCAATAAACTCTATAAATTCGTACCAACTGTCGTTATATGAAACTACTGATTCGTAAACGCTGTAAATCCTGTCTCCTTCATTCAACAAAATCCCTTTGGCGATGGCTTGTTGAGCTTTGGCAGAAGATAAACCTTGCAATAATTTATAAGCAGTAACTCTCACAAGCAGCGCCGCATCGTTCATTGCTTCTCTCAATAAATCTATGCCTGCATCTCCATATTTGAGCGCATCCGAAAGAACTGCTATTTTTTGCTCGATAATGGGAGTGGCGAAACGTCGCCGCCATCCTTCTATTCCTCCTAAAACTACGCCTCCCATTGGTGGTGGAGTTTGTCCTCCTAAAACGGCGTCATATTCTTTTGGTTGATTAGAATTTTCTGCCATCGCGTAATTCTCTCAGCCATACTGCTATAGTTTATCATTAGTTGCGATCGCGAGCATCAGAAATTTACTCCTGTATCGAAATAGGTTTCTTGGCTGACAATCTCCTCGTGGACGAAAGCAAGCCGACGACCAAAACCAATCAATTGCCAAATTTCGTTAAGTATTTCCGAATTTTTATCATTTTGAAACTTTTTAAAGACTCTGTTTTCAAATTGCCGTGCTTGCTCGTCCTCTTGCCGAACTAAAGTGACTCGATTCTCTGCACACCACTCATTTATATCGATGTTTGTATTTTTTCCAAAATCATCCCATAACTTTAACAATAATTCTTTTTTTTGGTTCCGATCGAGAGTGTTGACCAATCTTTCTAGGCAAGCTTCCCGATCTTCATTAGCTTGACAAAACAAAGACAATTTGTTGTCTGCACACCATTGATTGAGAGCGAAGTTATCGATATTATAGTTAGACCACTTTTCCCTGTATAATCCAGAAACATCTATTTCCAACAATCTCACTTTATGGAACAGTTCGGCTTCCACTTTAGCAGTTTCTCTCAAAAAATGGCGTGATACAAATTGAGGATCGAGGTAACTATCGTCCGCATAGAATTCACTTATAGAATCGTTGATGTAGTACCAGTCGTCTCCGTAATAGATTGCTGATTGGTAAACGCTGTAAATCCTGTCTCCTTCATTCAACAAAATCCCTTTGGCAATGGCTTGTTGAGCTTTGGCAGAAGATAAACCTTGCAATAATTTATAAGCAGTAACTCTCACAAGCAGCGCCGCATCGTTCATTGCTTCTATCAATAAATCTATGCCTACATCTCCATATTTGAGCGCATCCGAAATAACTGCTATTCTTTGCTCGATAATGGGAGTGGCGAAACGTCGCCGCCATCCTTCTATTCCTCCTAAAACTACGCCTCCCATTGGTGGTGGAGTTTGTCCTCCTAAAACGGCATCGAAATTTCTTGGTTGATTAGAATTTTCTGCCATTGCCTAATTCCCTCAGCCATACTGCTATAGTTTATCATTAGTTGCGATCGTCGCTCTCATCAGAAATTTACTTGAGGTTTGAAGTACGCTTTCTTGTTGATGATATCTTCATGCACAAAGGCAAGCTTTCCATATCCCAGATATTGCCACAATTGTCCAAGCAATTCCACTTTCTTGTCATTTTGCAATCTGATTATTAGCCGATTTTTAAATTCCCAATCTTCTTCATAATCATAACGTTGACAAACTACATCGCTTGCATTTTACGCACACCAGTCATTAATATTGAAATTCTCATTATGGTATTCTGGATCGATAGTAGAAATATCAACTTCCATCATTCTCTCTTGATGAATTTCCTGTGCCTCAACTTCAGCACTGTCTTTGAAAAGATAACGAGAGATTAATTTTGGTTCGCAGTCATCGTAATATTTAAACATTGCATCTTCTGCATTCGTGATGTAGTATAAATTTTGATCGCCGTCCTCGTTCCCTGGCTTGTAAAGAGGATGTTCTTGCTCGTAATATTGATTAATTGAATCTGTAATGTAATATAAATCATCGCCGTAAGAAATATCTGACTCGTAAACGCTGTAAATCCTGTCGCCTATGTTTAAGGGTATCCCTCTGGCGATCGCTTTTTTAGCTTTAGCCGCAGATACATTTTCCAATAATTTATAAGCAGTGACTCTAACGATTATTTCTCGATCGTTCATTGCTTCTATCAATAAATCTATGCCTGCATCTCCGTAATTGAGCGCATCAGAAAGAACTGCTACTCGTTCTTCGACAATAGAAGCAGCGAAACGTCGCCGCAATCCTTCCATTCCTCCTAAAACTACGCCTCCCACTGGCGGTGGAGTCTGTCCTCCCAACACGGCATCGAAGTCTGTTGGTCGATCGCTATTTTCTGCCATAACCTAATCTCCTATCCAAGAAACTATGAAATTTTCCGTTGAAATTTCTCTTTTTCAAGTTTGCACAGAAAACTCTTGTGGGTCGATTCCCCAATTTACCCATTTAATCGCTTCTCTAGCCGATCGCATATTCGGCGGTACTCGCAAAGCGTGAATGTACCCCGTACTCGGACAAGTCATTTTTAACATATAAATTTGCTCTATATCTACATCATTATCAATTTTTAACAATGTATATTCTTGCCAATTGTCTAATTCTACAGGTTGCAATTCCTGACAAATTCTCGCATATCCAATTCCCTGAATTAGCACTCGCCTCAACTCAGCATTTTTCTCAGATAAAAGCCACTCAGCTTGCCATCGATCCGGATGCAGTTTGCCGTATTCTTCAGGTAAGATAACACCATGATAGGCGTAGATACTGAAACCGTCGGCATATTGAATAGCCGGGTCACCTTCGGCGTGCAGGCGTTGTTGGTTATCGAAGTCAAGAATGCGGGGGCGATCGCACACTAGGAAAAGATTTTCTAATGGAAACACCCAGTTACATTCTTTAACTAGCGATTGAAATAGAAGCCATTTTTCTCGATCGCCATCGCAGTTCAATGCGGAAAAACAAAAATCAACAAAAGCAGCCCGACTGTTCCACGAATTCAAATTCCACAGACGCATAGCACCGTGATAAAAGTGATTGTGGATTAATCCAGACAGCATTCGATCGGCTGCATCTTCTAAACTATATAAAGGCACTTCAACTTCTAAATCGATATTTGCTTGAAAGATTTTTTTTAGTTCGCTTCCCATGTATTCTATCATTTTTCGCACTAGATGTTCTTCCATTTGCTCCCAAATTCTACGTTCTGTTTGTTCGACCAACAATATTTCCAGTTGTTCGCACAGTTCATCTCCTATTTTTTCATTCAGTTGCTGCCACAGATAACTTCTCCAAGAAACTTTTTCTGCTTGCGTGTTATAGGGATCTTTCCAATATAAAGCCCACAGTTTTGTTTCCAGTTTCTCCCATAAATTCAGTTCACTGTTATCTCTAATGGCCAGACTACTTGACCAGAAACTTGACTCAAATTCTTCTGTAGTTGTATTTTGCAGTTGCTCGCTTATAAATGACGTTATATAGCTCAAAGCTGCGAAAGGGCTATCAAAAAAAATAATTTTTGGTTTGGGTTTTTTCTTACGAATTAAACGATCGGCGTTCTCCAGCGCCATTGTTGCTTTTATTTTATCTATTGGCTCAGTAGAAAGGGCAATTCCTTCCCATTTTTCCTGATAAACCGAAATCAGATCTTCTTGTTCTGGAGTAAGTTTTTTTCCCATAGCTATTAATTAAGTGCTTACTTGTTAAGATTAACACAGCGAAGCGGTCAGTTAAATAAATCTTCCTTGGTATAAAGGATTGTTAGCTAATATCAATAATTGTCAAGAATTTTTAAGCTATTTCTTGGACAAGTTAGAGCTGATATAGGCTGTTTAACAGCGCCTAATTTTGCACTTGAATTTAAAAGTAAGATAGCCAAAACAAAATTAATGGCTCATCATCCTCTCACATTGAGAATTAGCTATGGAAAGCACCTTGGAATTGAAGGTTCAAGAGCGATCGATCTGGATAGGATCTGGCCACATCGATCTAGAAGGTAACTTGAGCGTACCCGAAGGAGCGCGTGCGATTGTGCTATTTGCCCACGGTAGCGGTAGCAGCAGGCACAGTCCTCGCAATCGTTCTGTTGCACAACAGCTAAATCAGGCGGGATTTGCGACATTACTGTTCGATTTGCTGACCGCAGATGAAGAACAAACAGATAAGCAAAAGCGACTATTGCGCTTCAACATCAACTTTTTAGCCGAACGGCTAATTGATGCCACCGAATGGGTTGCACAAAACCCTGATACTCACAAGCTCAAAATCGCTTACTTCGGTGCCAGCACGGGTGCGGGTGCTGCATTGGTGGCAGCCGCAGAACTCCCGGAAGCCATCGGCGCAGTTGTTTCTCGCAGTGGACGCCCCGATATGGCTGAATCGTCCCTGCCAAAAGTGCAAGCACCGACGCTGCTAATCGTAGGCGGAAACGACACTCAAGTAATTGAGATCAACGAGAGGGCGCTGCCACAGCTGCAAGTGGAAAAGAAACTGGAAATCGTTCCCGGAGCAACGCATCTATTTGAGGAAGCGGGTGCTTTGGAACAGGTGGTGCGCCTCGCACATGATTGGCTTGTGCAATACCTCAAATAAACAAATGAGTCCGCTCTCCCCGATGCAGAAAACGGATGCTACGGATGTACGGATTTATACGTAACCCCGGTTGATTGCTCCCCTTTGAAATTTGAGCCGGAACATTGTAGAGACATTTCATGAAACGTCTTGACAACCAAAAATGTTAGTTGCCTTGATAGCAATTATTCTGTAATCTAAAAAAATAACTTATTTCGAGAAAATTTGATGTGAAAATTCTGCTGGTAGAAGACGATGAGTGTCTGGCGGAAGGACTTGAGAAAGCTCTGACAAGTCAGCATTATTTAGTCGAAGTTGCTAATGACGGTCAAGCGGCTTGGGAGTTGGCAGAATCAATAAACTACGATTTGATTTTGCTGGATTTAATGCTACCTAAGCTGGATGGTATTAGTTTTTGCAAACGGCGACGGCAACAGGGCGATCGCACCCCCATTTTACTACTCACGGCACAAAACGCCATTACCAGCAAAGTCGCGGCGTTAGATGCGGGGGCAGATGATTATATTGTCAAGCCTTTCAACATGGAAGAGTTATTGGCTAGGATGCGAGCTTTGCTGCGACGAGGCAGTTCGATCGCTTTGCCAGTACTGGAGTGGGGTTCCCTGCGTCTTGACCCCAGCAACTGCGAGGTGACATACGCAGGTCAGCACTTGCATCTTACAGCCAAAGAGTACGGCCTATTGGAGCTATTTTTACGTAACAATCACCGCATTTTCAGCCAAAGTGCTATACTAGATCATCTGTGGTCTTTTGATGAACCTCCCACAGAAAATGCCGTCAGAGCGCACATAAAGTGTTTGCGATCGAAACTCAAAAAAGCTGGCGCACCCGAATTGATCGAGACAATCTACGGATTGGGATATCGGCTCAAATCAACAGAAGAAGATAAAGAAGAAAAGAGCGAAAAAGCGGGTATTTATTGTCAAGTAAATGCTGGCGATCGCACCGAAAAAATAACAGGAAAAAGAGAAAAAATTTCATCTTGTTTAACAGCCAACATTCAACCATTAACAATCGCCAACAAATTAGCCGATATTTGGGATAAAAATAAACACAAATACAGCGATCGCATTGGGGTCATAGAAGAAGTTGTAACTGCTCTGGTAGAAAATAATTTCACAGAAGAATTGCGTGTCCGAGCAGAGCGACAAGCTCACACATTGGCAGGGTCGTTAGGCAGTTATGGCTTTGAGCGAGCTGACAGCCTTTCTCGTGCGATCGAACAAATATTTCAAGCTCAAGAAAACCTGCCGCAGACCCAAATACAGCAACTGCAAAAATTAATTGTGCAGTTGCGTCAGGAATTGCAACTCAGTCAAGACAACCAGACGATAGCAGAAGACCAGAGGAGCAAAAGAGCAAAAAAGCAGACGAATCTTTTAACTCAAAACTCAAAACTAAAAATTCAAAATTTCCTCAGTTTTCCATCGGCGCGACTGTTAATTGTTGATGACGATACGGATTTGGCCGAGCTTTTAATTTCAGAAGCAGAAGGTAGGGGAATAGAGGCAGAAATTGCCACAAATTTAGCCAAAGCTAGGCAAATAATAGCTCAAGCTCGACCGGATGCTGTGCTGCTGGATCTTTCTTTTCCCGAATCCCAGGAAAACGGTTTTGAACTGTTAGTAGAACTGAGTAAATATCAGCCGCTACTGCCTGTACTGGTATTTACTGCTACCGATAATTTAGTCGATCGCGTTAAAGTCGCTCGTTTGGGGGGACGCGGCTTTTTACACAAGCCAGTATCTCCGTGTCAGGTAATAGATGTTTTAGCCGAACTCTTGCAACAACCCACTACACCGGAAGCAAATCTGCTGATTGTAGACGATGACCCTCAGTTGCTAGATTTTTTGCTTACCTTACTGGAACCTTGGGGATTTCAGCTCACCCTACTGGATGACCCAAAACAATTTTGGGATGTCTTGGCGCAATCTGCACCCGATTTGCTCATTCTGGATGTAGAAATGCCAGAGTTTAACGGTATCGATTTGTGCCAAGTTGTACGTAATGATGCCTACTGGAACGATTTACCGGTGGTGTTTTTATCTGCTCGCACGGATGCCGAAACTATACATCGGGTGTTTGCAGCCGGTGCGGATGACTACGTGAGTAAGCCAATTGTAGGGCCAGAGCTAGTCGCCCGCGTCCTGAACCGACTGGAGAGGACAAAAATTCTACGCAAACTACGAAAATTAGTTAACAGCCAGTAGTTAATACTCATTAGACCTCTCCAAAAAACATCTGACGAGACGTTTCATGAAACAGTTTCTTAAAAAAAAAATTGTCAACAGCAGATTTGGGTTAGCATTGCTGAATTTGCTGACTCTCTTGTCTGTCGGTTTAGCCTCCTATCGCAGCACGATCGAATTGTTGCAAATAGTTAAACGAGAAAAAAATACCCACGCCAAGTTGGTAGTGTTGGAAGAAATTTTGATGAAAATTACGGACGCTGAAAGTGGACAACGGGGTTACATAATTACGGGGGAAAAAAATTTTTTAGAACCGTACAATAGGGCAAATTCCTCCATTGACGAGCAATTAGATAAGCTACAGCAATTGCTTGCCAACGAAGCCGCAGGCAAAGAGCGCTTAGCTCAACTGAAAAATTTGATTATCGAAAGACGATCGTTGCTGAACGAGTCGATCGTTTTACGAAAACAAAAAGGTTTTAATATTGCTATTCAAAAGGAGCGCAAACATCCGGGAAAAGAAATTCAGGATCGCATTGTCTCGACGATCGAACACATAGAAAACGAACAGCGACAAATATTAAAGCAGAACAATCAGCAATTCGCACTACAGATTAAAAACACCCTGAGCGTATTGCTAACTGGTACCAGCGTTAGTTTAGCTATTTTTTTGGTGGTTTACTTTCTGTTAGAAGGTCAGATAATTAAGCGTCAGCACGCCGAAGCAAAAATACCAAACCTATATAATAGCGTTCCCTACGGTTATCATTCCCTAGATGAAAACGGCATTTTTATCGCGATTAACGATACTGAACTTATTTGGTTGGGCTACAGTCGCGACGAAGTTATCGGCAAGCTTAAATTTGCTGATTTACTCGCACCTGAGAGCGTGCTAACCTTTGCAGAAAATTTTAATATCTTTAAACAAAAAGGCTGGGCAAAAGATTTAGAATTCCAGATGATTCGTAAAGATGGTACGGTACTACCCGTGCTTTTGAGTGCAGTTGGCATTAAAGATGCAATGGGTAATTTTGTGGCAACTCACTCGACAATGTTTGATATCACCGATCGCAAAAGAGCCGAGCTCGAACTGCGCCGACTTAACCGCGCCCTTAAAACCCTCAGTAGCTGCAACCAAGCCCTCGTTCGCGCCACAGAAGAATTCGAGCTGCTCAATAATATCTGCCAGATCATCATAACAGTTGGAGGATATCGTTTTGTGTGGGTGGGATTTGCCTTGGAAGACACAAACAAAAACGTTCTTCCAGTCGCTTTAGCGGGATACGAAGATGGATATCTAGATTCTGCCGACATTAGTTGGGCCGATACGGAAAGAGGACGCGGCCCCACGGGAACGGCAATTCGTACCGGAAAAGTGTTTATTGCACAAAACTTGCAAACTAATCCCGATTATGTACCCTGGCGAGAGCAAGCGATCCGTTGCGGCTATGCTTCTTCTATTGCTCTCCCACTGATTGCCGATAAAAAAGTTTTTGGCACTATTAATATATATTCAGCAGAACCCAACGCTTTTGATGCGGCAGAAGTAAAATTACTAACCGAACTAGCAGAAGATTTGGCTTACGGTATTGTGGCTTTGCGAACTAGCAACGCTCGTGCAGAAGCAGAGAAAGCACTGCAAAAAAGTGAAGAAAAACTGAGATTGGCTGTGGAAGCAGCTAACGTAGGTATTTGGGATTGGGATATTCTAAATAATTGCATCACTTGGTCAAGCGGTCACGAAAAGTTATTCGGTTTGGCACCTGGTACTTTTGATGGCAGTTACCAAACTTTTGACGATCGCCTTCACCCAGATGACAGAGAATCTACACAACAGGCGATCGATCGCGCTATGTTGAGTCGGGATAGTTACTTTCAGGAATACCGCATAATTTGGTCGGATGCTACCATTCACTGGATAGAAGGAAAAGGAAAATTTTTCTACGACACGGAAGGTAGAGCCTATCGCATGATGGGAACAGTCATGGATATCAGCGATCGCAAACAAGCCGAGTTAGCCCTCAAACAAGCAAAAGAAGAACTAGAAATGCGAGTTATAGAGCGCACCGTAGAATTATCTCAGGCAAACAATCTTCTGCAACGAGAACTCAAAGAGCGTACCGCAGCAGAAGCAGCACTGCGAGAAAGCGAAGCTCGATTTAGAAGATTATTTGAATCTAATGTTGTGGGCGTAATTTTTGCAGATTTCAGCGGTCGGATTACAGAAGCAAACGATTTATTTCTGGAAATGGTAGGCTACACGAGAGAAGATCTGTGTTTGGGAAAATTGCGTTGGGATGAAATGACCCCACCAGAATACAGCCATATCGATCGACAGGCGATGGAAAGAGCGAAAATAACGGGAGCGGGATCTCCTTGGGAAAAGGAATTTATTCGCAAAGATGCCAGTCGCGTTCCCGTATTGATCGGCGGTGCTTTGTTGGATGGATATGACGATCTGGCAATTGCTTTCGTCCTCGATATTAGCGATCGCAAACGAGTAGAAGAGGAACGCGCAAAACTGATCGCCATTCTAGAAGCTACGCCTGACTTAGTTTCTTCTGCCAGCCTCGATGGACAAGTATTTTACTTCAACAAAGCTGCCCGCAAAAACCTGGGCATTCCCGAAAATGTAGAAATTGCCAACTTCGACATCCCCAAAGGTCATCCCGACTGGGCTTACGATATTCTTAAAAACGAAGGCATTCCAGCTGCAATGCGAGATGGGCTTTGGATTGGCGAAACGGCTGTTTTAAGCTACAACGGACGCGAAATGCCGGTCAGCCAACTGATTATCGCCCACAAAGGAGCAGATAGCAGCGTCAAAATGCTCTCCACTATTGCTCGCGACATTACCCAACAAAAACAAGTGGAAGCAACGCTGCGGGAAGCGGAACGACGTTGGCGCAGTTTACTAGAAAACGTGCGCTTGGTGGTAGTAGGATTGGATAGCACAGGCAAAGTAGATTATGTCAATCCTTTCTTTTTGAGTTTGACCGGTTACGCTCAAGAAGAAGTGCTGGGAAAAGACTGGGTTGAAAATTTTATCCCGCCATTCGATAAACAGCGAGTAAACAAATGTTTTCAAGAAGTTTTAGGACAAGATTTTCACCCCCACTATCAGAATTATATCCTCACCAAATCCGGCGAAGAAAAACTAATTGCTTGGAATAACACCCTGCTAAAAAATTTACCGGGCGATGCGATCGGCACCTTAAGTATCGGAGAAGATATTACCGAACGTCAGGTGATCGAACGAATGAAAGATGAATTTATTTCCGTTGTCAGTCACGAACTACGCACCCCTCTCACCTCCATACACGGTGCATTGAACTTGCTCTCCACCGGTTTGGTAGACCCTCACTCTGACAAAGGTAAACGTGTGATTGAAATTGCTGCCGAAAGTGCCGAACGTCTGGTACGTCTCGTCAACGATATTCTGGAATTGGAACGTTTGGAGTCAGGCAAAATTAGCTTGTCCAAGCAGCTTTGCAATGCGGCGGAATTAATGATAAAAGCTACCGATTTAATGCAGGTGATGGCAAATCGTGCTGGCATCGCATTATCAATTTCTCTCCAAAATATCGAGTTTGATGCCGATCCCGATCGCATTATTCAAGTATTGACAAATTTACTCGGTAATGCAATCAAGTTTTCCCAGAGCGGTGCCACTGTTTGGTTAAGTGTCGAATTGCAACAAACAGAAACGCAAGTCACTCACAACCCATCCCCCATGCCCTATGCCCCATGCCTTATGCCCCAAAATGTACTATTCCAAGTGAAAGATTGCGGACGGGGTATTCCTGCTGAAAAACTAGAAACTATTTTCGAGCGCTTTCACCAGGTTGATGTCTCCGATTCGCGCAAAAAAGGCGGGACGGGGTTGGGTTTAGCGATTTGTCGCAGCATTGTGCAACAGCACGGTGGATCGATCTGGGTTGAGAGTACTCTAGGTGAAGGCAGCTGTTTTTACTTCACTTTGCCGATTGCAGTAAGGGACGAAAACAACTATGACAACCAAGCGAATCTTAGTCATTGACGATGAAGATGGTGTACGAGAAATTATCCAATTTTCTCTGGAAACGGCAGGAGGTTGGGAAGTTTTGGCTGCCGCTTCCGGTAGCGAGGGATTAGCTTTAGCTGAAGCCGAACAACCCGATGCTATTATTTTAGATGTGATGATGCCGGATATGGATGGGCCTACAACTTTCGGGCATTTGCAAGCAAGCGATCGCACCAAACACATCCCCACTATTCTACTAACTGCCAAAGCAAAAATTAGCGAACAAAAGCAGTTTATCAATTTGGGCGTAGCCGGAGTCATCACTAAGCCTTTTGGGGTTCGCGATTTAGTTAATCAGATCCGAAATATTTTGAATTGGCAAGATTAACGGGGATTTCTTGAGTGCTGTGTGCTGACTGCCAAGTCGGTTGCTGTACTACCTTGTGAACGCAACTCGGTACGAGCCTTGTTTGCGACTTATTGCTATCATCGATATTCAGACAACTCAATGGCTGAAGCTGTGATAATTTGAAATTATTTTGAATTTGTGAAGATTTTGCAATCCTTAAAAATACTTCATAGAAAGTAATTTTATTTAAATATTAAAATAGCAGATACTAACATCAATAAATTTAAACTTCACAAAATCTTCACATTTAGATTCTAACTTAAAGCTATAGCCAGAAAGCGCTCAAGGAGAAAGCAGCGATCGTGTGTGCATCCAGTACTTATCAACTCGATATTGAATTAGCAATCGATGTTTTCAAAACAAAAAATTTAGCCATGCTAGTTGCTCTGAAAAACTTTCTGACTGTTTTACCGAATCCTAAATGTATTGAGGAAGTTTTGACCGTAGCGTTTTATCAACTGGCGAATATTGATATGGATAGCTGTCGCTGGCTTTTACGCAATCATTATTATCTGATGCCAGAAATGGATGTACTATATTTGGCGAAAGCTTTTGCTATTGCGAAACTTGAGAATTGTGGTTTTGTGTATGGTAAAGATTTTCAGTTCGATTACCAGGATAAATTACAACTTAACGAGTGGGCGAAGCGTCGATTGTTGCAGGATAATTCCACAGTCAATAGTCTACTCCTAGAAGAAGTTTTACAAATTCATAATTGAAGGGTAAAGTATTTGTTTAGAAAAAATTTGTGCTAAATCCACCTAAAAATGTTGTCTATTTCAGGAAATCAAGTCAATTTTTTTCTTTATACAAAGGTACGACTCAAGTCTAAATTAAATTTATGAGCTTTCCAAACCATCAAGAAATAGCTAATTTGCTGTCATGTAAAAACATAACCTATAAAAAAAATATAGAAAAACACGCAGAAGGCTTGATGCTCGTAAGTCGAGATGGGATATTGGTAGAAGTAAACTCAGAATTTCTAGCAATAATTGAAGCCAAATCACTTGAAGAAATTTTGGGGAACCCAGTCATAAACTTGATTCATTCAGAAGATTGCGTGGCATTTAAAAAACTACACCAATCAGTTTGTGAAGGAAAAACAGGAAAATTGCAATTCCGCGTCGTGGGGTTGTGCGGTGGATTGCGTTGGCTGGAAATCTATTCAGTAGCTTGGCGCAATTTTTATGGAGATATTATGGGAGTTATGAACATCACCCGCGACATTACAGAGAGCAAACTGATAAGGCAAACACAGCAAAATTTAATATCGCTTATTCAAAGCAGTTATGATTTTATTAGCTTGGCTACTTTAGAAGGAAAAGTGACATTCGTTAACAAGGCAGGCCAAAATCTCCTGGGAATTGATGGAGATGAAGAAGTTAAAAAAACATTAATATTCGACTACTTGATGCCCGAAGATCTGGTAGATTATCAGAAGAGAATTTGGCCAAAAATCGTGGAGAATGGCTCTTGGCAAGGAGAATATCGCTTTAGGCATTTGAAGACTAACACACCGATCGCAATTTATCAGAACTCGTTTGCGATCGAAGACCCGGATACAAATAAGCCCGTCGCGATTGCCACAGTCAGTCGCGACATTACCGATCGCAAACGAGCAGAGCAAAAGCGACAAGAGAGCGAACGTCGCTATCAAATTTTGGAAAAAGTATCGCCAGTCGGGATTTTCTACACAGATGCGGAAGGTTACTGCCTGCACGTCAACGAGCAATGGTGCGAAATTACCGGACTGACGCTAGCAGAAGCTTTGGGTGAAGGGTGGACAAAAGGGATACACCCCGAAGATCGAGAGCGCGTACTCAAGCAATGGTATCGGGAAGCCAAAGAAAATTTGTGCTTTAAATCCGAGTACCGATTTGCGCGTCCGGATGGCATTGTAACTTGGGTATTGGGTCAGGCGATCGCCGAAACAAACCCAAATGGAAAAGTAACCGGCTACGTGGCTACGATCGCCGATATTACCGATCGCAAACAAGCGGAAGAACAACTGCGTTATTATGCCTTTTACGATTCCCTCACCAAACTGCCCAACCGAGCTTTGTTCCTAGAACAACTGGGAAATTTGATTGCCAGACGGAACAAGGGTAGCACAGAAACATTCTCCCCCGTCCCGGATGGCAAATTTGCCGTGCTGTTTTTGAATCTGAACCGCTTCCAGATAGTTAAATACAGCCTGGGACACCTGCTTGCCGATCGACTCCTGATTGCCACAGCTCGTCGCTTAGAGGATTGCCTGAGCAATTTTGGATGCCTACTCGTTAACAACTTGGAACTTGAAAAAGCAGATTTTCCATCCAAATCTGCTATTGAGAATACAGAATGGAGAGAATTAAAAGAAATCGATCGCCTCTGTGACAATTCAACATCAACATTTCCATACAATTGCCAGGAAAAGAGCCAAAATCTCAAATTTTTCGTGGCGCAAGTGGGATTAGACGAGTTTGCCATTATTCTTACTCCTGTAGAGCAACAGGAGGAAGTGACCGAGATCGCAAATTCTATCTACGACGCTCTACAATTACCTTTCCTACTGGATGGACGCGAAGTTTACATCAGCGCCAGTATTGGCATTGCCCTCAGCTCTATAGGATATAGGCGACCGGAAGATTTCCTGCAAGCTGCCGATACGGCAATGCACGCTTGCAAGCGCGTCAAACAAGCTTGTTATGCAATATTTGAACCTGGATGGCACACAGGTGCTGTAGCGCAATTGCAGATGGAAACAGATTTGCGGCGAGCGATCGAACGTCGCGAGTTGCAAGTTTACTATCAGCCGATCGTCGCGCTTAAAAGCAGTCGCATTAGCGGATTTGAGGCGCTAGTGCGCTGGCAGCACCCCAAGAGAGGTACGATCTCCCCAAGCGAGTTTATCCCTCTGGCAGAAGAAACAGGACTGATCGCAGGGATCGATCGCTATGTGCTGCGGGAAGCTTGTCGCCAGATCTCTTTTTGGCAGCAGGCTTTTCCAACCGAATTTCCCTTGACTTTGAGCGTCAATTTATCTGGCTTCCAGTTATCGCAACTTGACTTAATCGAGCAAATCGATCGCATTCTGCGGGAAACTGGCATATACCCTGGCAGTTTGAAGCTGGAAATCACCGAAAGCAAGTTAGCCGGAAATATGGTTTCCGAAAAGAGAATGTTGCAACAGTTAAAAGATTTAGGCATTCAGCTTTCCATCGATGACTTTGGCACCGGTTACTCTTGTTTGGCGCGTCTCCACCAACTGCCGATCGATACTTTAAAAATCGACCGTTCGTTTATCTCAGGTCTGGGCGTCGATAGCGACAGTTTGGAAATTGTGCGAACGATCGTCACCTTGGCTCACAGTTTGGCTATGGATGCGATCGCAGAGGGTGTAGAAACAGTCGAGCAACTGGCGCAACTCCAGGCGCTGCAATGCGAATACGGACAAGGGTACTTTTTTTCTAAGCCGATTCCCAGCGAAACTGCATGGGCTTTACTCAATCGTTTTCGGTAAATTTTTAGAGCATCTAATTCATAACTTACTACTTGAGGAAATGCTATGTTCCCAACATAATTTATTTTCTGGAAATATTTATGATTATCTACGAAAAACGAGAAAATTTGAAACTTTGTAGCAGACGATCGCCACGCATTTACAACAAACTTAAGCTATTATACTTAGAAATTTTAACTTAGGTTATCATATGATATTTACTTCCAAGAAATTCAACCATAAACTGTATTCGATCCCTATGTATATAGCTATTGCTATGACAATAGCAACTATTTTTATTTGGCAATCTATAATAGCGCAACAAAACGAACAAATCGAACATTTGATACAAGTTGAATCAAAATTTTTGCAAACTGAAATTACACAGCAGGTAGAAACTCGCCTCAAAGCATTGGAACGGATGAAAGAACGCTGGCAAATGCGAGGAGGAACGCCCAGAGCCGAGTGGGAATCTGATGCCAAATTTTACATAAACGACTTCGGAGGTTATCAGGCGATCGAATGGGTAGACACCTCATTTCGGGTTCGCTGGATCGTACCTCTAGCAGGCAACGAAGCAGCGCAAAACCTTGACCTTAGTGTCGATACGCGACGACGAGTGGCACTAGAAAACGCTCTAAAAAACCGGAAAACAACTGTTACTAAAATTGTCAATTTAGTCCAAGGAGGCAAGGGATTTTTAGCGTATGTCCCTATTTTCAAAGGTAAAAAAAATGACGGTTTTATCCTGGGGGTATTTCGAGTTGATTCCTTAATGCAAAAAGTTTTAACGGAACATCATTTAGATGGATATGCCATTGCCATATTTGACGACAAAGAACAAATTTATAGCTATAATCCCAATCAGATTAATTTAAATAATAAATGGAGCCAAAAAACCGAAATTGGGTTTGATAATAATAAATTGCATATGCAAATCTGGTCAGCACCAACATTACTAGAAAAAGTCCGCACTCCGCTGCCCACAGTAGTATTGATAGGCGGTTTGCTCACAGCATGGACATTGGCAGTAGCAATATATTTTGCACAAACGGCAAAGCTTCGCACCAGAGAAGTTGAAATTACTAACAGAAAGTTACAACAAGAAATAACCGATCGAGAAAAAACGGAAGAAAAACTTCAGGCACTTGCCTCTTTACAGCAAGCAATTTTAGATAGCACTAATTATACAATTATTTCCACCACAGCAGACGGTACAATTTGCACCTTTAACGCCGCCGCCGAACGATTGCTGGGATACACAGCAGCAGAAACGATCGGCAAAACAACCTCTGCCATTATTCACGATAAAGACGAAATTGCACAACGAGCGCAAGAACTATCCCAGGAGCTTGGAGTTAGGATCGAGCCAGGGTTTGAAGTATTTGTTGCGAAGGCACGCCAGGGCCAACCCGACGAGCGCGAATGGTCGTATATTCGTAAAGATGGTTCCCGTTTTCCAGTACTCTTGTCGGTAACGCCATTGCGAGATACAGCAGGCAATATTACTGGATTTTTAGGTATAGCTAATGATATTACAGAACGCAAAAAATCGGCAGAAGCTTTCGATAAAATGCTGCGAGAACTGACATTTCAAAAATTGGCTGTCGATCGAGCGGCAATAGTAGCGATTACCGATCGACTAGGCAATATTACTTACGCTAACGATAAATTCTGCGAAATTTGTCAATATTCCAGAGAAGAACTGATCGGTCAAAACCACCGCATACTCAAATCCGATTATCATCCCCCGGATTTCTTTAAAGAACTTTGGTCAACCATTACCCGTGGGGAAGTTTGGCAAGGCGAAATCAAAAATCGCGCCAAAGATGGCACATTTTATTGGGCTGATAGCACAATTGTGCCATTTTTAGATAGCAAAGGAAAACCATATCAGTATCTAGCAATTCGCTTTGATATTACAAAAAGAAAGCAAGCACAAGAAGCATTGGAAAAACAATTTAGTAGGACTTTGCTGCTCAAACAAATAACCCAAGAAATACGCCAGAGCCTCGATACCAAGCAAATCTTTGAGACAGCAAGTAGTTTGCTGGGTAAGGCGTTTGGTGTCAATCGCTGCTTAATTTATACCTACGTAACTCAACCCACTCCTGAAATTCCCTTTGTTGTAGAGTATGTGGAACCCGCTTACCCATCCGCACTACATATAAACATTCCTACTGTTGGCAATTGCTATCTAGAACAGACGATCGCACAAGAGCGAACTTTAGCCTGCACGGATGTTTACGCCAACCCTCTTGTAAAAGAGGGCGAACCGATTTTGCGCCAGCTAGGCGTCAAATCTATCCTGTCAGTTCGCGCATCCTACCAAGGAGAAGCAAACGGAGGAATATGCTTGCATCAGTGCGATCGCTTGCGCGAGTGGACAGCAGACGAAATCGAGCTGCTGGAATCAGTAGCGGCGCAAGTCGGGATCGCCCTTGCACAAGCCAATCTGCTCAAAGTGGAAACCCAACGGCGCTCAGAATTAACGATCAAAAACATGGCACTAGAACAGGCAAAAAGAGAAGCAGAAACAGCAAATCGGACGAAAAGCGAGTTTTTGGCGATGATGAGCCACGAAATTCGCACGCCCATGAATGCAGTCATCGGTATGACCGGATTGCTGCTGGATACAAAGCTTACTCCCCAACAGCAGGACTTTGTGGAAACGATTCGCGCTAGCGGCGACGCCTTGTTAACCATCATTAACGATATCTTAGATTTTTCTAAAATTGAATCTGGCAAGCTGGATTTAGAGACACAATCCTTTAACCTTCGTACTTGCCTTGAGGAAGCGTTAGACCTTTTAGCCCCAGCAGCAGCAGCAAAAAATCTAGATTTAGCTTATTTAATCGATCCGCAAACACCGATCGCCATAGTGGGAGATGTGACGCGACTGCGACAGATTTTAGTAAATCTGATCGGTAATGCGGTTAAATTCACAGAACGCGGCGAAGTCGTTGTCTCAGCCGTCAGCCGTCAGCTATCAAATGCGAGCGATCGAAACGATCGACAACTGACAACTTACGAAATTGAATTTGCCATCAAAGATACCGGTATCGGTATTTCTCCAGAACGCTTAGCGCGACTGTTTAAGCCCTTCAGCCAAGTTGATTCTTCAATGACTCGCCGCTACGGCGGTACGGGACTGGGATTGGCAATTAGCAAACGGCTCAGCGAAATGATGGGCGGTAGAATGTGGGTAGAAAGCACTCCAGGAAATGGTTCTACATTTTACTTCAGCGTGCGAGCCGAGTCCGCTCCCGCTATACCTCTAGTTGACCTTCAAGTTCTACAGCCAGATTTAAGCGGAAAACGACTGCTAGTAGTAGATGACAACGCCACTAACCGCAAAATTCTGACCCTGCAAGCCGAATCCTGGGGAATGCTGGTGCAAGCTGCTAATTCCGGCCCTCAAGCTCTAGAATTGCTTAGCACTGGAGAGCAGTTTGATATTGCCGTTTTGGATATGCAGATGCCAGAAATGGATGGTATAACTCTGGCGGCGCAGATCCACTCGGTACCGAGCTGCGAAAAACTACCCTTAGTGATGCTCAGTTCTGTCGCTTGGGTGGGAAAAGAACAAGCCGCTCAGCGAGCTAACTTTGCAGCTTTTTTGAGTAAGCCGATCAAGCAATCTCAGCTTTATAATGTTTTGACTCGGATTTTAAGCAAACAACTGATCTCGTTAAGTTCCGACCGCCCCTCGCTTTCCCAATTTGATTGCCAAATAGCAAAAGAACTGCCGTTACGCATTCTGCTGGTAGAAGACGTGAGCTTAAACCAAAAGGTAGCTTTGCAAATGCTCCAGAAGTTGGGCTATCGCGCCGATGTTGCCAATAACGGACGAGAAGCGCTGGAAGCTTTGCACCGCCAGCCATACGATTTGGTGTTCATGGACGTGCAGATGCCAGAGATGGACGGACTGGAAGCGACTCGTCGCATTTGTCAGGAATGGGGCAGAGGGAAAGTCAAAAGTCAAAAGTCAAAAGTCAAAAGTCAAAATATTAATTCCCCCACTCATCGCCCTTGGATCGTGGCGATGACTGCCCATGCTATGCAGGGCGATCGCGAAGAGTGCCTCAAAGCAGGTATGGATGACTATATCAGCAAACCGATTCACATCGAAGCGCTGATCGAAGCGCTCAACAACTACGGTAAACTACGCAAGCAAAATAGAAGCGATCGAACAGAGCAAAATGTCTCGCCGTCCTGGGATCGAGATTCGGTAGGGACGAAGCATAAACTCCTTCCCACAACAGATGAGAGTCTTTTGTTCAGTTCCAAAAATCTCTCTCCCAATACTAATGACTCCAGTACGCTAGGGCTTTCGCTCGTCCCCAGCCGCCAGTCCCCATCTGCACCGGCGATCGATCGCAAGACGTTTCAAAGTTTAAAAGAAATGGTTGGCGAAGATACAGATGCAGAAATTCTCCAAGAACTGCTTGAGAGCTACTTGGAAGATGGACTCAAAAGACTGAAAGCTATTACTAACGCGATTGCTCAGGAAGATCCTATATCATTGCAAAAATCAGCCCACGCACTCAGATCGGCGAGTGCGACTCTGGGCGCAATTCCCCTGGCTCAAATATGTGAAAAATTAGAAACGATGGGTCGTAAAGGTTCTACAGCGGGTGCATCTCAATTTATCGGTCAACTTTCCGCAGAATACGATCGAGTAAAAGCGGCTTTGCAATTACCGCAAAAATCGATCTAAAGCCTCCTGCTTCTAAAACCGGTTTTCTGTTGGAAGTTAGCCCTCAAAAAATCAGCTTTCTTGGGAGAGAACGTCAATTATTGCTTTGAGTAGATGCGATCGGGTATTCTATTTGACAATCTAGAAGTGGCTCCGGAAAATTCCAGCCAGAAAATTTTTGGGAGCGAGTCCGGTAAGGGAAAACACAATCTTACCCGCATGGGAGTAATTATTTTCGCCCCTCTGGTTCGGCAAATGGAAAAGCCTAACGATTTTAGGGATACATAGTCGTCATGCCTAAATTTTCAATCGTAAAGAAACTCTTGACGAGGCGACTGACTCCTTTGAAAATCGCTGCACTGTACGTGGTTGTTGGTGGAGTGTGGATACTATTTTCCGATGGATTGGTATTCACCCTGGTCAAGAATTCTCACTTGCTGGCAGAACTTCAAACTTTGAAAGGTTGGTTCTACGTATTCGTCACAGCCGGAATGCTTTACGCACTCATCAAGCAGAGTATGGCAGCACTTGAGCTTTCCGAAGCGGCGCTGCGATCGAGTGAGGAACGCTTCCGTCAGCTAGCGGAAAACATCGACGAAGTTTTCTGGCTCAAACCTCCTCAATTGAACGAGATCCTCTACGTCAGTCCGGCTTACGAGCAGATTTGGGGCAAAAGTCGTCAAAGTTTATACCAACAGCCGATGTCGTGGACGGATGCCATTCACCCAGACGATCGCGATCGCGTTATCGCTTGCATTGAAAAATATCTGGCGGGAAAGGCAGACTTCGACCTCAAGTATCGCATTGTCCGACCGGATGGGGAAGTGCGCTGGATACGCGATCGGGCTTTTCCAATTTACGACAAAGCAGGCATTACTTACCGCATAGCGGGTGTTGCCCAAGATGTCACCGAACGCCAAGAATTAATATTAAAGCTGCAAAAACTAAATGAAGAACTGGAAAATAAAGTCGAAGAGCGGACATCGGAACTCAAACAAATTCTCAAACAATTGGGAGTAGAGATAGGCGATCGCCAAAAAGCAGAAGCAACTCTGCAAGCAGCTTATCGCGATTTAGAAATGCAGATTGGGCAAAGAACCCTGCATCTGTCGCAAGCTAACGCCGCATTGCAAGAAAGCCAAGAAAAGCTACAAGCTATCTTAGATAATACCACAGCCGCCATCTACGTCAAAGATATCGCAGGGCATTTTTTGACGATCAATCGACACTTTGAGAGGTTATTTAACATTACTCGCGATCGCATAGTTGGCAAAACCGATTATGACATTTTACCTAAAGATTTGGCCGATAGCTTTAGGGATAACGATCGTCAAGTAATGGAGACGGGAGAACCGATCCAGTTTGAAGAAGAAGTGTTTCAGCAAGATGGAGCGCACACCTACATTTCAGCCAAGTTTCCCTTGTACGATGCGACTGGGTTGGTGTATGCGATCGGCGGCACATCTACAGATATCACCGATCGCAAACAGGCACAATTAGAATTGCAATCTTCTGAAGAACGTTTCCGTCGTGCTATTCTGGAGGCTCCGTTACCGATAATGATTCATGCAGAAGATGGCGAAATTGTGCAAATTAATCGTACTTGGACAGAACTGACAGGCTACGCTCACTCCGACATTCCCACAATTGCCGACTGGCTCGAAAAAGCCTATGGCAGCAGAAAAGAATCAGTCAAAGCAGATATTGACGTTTTATACAAATTAAATAAACCAATTGTAGAAGGAGAATATACGATTGCTACCCGCAGCGGCGAAACCCGAATTTGGGAGTTTCATTCCGCTCATTTGGGGACACTATATGATGGCAGAAATTTGGTTATTTCCACAGGAATTGATATTACAGAACGCAAAAAAGCCGAAGCTGAAATCCACGAACTTAACGAAACGTTGGAGCAACGTGTAGCAGAACGCACTGCCCAATTAGAACAAGCCAATCAAGATTTAGAAGCATTCGCTTACTCGATCGCTCACGATTTGCGTGCGCCTTTGCGAGGAATGCACGGACTTGCTGAAGCTCTGCTGGAAGATTATGGTGACAAATTAGACGATCTCGGTCAAGAGTATGCCCGTCACATAGTTAATTCAGCACATCATTTAGATGATTTAATCAACGATTTATTAGATTACAGCCGTCTCAGTCGCACGGAATTAAATCTGGGAGCGGTAGATTTAAATACGGTCGTTTCGGAGGCGATCGCGCAACTAAAAACTGATTTGGAAAAAAGCCAAGCTCAAGTGACTGCGATGCCGTCAATGCCGAAAGTGCAAGCTCATCGCAATACCTTAGCTCAGGCGATCGTAAATTTACTCAGCAATGCGATTAAATTTGTTGATAAAGATAGTCAACCGCAAGTGCATATTTGGACTGAAACAGATGATGAATGCGTAAAATTATGGGTGGCAGACGACGGCATTGGCATCGCGCCAGAACATCAAAAACGTATCTTTCGAGTTTTTGAGCGTTTGCACGGCATTGAATCTTATCCCGGTACAGGTATCGGTTTAGCAATTGTGCAAAAAGCGGTAGAGCGGATGGGCGGTTCTGTGGGCGTCGAATCCGAGCTAGGAAAAGGAAGCAAATTTTGGATTAAATTAAGAAACGATACTACTAAGGAGGGATAACCGTGAAGCATACGATTTTGTTAGTCGAAGATAACCCAGCTGATGTTCTTTTAATGAAACGCGCTTTTCGCAAGGAAGATTTATCTGATATCTCGCTGCAAGTAGTCGAAGATGGCGATGCAGCGGTTTTATACCTCAGCGGTGAAGGCGAATATTGCGATCGCGAACGTTATCCCATACCCGCCCTAATTTTGTTAGATTTAAAGTTGCCGCGCCGCTCCGGTCACGAAGTCTTGGCTTGGTTGCGACAGCAGCCTCAACTCAAACGTTTGCCAGTAATTATACTCACATCTTCAAAAGAAACTATTGATGTTAACCAAGCTTACGATTTAGGAGTTAATTCCTATCTGGTCAAGCCGCCAGGATTTGGTGCTTTAGGGGAAATGCTAAAAACTATTAACCTGTACTGGCTCCTGCATAACGAACAACCGGAAGTTGCCTGATGCTAGGCGTCGGGAAGAGAGTTTGGTGGAATTAAGAACGTTCGTTACGCCATGAAGGTTGCTCTAATCAGCATCTCGAACAATAAATAGCAAAAATGTTTCCCCAGGGGAAGTTTTTCATTTCAAATCTGCCATTTAAAATTTGCGATGTCATTAAATATACTCGTCATAGATGATAATCCTACAGACCGTCTTCTGATTAGGCGCGAAATAGAGCGCGAATTTGCAGAAGTGCGGGTAAAAGAAATTACAAATGACCAAACATGGTCAGAAGCGCTGACGGAAAATAATTTTGATGTTGTGGTTACAGACTATCAACTTGGCTGGAACAATGGACTGGAAATTTTGAAAAAGCTTAAGTCTCGCTATGCCGATCTCCCGGTGATTATGTTCACCAATAGCGGGAACGAAGAAATTGCAGTAGAAGCAATGAAATCCGGTCTTGATGACTATATAATTAAGGCTCCCAATCGTTACATCCGAGTCCCCATCGCTATTCGCAAAGCTTTGAAGGCAGCCGAAATTCGCAGTCGAGCGACACAATTAGAGGCAGAACGCTCACAACTGCTAGCAAAAGAAAAGGCAGCTCGTGAAGACGCGGAAGCAGCAAACCGTCTCAAAGATGAGTTTCTGGCTAACCTTTCCCACGAATTGCGAACGCCCCTCAACAGTATGCTAGGGTGGGCGCAGATGCTGCGCCTGAAAAAACTGAACGAACATGACTATCGTAGAGCGGTAGAAACTATTGAGCGCAATACTAAATCTTTGGCCAGATTAATTGAAGATTTGCTCGATGTTTCGCGCATAATTACTGGGAATCTTTCTCTGAATTTTGAACAAATCGAACTTGCACCTGTAATTGAAGCTGCTTTAAATACAGTCCGTCCGGCGGCAGAGACAAAAGCGCTCGATATTAATTTTGTCAACGATTTAGAAGTACAACCTATTTTAGGTGATGCCAGTCGCTTGCAACAAATCGTGTGGAATCTGTTATCAAATGCTGTTAAGTTTACGCCCAGAGGGGGAAGTGTAGAAATTCGGCTCTCTACAGTAATTGACGATCGGTCAGAGGAAAAATCTAGCGCTTCCCCAATGTCCTATACCCAAATTACGGTCAGCGATACGGGACAAGGTATTGACCCTGAATTTTTGCCCTACGCATTCGATCGCTTCCGGCAGGCTGATAGTAGCATAACCCGAAGTTTTGGCGGTTTAGGTTTGGGGTTAGCAATTGTGCGACACTTGGTTGAACTGCACGGCGGCACCGTCAAAGTCGAAAGTCCGGGTATAGGAAAAGGTGCAACATTTACAGTGCAATTTCCTTTGCCGCACAGCAATACTCAGCCAACAAATTTATTGGCGGAATTTGAAACGACTTCATCCTATTCACCTTCGCTGAGTGGCGTGCGAATTGTCCTAGTCGATGATGATGCGGACACGCGGGATTTGCTTCAGTTTGTCATCGAACAGTACCGAGCTGAAGTGAAGACGGCTGCTTCGGTAAAGGAAGCGCTGAAATTAATGCAAGAGTTTCCGCCGAATGTGTTAATTAGCGATATCGGTATGACAGAAGAAAATGGTTACGATCTGATCCGTCAGGTGAGAGAAATTGAGCCTTTAAGCCAAATTCCGACCATAGCTTTGACTGCTTATGCGGGACAGTTGGATCGCGATCGCATTTTGTCAGCCGGCTTTCAAATGCACCTACCCAAACCCATTGAACCCGATGATTTGGTTGGTGCGATCGCTTTATTAGTAGGAAGGATTTAGTTATTAGGGCGTCGGGCGTCGGGAAGGGGAATTTTGACTTTTGACTTTTAGCTCCTCTCCCTCTTCCCTAGCGAGAAAGTCCTGTGTCGATCGCTTGAAAATTTTTATGGAAGCAACGCAAGTCTGGCACTTTTTGAGATGCGCCTAAAGGAAGATTAACTAAGGAAAAAAATTAGTGAATATAGAATTAAAGGTTTCACGACTATATATAATTTATGCTTTGTCGCGATTTAATTATCTGTTTGCGAGAAACAGCTTTTCACTTAGCACCGAAACAGCCTGCCGATTGTTTGCTTAACCTTGCTTGTGGCTGTTCCGATCCAGGTAAACATCAATACTGTGAAGGCTGTCCCCATCTTGAGGTTTGTCTGTCCCGTTTCAAGACACGGAGAATTTAAAAGTTAAAAATAAAAAAACAATCCCCGACCGCTCGTCTAGGGGATTTTTGGAATAGAAAAGTCTTCGCTTAACTGGCGAAGACTTGATGGCTACTACCACCAAACCCGATTTCCATTTTCATCAACTCGTGCTTGCCGAATTACATCAGAAATTTCTTCGGCATCCTTAACGTGGTGAAGTGCCTTTTTCTCGCCATTTTCGTCTTCTACAATAAAGTAGGTAGGTACTGTAATATGGTCTCCTGTGATGTCAGGTACATCTACAGCTACCTGCTTGGCTTTTTCCTCTATTGTTTGAGGTTCGTCGGCAATTCTATCTCCAGGATTTGCGGTTAAGTTTCTTTCTTTTGGGCCTGGTTCTTGTTTGGAATGCCAATCTACACTAACTGGTTGCTCGATGGAATTTTCTGTTTGATTATTCATGCTATTTACCAGAAATTTCAACATTTTCAACGTTACTAAACCTAGTTTAAAGAATAGAAATAGCTGCTAACTCCTTCAAAGGAGAGAATTTGCGATCGCCAGAGATAAGTCAGCGATTAATTTCGCATTCGATACACCCTCCGTTTGGATTATTTCCAGGGTCGGTATTTAAGTCGGCTTGCAATAGATGAGGTTGTCTGGATGATTGACAAGTAGAAGCATACCGATAATTAAGCTAAATCTTTAGATAGAAATACATCCTTCCTTTGGCAGAAGTCGATCGATGCCAATTTCTACCATGCGGGGATGAAAGCCAATGGCTTAAAAACTAAAAGCAAATGGAGAATAAAAGTAAGGGCGCGGTAAACTCGCCCTTAGATAGTATTGAGTTCAAACTTCTGACTGCGCCTAAATGTTGGTATTGCTTTTAAGAAAGCATTTCGTTTGGATAGGAATGGATGAGCAAATAGATTGACGAATAGGAATAGTAATGTTAAATTCTGTGCCTTTACCTAATTCCGACTCGCAAGTTAACACTCCTGCGTGTTTGTCCACCACTATCTGATAGCTAATAGATAATCCTAAACCCGTGCCTTTGCCGACGGGTTTTGTAGTGAACAAGTAATCAAACACTTTCTGCTTTACTTCTGACGTCATTCCCGGCCCATTATCTCGAATCGAAATATTGATGTACTTCCCTCCTTGTATAACAGTTGTGCGAATGGTAATTTGGTTTGGGTTAGCTTGAATATACGCAAATGAGCGGCCAAAATTTTGTTCTTCTAAGGCATCAACAGCGTTACCCAAAATGTTCATAAATACCTGATTTATTTGTCCGGCATGGCACTCGATTAAAGGTAAGTTGCCGTAGTCCTTAATAACTTGAATTGCCGGACACTCCGGCTTGGCTTTGAGCCGATGTCCTAAAATCATTAAAGTGCTGTCTATGCCTTCGTGGATATCCACAGCTTTCACTTCTGCTTCATCTAACCGAGAAAAGTTTCGCAAGGAGACCACAATAGATTGAATGCGCTCGGTTCCTAACCGCATTGAAGAAAGCAATTTAGGTAAATCTTCTTGAATGAAATTAAATTCGATTTCTTCGATATACTGGTTAATTTTAGGCGTTGCATTTGGTATTTCTTTGAGATACATTTCAATCAGCTTTAGCAGGTCCTCAACATAAGTACAGGCGTAGTCTAAATTGCCGTGTATAAAGTTGAGAGGATTATTAATTTCGTGAGCTACTCCCGCTACTAATTGTCCCAGACTGGACATTTTTTCGGTTTGCACGAGTTGCGTTTGAGCTTGTTTTAAAATTCTCAGAGCTTCGGATAATTCTGCTGTCCGTTGCTCGACGCGAATCTCTAGTTCGTGAGTAAGTTTTTGTAATGCTACTTCGACTTGTTGCCTTTCGGATATCTCTTGCTGAAGTAATCTATTTTGTTTTTCTAGTTCATTTTCAGCCAATTCCCGGCTTTCTTCACTTAAAACTAACCACCAAGCAGCAATTCCCGCTAATAATAACAGCGGTACATACAAGGATACCAGTATTTCAGATATTTGAGTATAATTTAATTGGAGGCTATCTCTAATTTCCCATCTTAACAAAGAGTAGAATAATGCAAAAATAGCTCCTATTATCCCAGCTATTAATAAAAATATCTGGAGAAATTTTATAATTCTTATTCCAATTTTTGGAGAAATTTTATTTATTAAAATGACTTTTTTTAGAGGCTCGATAAAATTGTTTTTGGGGTGGTTAGAGGTTTTGCAAATATCGTGACATCGAGCATCTAAACTGCAACATAAGGAACAAATAGAACCGTCATAAACCGGACAGTAAGCGGCATCTGCTATTGAGTATTTTTGTTCGCAAATACAGCAATTTATGAAAGAATCGGAAATGCAAATGTGGCGACGATCGTCTTTTCTGGCAATGTAGTATTTACCTTTAGTGATGAAAGCGATCGCAGGAGAGAGAATCAAAGCCAAACTCAAAGCAATGAAGGGAGAATAAGCTTGGGCATAAATTCCAAAAATACCTACAAAAGCAGCGATCGCCACGGCTGACGCGATAACCATCGAGCCAAATCCAACTGGGTTGAAGTTGTACAGGTAGGCTCGTTTGAATTCGATGTAAGACGGACTTAATCCTAATGGTTTATTGATAACGAGATCGGCAACTACAGCACCCACCCAAGCGATCGCTACATTGGAATACAACCCCAATATGGCTTCTAAGGTATCAAATACTCCCATTTCCATTAAAAGTAAAGCGATCGCGACATTGAATATCAACCAAACTACCCTTCCCGGATGACTGTGAGTCAATCGGGAGAAAAAGTTTGACCAAGCTAGAGAACCGCCATAGGCATTGGTGACGTTTATTTTGATTTGGGAGATCGCCACAAACAAGGTAGCAACCGATAAAACTACTTCCGGACGAGCAAAGATATCTGCAAATCCTGCTATGTACATATGGATGGGTTCTTTAGCAATGTATGGCGGTATCCCGTGACTAATTGCTAAAGACGCTAGGAAAGCTCCTCCTAACTGTTTTGCACCTCCTAAAATAATCCAACCCGGACCTGCTAAAATTACTGCCAGCCACCACCGAAAGCGATTATTTTCTTGGCGATCGGGCATAAATCTCAGGTAGTCTACTTGTTCCCCTATTTGGGCAATTAAAGAAAAAGATACTGTTGCAGCGGTGCCAAACAATAAGGGATCGAACGCTGCTTTGCTAGGCGAGTTTCCCGCAAAGTTCAGCCAATTGTTAAAAGCATCCGGTTCTTTGTAAAGAACAAAAATATAAGGCAATATCATTAAGCTTAACCAGAGCGGTTGTGTCCATAACTGCAACTGATTAATTAAGGTGACTCCATAAAAAACCAAAGGTATAATTACTAAAGAGCAAACTATATATCCAATTGCTAAAGGCAAATGAAAATATAGTTGCAATGCTTGCGCCATAATTGCTGCTTCCAGGGCAAAAAAAATAAAAGTAAAGGAAGCATAAATTAATGACGTAATCGTCGAGCCAATATAGCCAAACCCAGCCCCTCTTGTGAGCAAATCGATATCTATATTGTATTTGGCGGCGTAGTATGAGATCGGTATTCCGGTAAGGAATATTATGGTGCTGACAACCAAAATAGCCCAGAATGAGTTACCAAAACCGTAATTGACGATCAGCGAACCGCCGATCGCTTCTAACGCCAGAAAGGAAATGCCTCCCAGTGCGGTGTTGGCCACTAAAAATTCCGACCACTTCCGAAACGATTGCGGAGCGTAGCGCAGCGAATAATCTTCGATGGTTTCATTCGCAACCCAAGCGTTATAATCTCGCCGTTCCTTGACTATTTTTCTGTGATTTACCGGGGGGCGATCTGCCATAAAATCAGGAGGAGAACAAAGGTTGTCTTAATAATAACAAATATGAAGTTAGTTTTTTGTAGCTTAAAACACTTCTATTTTATAGGCACTTTTCTTAATAATTTCATCTTCTTTTTAATATAAATTTACACGAGCGCAACAAGCTACTTGCCATCATGTATTTTAAATTTGTAGGGAAAATTTTTTTGGGGTTATTCCTCATTTAACTAGGCGATCGCCCCACATCGATCGCTTTGTTCCCTGTTCCGTAATTCTCGGTATCCCAGAGCGGTTTTTCCACCCCAGAAAAACAGTGCAATTCTTCCCACAAAAGCAGGCAAAACAATTACGCAGACTTGGAGACGCAGAATGACTCAAAGCGATTTCTCGCAAATGCAAACTGAAGAACAGACCGAGGAAGTAAACACACCCATAACCCCCAGCCCCGCCATTGAAATCCAGGTGGAGGACGATCGCACCGGCATGACTGTAGACACCCTGAAACGGGCTTTTGCAGATAACCTGTATTACCTGCTGGGAAAAGATGAGTCCTGGGCGACACCTCACGATTATTATACGGCTTTGGCATACACCGTGCGCGATCGCCTCCTGCATCGCTGGATTAACACGGTCAGAACATACATGAAACCGGAAACCAAGGCGGTATTTTACCTCTCGGCAGAATTTTTGATGGGTCGCCAGTTAGCGAACAACCTGCTCAACTTGGGTTTGTACGAACGCGCCACCGAAGCCATCAAAGAGTCGGGACTCGACATTAACGACCTGCGCTTGATGGAAGCGGAACCCGGACTCGGTAATGGCGGTTTGGGACGTTTGGCGGCTTGTTTTCTCGACTCCCTCGCCACCTTAGAAATCCCAGCGGTTGGCTACGGCATTCGCTACGAATTCGGTATCTTCGATCAATGGATAAAAGATGGCGCTCAAATCGAACACCCCGACAAATGGCTGCGTTTCGGCAACCCTTGGGAAATCCGACGCCCAGAATTAACCGTTGAAGTCAAGTTCGGCGGACATACAGAAGCTTACTCCGACGATAAAGGGAATTATCGCGTGCGTTGGATTCCGGAACGGAAAGTCTTGGGTACGCCCTACGATACCCCAGTACCGGGATATAACAACAATACAGCCAATACCCTGCGCCTCTGGCGTGCCAGCGCTAGCGAAGACTTTAACTTCCAAGTTTTCGATAGCGGCAACTATGTCGGTTCTGTTACTGACAAAATTTTCTCTGAAAATATTTCCAAAGTGCTTTATCCCAACGACAATACATCTCAGGGTAAGCAACTGCGACTAGAACAACAGTATTTCTTCGTCAGCTGTTCTCTACAAGATATCATCACTATTCATAGGCGAATTCACCCGAATTTGGATAACTTGCACGAAAAAGCAGCTATCCAACTCAACGACACTCACCCATCAATTGCCGTTGCCGAATTGATGCGCCTGTTGATCGACGAACACGATTTTGAGTGGGACAAAGCTTGGCACATTACCAAAAATACTTTCGGCTACACCAATCATACGTTGCTGCCAGAAGCTTTGGAGCGCTGGCCTGTGAGTTTGTTTGAACGTTTGTTGCCGCGTCATTTGGAAATTATCTATGAAATTAATCGCCGTTTTCTCAATGAGGTGCGTGCTAAATATCCTCGCGACGATGCACGGCTGAGGCGAATGTCGCTGATCGAGGAAGGCGCTGAAAAATATGTCCGCATGGCGCATTTAGCTTGTGTGGGTAGCCATTCTATCAATGGGGTGGCGGCGCTGCACACGGATTTGATGCAGCAGAAAGTGCTGAAGGATTTCTATGAATTGTGGCCGGAAAAGTTTAATAACAAAACTAACGGGGTGACGCCGCGCCGATGGCTTTTGTTGAGCAATCCGAAGCTGTCTGAATTGATTGCGGAAAAGATTGGCAATAATTGGGTGACGCATCTGGATGAGTTAAGGCAGCTAGAGGCGTTTGTTGACGATCCGGAGTTTGGCGATCGCTTCTCTGCAATTAAGTATCAAAATAAGAAAGAACTGGCAGATTACATTTCCCTCTACAACAATATTGAGGTGAATCCCGATTCTTTGTTTGATATTCAAGTGAAGCGCATTCACGAGTACAAACGTCAGCTGTTGAACGTGCTGTACATCATTACCCTGTACAACCGCATCAAGAGGAATCCCCATCTTGATATCCAGCCGCGAACTTTTATTTTTGCAGGCAAAGCGGCACCGGGTTACTATATTGCCAAACTGATTATCAAGTTAATTAACTCGGTGGCGAAAGTTGTCAACAACGACCCGGATGTGCGCGATCGCATCAAAGTTGTTTTCCTGGCCAATTTCTCTGTATCTTTAGGTCAGCGGGTTTATCCAGCCGCCGATCTTTCCGAGCAAATTTCTACTGCTGGCAAAGAAGCTTCCGGAACTGGTAATATGAAATTTGCCATGAACGGTGCGCTGACGATCGGCACTTTGGATGGTGCTAATATCGAAATCCGCTCAGAAGTGGGAGCGGAAAATTTCTTCTTATTCGGTTTAACAGCCGAACAAGTGTTCGCTATGAAAAGTAGGGGATACAACCCGTGGAATTACTACAATTCCAATTCCGAGTTGCGGGAGACGATCGATCGCATTGCTTCCGGTTACTTTTCCCCGGAAAATCCCAAGTTGTTCGCACCGATTGTAGAATCTCTCCTGATCGGAGATGAATATATGCTTATGGCTGATTACCAATCCTATATTGAGTGCCAGGAAAGAGTCAGCCAAGCTTATCGCGATCGCGCTAATTGGACTCGGATGTCAATTTTGAATGTCGCTCGGATGGGCAAATTTTCATCCGATCGCACCATTCGAGATTACTGCCAAGATATTTGGCACACCAAGCCAGTTCGTGTAAATTTACCAGATGACAAACCGCTGGGTACTAGATAGTAAGTTCCCCTATGGTAGTAGGTTGGGTTGAACTTAACCAACCCAGCTTACAATTAAAATTAAACTAAATATCTTAACTGCGCTGCTTACAAACAAGCGATTTCAACATTACTTACCTCTTTTTACTTATAACCATTGGTAGATGATATTTGCAGACGATCGTTTCTATTTTATTGGTGGGTAGCTCGTTTTTTTTCTTTTGACTTTTGACTTTTGACTGTTGACTTTTTCATAAGGGAGATTGAAATGCGGATTGCTCAAATTGCCCCTTTATGGGAAAGAGTACCCCCTCAAACTTATGGCGGTACCGAACTGGTTGTCAGCTTGTTGTGCGAAGAATTAGTACGGCGCGGACATGAAGTTACTTTGTTTGCTTCGGGTGATTCGATCACTTCTGCCAAATTAGAATCCATTCACCCACGCGCCTTGCGTTTAGATCCCAGTATCAAGGAATACAATATTTACGAAATGCTGCATCTGAGCAGTGTGTACGAACGGGCGGGCGAGTTTGACATTATTCATTCTCATATGGGTTGCGCCACCCTGCCATACACTAACTTAGTAAAAACGCCGACAATTCACACGCTGCATGGGATTTTTACCCCCGATAACGAGAAGCTTTTTGTTCATGCTCGCCGCCAGCCATATGTTAGCATCTCCAATTCGCAGCGAGAGCCAAGGTTAAATTTAAATTATGTTGGCACTGTCTACAACGGTATTAATACGAGCATTTACGAGTTTCATCAACAGCCGGAAGAACCCCCTTACCTTGCCTTTTTGGGTAGAATTTCTCCTGAGAAAGGAACGCATTTGGCGATTGAAATTGCCAAGCGTTCTGGTTGGAATTTGAAGATTGCTGGAAAAGTAGATGTTGTTGATGTGGAATATTACGAACAGGAAGTCAAACCGCACATTGATGGCAAACAGATTCAATTTTTAGGTGAAGCGAATCATCCGCAAAAGTGCGCCTTGATGGGTGGTGCGGTGGCAACTTTGTTCCCGATTACTTGGCGCGAACCGTTTGGATTAGTGATGATTGAATCTATGGCAGTTGGTACGCCGTTGATTGCGATGTCGCTGGGTTCGGTGCCAGAAGTGATTGTGGATGGCAAGACTGGTTTTATATGTAACAACGTCGCAGAAGCTGTCGCTGCTGTCGATCGAGTTGGTGCGATCGATCGGTACGCTTGTCGGGAACACGCAGTCAAGAATTTCAGTATGGAAAGGATGGCGGAAGGTTATTTAGCAGTCTATCAAAAAATATTGGCCGAACGCTTTGCTGAAAACGGTCACGTCCACGGACATTCTAAGTTGGCATATATCAACGAAAATCCGAGATAGTAAGCCTCCAGATCGCGATCGCTTTTGGCGAATAGCTTTGGTATCCTCAGTACGATGTATTTGAGGATACCTATTTTTTTGATAAAAAGCACAAGGGGAAAATTGAGGTGATTTCCGAACTGGGAGAGGGAACTGAGTTTGCGATCGGACTCCCGCACACCCGATGCGATCGGACTGTCGATCGAACCTAAGTAGAGGATATCAACCGGGTAAAATACGGATGAAAGCGGTTGTGTAAAGTCGCCTGGGACTCTCAAGGCAAGGGAAGGAGGAGATCTCGTCAACCCCCTTTTTTAGGTTCCGTCCGAGGGATCTAGTTTTTCCCGAACAGTATTGGAGTCCCTCTGTCCTTGGCATTGCCAACTGCGGCCAAACCCCAGTCATCCTTGCCAGGTGGCCTATTGCGGCTAATCATCCGATAATACCTCTAGAGATATATGACAATAAAAAGGAATGAGTGAAGGGTTAAACTTTTTGGATAGAATTTTAACAGAATGAACAGTAATTCTACGGAGACAACCAGAGGCAACATTTTAATCGTAGACGATACCCCAGAAAACATAGAAGTGTTATCCGCAACTCTTCGCGAACGGGGTTATGCAGTCCGGGGAGCGATTAAAGGTGGAATGGCGATCAGATCTGCGCGATCGGTTCCACCAGATCTAATTTTACTCGATATCAGAATGCCGGAAATGAACGGCTACGAAGTTTGCGAACAACTGAAAACAGATGAGAAAACTTGCGAAATACCCATAATTTTTATTAGTGCATCCGATGAAGTGTTCGACAAAGTTAAAGCTTTCACTGTTGGTGGCGAAGACTACATCACCAAACCGTTTCAAGTGGAAGAAGTTTTGGCGCGAGTTGAGCATCAGTTGACTATCAAAAAGCTGCAAAAGCAACTACAAGAGCAAAATCAAAAACTACAACAAGAGGTTGAACAGCGCCGCAACGCAGAAGCAGCCGCCGCAGCTGCATCGAAAGCCAAAAGTGAATTTGTCGCTAATATGAGCCACGAACTGAGAACGCCGTTAAATTCTATTCTTGGCTTCACTGAAATAATCAACCGCGATTCATCGCTCAGTAACGAAGTCCGGGAAAATCTGAAAATCATCAGTCGCAGCGGCAAACATTTGCTGGAGCTAATTAATGATGTTTTGGATTTATCTAAAATTGAAGCAGGCATCATAGCACTAAATGAAAGTAATTTTGACTTGTATCGCCTTCTCGATAATATAGAAGAAACCTTTCATTTGAAAGTAGAACAAAAGAAGTTACAGATGAGATTCTATATTTCATCAGATGTGCCGCAGTATATAAAGACTGATGAAAAAAAGTTACGTGGCTGTTTAATAAATCTTTTGGGTAACGCCATTAAATTTACCGAAAAAGGTAACGTAACGCTGCGCGTAAGAGTAGATGGTTCGCCATCTACCGAGAACGATTTTCGACTTTTGTTTGCAGTTGCCGATACAGGCCCCGGCATTGCTCCTGACGAAATTGAAAAATTGTTTGACGCATTTGTACAAACAGAAACTGGGCGGAAATCTGCCGAAGGAACTGGTTTGGGTTTAACGATTACCCGCAAGTACGTACAATTGATGGGAGGCGATATTACCGTGGAGAGTATTTTAGGCCAAGGCTCGACTTTTAAATTTAATATTAAATTTAAAGAAGCCGATTCCTCGGAAGTAATAATGCAACCGATTCAGCAGGTAATAGGCTTAGAACCGAACCAAAAAGCATATAAAATTTTGGTAGCTGATGATACGAAAGACAACCGTTTATTGGTAGTTAAATTGTTGCAACCGATCGGGTTTGAAGTGCGCGAAGCAGCCAACGGTCAACAAGCTGTTGAAGTGTGGGAAAATTGGCAACCGCACCTAATTTGGATGGATACCCGGATGCCAGTGCTTAATGGGGTAGAAGCGATCAAACAGATTAGAGCGAGGGAAAAAAAGAGTAAAAGAGGCTTTGAGGCAGCAAAAACAAGAGAAAAACCTATTTCTGGCAATTATCAGTCGCCAACCATTATTATTGCCCTGACTGCCAGTGTTTTTGAGGAGAGGCGAGGGGATATTTTGGCAGCTGGCTGTAATGATTTTGTGAGCAAGCCTTTCCAAAAAGAGGTGATTTTTCAGAAATTAGCTGAATATTTAGGAGTGCGATATATTTACGAAGACTTATCACGATCGACGACGGCTTTTGCCGTCAAATGCTATCCTGTCTCTAGACCGGACTCATTCTGGCGTGAGGAATTAGCAAAAATGTCTCCAACTTGGGTGAGAAAACTATATCAGGCAGCTAATAAAGTTAATGAGGAGTTGATTGTACAACTAATTGAACAAATAGGGTCAGATAGATCTACTCTGGCTGAAGCTTTAACAGATTTGGTTAATGATTTTCGTCTAGATGAGATCGTGCGGTTGACCAAATTATTGTTGGATAATTCATAATATTTTTAGCAATAATGGAGTTGTTAATGTCGGTGTTTAATAACAAGCAAGCCAAAATTTTAATAGTTGACGACCAACCAGCAAATCTCCGTTTTTTATCCAATATATTAATATCGCAAGGTTATAAGGTTCAAAGAGCTATTTGCGGGCAGCTAGCATTGAATGCAGCGTTCGATTCTCCGCCCGACTTGATTTTGCTCGACATTGTAATGCCGGAAATGAATGGCTATGAAGTGTGCAAAAAGTTGAAAGCTAATAAAAAAACTAAGGAAATACCTGTAATATTTGTTAGCGTTTTAGAAGATGTAACAGAAAAAGTAAAAGCTTTTCAGGAAGGTGCAGTAGACTACATTACTAAGCCATTTCAAGCCGAAGAAATTTTAGCTAGGATTGAGAATCAACTGACGATACAAAGGTTACAAAGGCAATTAAAGAAGCAAAATGCTCGCTTGCAACAGGAAATCCGCAATCGCAAAGATACAGAAACGGCATTGGCCAAATCGCGAGATTTTTACTTAACGTTATTTCAGTCTTTTCCAACACTAATATGGCAATCGGATCGATACGGCAACTGTAATTACTTCAACGAAGCTTGGCTGAGTTTTACGGGTCGAACCGCGTCGCAAGAATGGGGAGATGGATGGACACAAGGAATTCATCCTGACGATCGAGAGTTCTGTCTGAGAATATACCTTCAGGCATTGGAGTATCGTCAGCCATTTGAGACAGAATATCGCTTGCGGCGCAGCGACGGCGAGTACCGATGGATAGTTAATTTCGGCAGACCCTTTAACGATATTGAAGGTAATTTTGCTGGCTTTATCGGGTCGTGTTACGATATCAGCGATCGCAAACACCGGGAAGAAGCGCTACGATTAATCTTCGAGGGAACTGCTTCGGCTACCGGCAGGGAATTTTTTCGCAGCTGCGTTCGTTATCTCGCTGAGGTGCTGCAAGTTCGTTACGCCCTCATTACCGAATTTGCCGATAATGACAAGACTATAGCTCGTAGTTTGGCATTCTGGAATGAAGAAACATGGGATGAAAATATTGAGTACGAAATTGCAAATACTCCTTGCGAAAAAGTTTTAGGTGGGATAACTTGCTACTACCATTCGGGCGTGCAAGCGCTCTTTCCCGAAGATATAACTTTAGCGGAGCTAGGTATAGAAAGCTTTGTGGGAATTCCGTTTGTAGATTCTAACGGAAATATCATAGGCCATTTGGCAGTGATGGATACGGAGCCGATCGATTGCACTCCGGATAAAGAATTAATTTTACAAATTTTTGCCGCTCGTGCGGGAGCCGAACTGGAACGCAAACAAGCAGAGTCAGAACTGCAAGAAAGAGAAGAACGATACAGAACTTTAGTATCGAATATTCAAGGCGTTGTTTACCGCTGTGCTTGCGATTCTAACTTGACAATGGAGTTTATCAGCGATGCTATTTTAGAAATTTCTGGCTATCCATCAAGTGAATTTATTGCCAATAAAGTGCGAAGTTTTGCCAGCATTATTCATCCCGAAGATAGACAGAGCGTCGAGGATATTGTGCGCGAGGCTATCAAAAATAAACAGCCTTTCATGAATGAGTATAGAATCGTGCGAGGCGATGGCAGCATTGCTTGGGTTTACGAAAAAGGCCGAGGTATTTTCGATGCAAAGAGCAAAATTATCTGCTTAGAAGGAGTGCTTTTCGATATCAGCGATCGCAAGCAAACAGAATTAGAATTACTCCTAGCAACAGAACGCCTGCAACATTTGCTCACTTCCAGCCCAGCTTCGATTTATAGCCGCAAACCGACAGAAGATTTGGCAACTACTTTTATCAGCAGCAACGTAGAGGCAATGCTGGGTTACCAAGCAGAAGAATTTCTAGAAGATTCAAGTTTCTGGACAACCCGCATTCACCCGGAAGATATTAAGCGCGTTCTTGTCGAATTAGCAAAACACCTATTTCTAGATGGGTTTCATTCGATTGAATACCGCTTTCTGCATAAAAACGGAACTTACCGTTGGGTTTACGACCAAGTTAAATCGATCCAAGATGAAGCAGGTAATCCGATTGAGTGCGTTGGTTATTGGACAGACATCACCGATCGCAAACAAGCAGAAATTGCGTTACGCGAAAGTCAGCGGCGGTATCAAACTTTAGCAGAAGCTTCCCCAGTTTGTATATTCCACGCCGATGCTGATAGCAATTTTCTGTATGTTAATCAGCGCTGGAGCGAAATTACCGGACTATCCGTAAAAGAAGGATACGGCATGGGGTGGGCGAGTATTTTACATCCAGAAGATCGCGATCGGATCTTTACCGAATGGGCTTTTGCTGCCGAAGCTAGAGTGCCGTTTAAGTCTGAATATCGTTTTGTCCGTCCGGATGGCAAAATTGCCTGGGTAATCGGTCAAGCAGTCCCAGAAATAGGGGATGATGGCGAAATTAAAGGCTATGTTGGCACGATTACAGATATTAGCGATCGCAAGTTAGCAGAAGCAGCATTAAAAGAGAGCGAAGAACGCTTTTATCTAGCAGTATCCGGCACTAATGATGGAATTTGGGATTGGAATTTAAGAACAAACAAAGTCTATTATTCTCCTGTTTGGCTGCAAATTCTCGGCTATCGCGAAGGAGAACTGCCGTATCTGTTCAGTACCTGGTCAAATAAGGTGCATCCAGATGACTTACAGAGTACTATGAACGCTCTTCAAGATCACATAAAAGGCAAAGCTCCCATTTTTCAAAAGATCTATCGCATCAAACACAAAGATGGTCGATGGGTATGGGTCGAGACAAAAGCTAAATGCGTGCGTGACTCCTTTGGTAAAACTTACCGAGTCACCGGTACTCTCGCCGACATCACCGAACGCAAGCTGGCAGAGGAAGCATTGCGAGAAAGTGCGGAACGAGAAAGAGCGATCTCCCAAATCATTCAAAGGATGCGCCAAACTTTGGATATGGAAACGATATTCGCTGCTACAACTCAAGAATTGCAGCTAGCGATCAACTGCGATCGCGTCGTCATCTATCGCTTCCATACTGACTGGAGTGGCGAGTTTGTTTCCGAGTCCCTGTCAACTACCTGGAGTTCTTTAGTCCAAGAACAAAACCATAATTCCTATTTTACAAGTAATTTTATTGCAGCCGAAACTTGCACTCTCAAAAAATTAGGCTTTGTTCCCGATATCGTGCAGGATAGTTACATCACTCAAACAAGAGGTGGTGCCTTCAACGAAGGTTTATCTTACCTAATTGCTGAAGACATCTATACGGCTGGATTTAGCGATTGTTACATCAATTTCTTGGAGCAATTTCAAGCCAGAGCTTACATAATTGTACCTATCTTCTGCGGCACACAACTTTGGGGATTACTCGCCACTTATCAAAATAGCAGCTCCCGCCAATGGAAAAAAACAGAAATTAATGTAGTCGTTCAAATTGGCAGTCAGTTGGGCATAGCTTTGCAGCAAGCCGAATTACTAGAACAAACTAAAAGACAGTCGGCTGCACTACAACAAGCTTTATTAGCAGCAGATGCAGCTAATCGTGCCAAAAGCGAATTTCTCGCTAATATGAGCCACGAATTGAGGACGCCGCTCAATGCCATACTCGGCTTTACCCAAGTGATGAGCCGCGACAGTGACCTATCCACCGAACATCAAAAGAGCTTAGAAATTATTAATCGTGCTGGGGAACATTTATTGTCATTAATCAATGACATTTTAGAAATGTCCAAAATTGAGGCAGGCAGAACCACAATCAATCAAAGCAACTTTGACTTGCTTTATATGCTGAACAATTTGGAGAATATGATGCTGTTAAAAGCTTCTTCCAAAGGCTTGCAACTTACCTTTGAATACGAAAACAATCTTCCTCAATATGTACAAACAGACGAAGGTAAGCTACGTCAAATTTTGCTCAATCTCCTGGGAAATGCTATCAAATTTACGGCGAAAGGTAGCGTCGCGTTGCGCGTAAAAACAGAAAACTGCGCTAGGGAAAGTGGAAGAGATAATGAAGGTAAAAATCCGGTATATTGCCCTCAAATTTACCGGCTTTTATTTGAGGTGGAAGACACAGGCCCTGGCATTGCTCCTGAAGAAATTCATATGTTATTTGAAGCTTTCGGGCAGACAGAAACTGGTCGAAAATCTCAACAAGGAACCGGATTGGGTTTAGCTATTAGCCGCAAATACGCCCAAATGATGGGAGGAGATATTAGAGTTACCAGTGTCCTGGGAAAAGGAAGCATATTTTCTTTTGATATAGAGATAAACTTAGCTGATGCTGCTGATAGTGAGCGAAACCATAGTAAGCGCAAGGTAATTGGTTTAGCACCCGACCAACCTGAATATCGCATCTTGGTAGTAGATGACGCCAGAGAAAGTCGTTTAGTGCTGATCGAATTCTTTACATCAATAGGCTTTTCTGTGCGCGAAGCTTCTAATGGGATCGAGGCAATTACGGTATGGTCTAGCTGGAAACCGCACCTGATATTTATGGATATGCGGATGCCGAAAATGGATGGTTATGAAGCTACTAAAGAAATTAAGACTAGGGAGTCATCGCGCATCGATCGAGAGTCATCAAAAACAGCACATATGACAAATGAAAAAGAAAAAATGACTGTAATTATTGCTTTGACTGCCAGTGCCTTTGAGGAACAGCGACAGAAGATATTAGCTGTGGGGTGCGATGATTTAGTTCACAAGCCATTCGAAGCGGAAGTTTTATTAGAAAAAATTAGCGTACACTTAGGAGTTCGCTATGTTTACGCAGAAGAAAAGGTTGATAAAGAAACATCTGCTGAAAAAACGAAAGCAATTTTTACAGAAGCCGATTTAGTGCATATATTGTCTCAAATGCCAGTTGAGTGGGTGAAACAGGTACACGATGGCGCGGCTGAATGCAGCGATGATATCATTTTGGCATTGTTAGCTCAAGTTCCACCAGAAAATGCGGCTTTAGCGGAGAGCTTTGCCGAACTGGCTAATAACTTCCAATTTGAAAAAATTATGCAATTAACTCAACAGGATGAACAATGAATAACAAACAATTTAACTTGCCACGAAAAGATATTCTCATTGTTGACGATACGCCAGCAAATTTGCGCTTTTTAGCTAAGATTCTGACGGAGCAGGGGTTCAACGTTCGCAAGGCATTAAACGGGCATATTGCTCTCTCTTCTTGTCAAAAATTATTACCGGACTTGATATTACTGGACATTATGATGCCAGATATGGACGGCTATGAAGTTTGTCAGCGGTTAAAAGCGGCGGAGGAAACTTGTAAGATTCCAGTAATTTTCTTGAGTGCCTTAAATGATGCTTTTGACAAAGTAAAAGCTTTTAATGTCGGGGGTGTTGACTATATTACCAAACCGTTTCATTTTGAAGAAGTTATTGTCCGCGTTCAAAATCAATTGGTGATGAGGGAAGCAGAGATCAAAATAATGAATATAAATGTCGAACTCGAACAACGGGTACGAGAGCGTACCAGTCAGCTAAAAAAAGCTAATGAAGAATTGAAACGAGAGATATTAGAGCGCAAGCAACTACAAAGTCAATTGCTGCAAATGGCGCTACACGATCCCCTGACTAACTTGCCGAATCGAGCTTTATTCATGGAGTGTTTGTCAGAAGCTCTCAACCGCGCTAAGTCAGAGTCCGATTGTCAATTTGCCGTGCTATTTTTGGATTGCGATCGTTTCAAATTTATCAACGATTCTCTCGGTCATTTAGTAGGCGATGAACTGCTCATTGCGATCTCTCGCAGACTGGAAAAATCTCTTAATCCGGTTGATACTTTAGCGCGATTGGGCGGCGACGAATTTGCTATTCTTATTGAAAATATTTCAAATGTAAAAATGGCTACGCTTGTTGCTGATAGAATTCTGAAAGAATTATCAAACCCCTTTCAACTATCCAGATACGAAGTATTTATTAATGTCAGTATTGGGATTGCTCTCAGCAATATTTCTTACGATAAGCCAGAATATTTGCTGCGAGATGCCGACACGGCGATGTATCGTGCCAAGGCATTAGGAAAAGCTCGATATCACGTTTTTGACCCAGATATGCACCAGCAGGCTATCCGAGTTCTACAGCTAGAAAACGACTTGCGAAGGGCCATCCAACGCGAGGAATTTATTGTTTACTATCAGCCTATTATTTCTCTAACTAATGGAAAAATTGCTGGATTTGAAGCTCTTGTGCGCTGGCAGCACCCTACTCGCGGTATGGTTTCTCCCGCAGAATTTATTCCCCTAGCGGAAGAAACGGGATTGATTGCCGATATTGACACTTGGGTATTGCAGTCAGCTTGCCATCAACTACTTATCTGGCAGAAAACTTGCCCTGCTAAGGAAATCTTAACTATTAGCGTCAATCTTTCGAGGCGACTATTTTCGCATCCTAATTTACTTGAAAGAATTGATAAAATTCTTCACAAAACGCAACTGAATCCGGAAAGTTTAAAGTTTGAAATCACAGAAAGCGCTATTATGGAAAATAGCGAAGAAGCTAACAAAATTTTAGCAGAAATCAGGAGGCGTCAAATTCAATTAAGTATTGATGACTTCGGCACTGGCTACTCTTCATTGAGTTACCTGCACACCTTTCCCTTAAATACGCTCAAAATTGACCAGTCTTTCGTAAAACTGATGGATAAAAATACAAATAATATGGGACTGGTTCCCATGATTATCTGTATGGCCCATACAATGAAGCTGAGTGCGATCGCTGAAGGTGTAGAAACTCCCGCTCAGTTAGCACAACTGAGAAGTTTAGGGTGCGATTTTGGTCAGGGCTATTTATTTTCTCAACCTTTGGATAGTAAATTGGTTTTAGAATTGCTAGCAGCAGACCCCCAATGGTGAGCGTTATGGAAAGTACGATCGAAGAAAATACATTGAGAAATAAATTAATCTACTCTCACAAAGTCAACATTTTAGTAGTTGATGATTGTCCAAATAATCTGCGAGTTTTATCATCAATCCTGACACAAAATGGATATATAGTTCGGAAAGCGTTAGACGGAAAAATAGCTATAAACGCTTGTCAAAAAATATTGCCAGACCTAATTTTACTCGATATTATGATGCCAAATATGGACGGGTATCAACTTTGCAAATATTTTAAAGAAAATGAAAAAACCCGCCATATACCTATAATTTTTATCAGCGCTCTTGATGATGTACTGGACAAAGTAAAAGCTTTTAATAGCGGTGGTGCGGACTACATAACCAAACCATTTGAAGTTAAAGAAGTGTTAGCTCGCGTGACAAATCAACTGACTATTCGCCAGCTATATAACGCACTTACCGATCAAAATCTACAGTTGCAAAAATTAAATGAAGAATTGCGAATAGCCAACGCCGAACTAGAACAATTTGCCTACATCGCTTCTCACGATCTCAAATCACCTCTACAATCGATTATTGGTTATACGCAGCTGATTGGCTGTAAATACGAAAAAGATTTCGCTCCAGACCATAAGCGATACTTAGAACATATCGTAAATGCGGCTTGGAGGATGAAGCGGCTAATTGACGACTTACTAGATTATTCCAAGTTAGAAAAGGAAACACAAGAGCTTGAATTGACTGATTGCCAAAACGTACTAGAAGAAGCCCTAGATAATTTGCGTGAAGAAATTAACTCAAGCGGTGCCACTATTACCTATTCGCCATTACCAAAACTAATGGGCGATCGCACACAACTGATCAGCCTTTTCCAAAATCTAATTAGCAATGGTATTAAGTTTCGCCGTCCTCAAGTTATACCGGAAATAAAAATTTCGGCTCAATTAAAAAACAGCAGTGAATGGCTTTTTGGAGTCCAGGATAATGGTATTGGTATAGAACCTCAGTACTTTGAACGCATTTTTGAAATTTTTCAACGCCTGCACTCTTATAGAGAATACCCAGGTAATGGCATTGGTATGACTATCTGCAAAAAAATAGTTGAACGTCACGGCGGAAGCATATGGGTGGAATCGCAGGTAAACAAGGGCACAACTTTTTACTTCACCATACCCTCACAATGAGTAAAAATTTAAACGCACTACCCAAAAGTAAGATTCTTGTGGTTGACGATACGCCAGATAACCTGCGCCTGCTGTCATCTATGCTACAGAATCGGGGCTATGGCGTTCGCAAAGCTTTGAGCGGTCAAGTAGCTATAAGTGCTTGCCACAAGATACTGCCAGACATAATTTTACTCGATGTAAATATGCCCGATATGAACGGCTATGAAGTTTGTGCTGCTTTGAAAGCAAATGAAAAAACTTGCGATATCCCCGTGATTTTTATTAGCGTTTTGGATGATGTGCTGGACAAAGTAAAAGCTTTTGATGTCGGTGGTGCCGACTATATTACTAAGCCATTTCATATTGAAGAAGTGGTGGCAAGAGTGGAAAATCAACTTACGGTTCAAAAATTGCAAAAACAACTAAAACAGCAAAATGCTCTGCTGCTTGAGGAAATAGAGAGACGGCGAAGTGCCGAGTCAGCTTTACAAGAAGCAAACGAAAAATTACACCGTTTGGCTTGTTCGGACAGCTTGACTGAACTGGCCAACCGTCGCCACTTTGATGAATATTTACAAATAGAGTGGCACCGCTCGGCAAGAGATAAAACACCTCTATCATTGATTTTGTGCGATATCGATTTTTTTAAATCCTACAACGATAATTACGGACATCTAGCAGGAGATTTTTGTTTAAAGGAGGTTGCCAAAGCTATTAGCAATGCGGTAAAGCGTCCGACAGATTTAGTGGCGCGTTACGGAGGAGAAGAGTTTGTTTCGATTTTGCCTCACACAGATATTTACGGAGCCATATCTATAGCTAAAAATATCCAGTTAGAGATGGAAAAGCTAAAGATTATCCACTGCTTTTCTTCTGTGAGCAATTATATTACACTAAGCATGGGCATCTGTAGCCTAGTCGGAAATTATCAAGAATCTCCAGAAACTTTAATCGCTAAGACCGATCGAGCTCTTTATCAAGCTAAACAACAGGGACGCGATCGATACTGCACCTACACAACCGATTTTTTTATGGCTGACACAGAAGACTCCCCTACCAAAGAGCCCCGTGAAGTTTATCAAAGCTATTATATATTCGAGGATTTAAAATAAACACATTAAACGCGCAAGTTTTATTTTGTACTATGATTATACAAATTAACAGGTGACGGAGATACTAAAATGAATGACGAGCGTACCAATACTTATAAAAGCAATATTTTGGTTGTCGATGATACGCCTGATAACTTACGCCTTTTATCGGCAATGCTCACCGAGCAGGGATACACAGTTCGCAAAGCATTGAACGGCGAATTAGCCTTAGTTGCTTGTCAAAAGGCTTTGCCAGACATAATTCTGCTTGATATAAATATGCCCATGATGAATGGATATGAAGTTTGTCAACGTCTGAAAGCCAATGAAAAAACTCGCGGAGTTCCCGTCATTTTTATCAGTGCTTTGGATGATGTTTTAGATAAGGTAAAAGCTTTTGATGTGGGAGGAATAGACTACATTAGCAAACCTTTTCAGGAAGCAGAAGTTTTATCGCGAATTGGCAATCAGCTTAAACTGCGATCGCTGCAACTACAACTTGAGGAACAAAATATTATACTGCGGGAAGAAATTTTAGAGCGCCGCAAAGCTCAGGAGGCTTTAGAATTGAGCGAAGCCAAAAATCGCGCCCTACTCGATGCGATTCCAGATTTAATGTTTCGCATCGGATATGATGGTATTTTTTTGGACTATCGCATAGCTAAAGAAGTTGCTATAACGCAAACATCTTCACACAAATTATTAATTGAAAATGGGATAGCTTTCCCCATACCTGATGCGATCGGCCCACAAAATAGTTTGGTTAGTAAAAATATATCTGATGTTTTGTGCGAAGACTTGAGTGTCTGGGTAATGCACTACGTCCAGCAAACTCTGCTCGCATCTACCATGCAAATTGGCGAGTACGTGCAACAAATCGATGGCATTTGGCACGCTTATGAAGTGAGATTTGTCAAGACAGGCCAAAATGAAGTACTGGCGCTCGTGCGCGATATTTCCGATCGCAAGCAAGCAGAGGTTCAGAAACTGCAAACAGAAGCATTATTGCGAATGCAAAAGGAGCAACTCGAACAAGCTTTAAGCGAACTTCAACAAGCTCAAGTCCAATTAATCCAAAACGAAAAAATGGTAGCTCTGGGGCAATTGGTAGCAGGGATTGCTCATGAAATTAACAACCCAATTAATTTTATTTATGCCAATCTCAACTATGCCAACGAATATGTGCAAAACTTACTAAAGCTGATTGAAATATATCAGCAGGAATATCCCAATCCCACACCAAAAATCGACCGCATAATTGATGATATAGACCTGTCTTTTTTAATAAAGGACGCGCAAAGCCTCATGGAAGGTATGCACAGAGGAGCCGATCGCATCCGGCAACTCGTACTTTCTCTTCGCAACTTTTCTAGGTTAGACGAAGCTGAAATGAAGTCGGTGGATATTCATGAAGGGATCGACAGCACCCTGCTAATGTTGCAGCACCGACTCAATTCTCAAATTTCGCCAAAGAACGAAGTAATTCGTCCCGAAATTAAAGTGATCAAAGAGTACGCAAATTTGCCCAAAGTGACTTGTTCTCCAAGTGAAATTAACCAAGTTTTGATGCACCTGCTGAATAATGCGATCGACGCTTTAGATCTGGGTAATTCCTCTGAATGTAACCCACTAAATACTACCCTCTACCGACACCCTACTATCCGTATTACCACAGAATTAATAGCCGCCAATACTATAAAAATTCGCATTGCAGACAATGGCCCCGGCATTCCAGAGTCGATGCGATCGCGTTTGTTCGACCCATTTTTTACCACCAAAGCCCCTGGCAAAGGCACGGGATTGGGATTGTCGATTAGCTATCAAATTATTGTCCAAAAACATGGAGGTAAACTAACCTGTTCTTCCTCTTCCAAAGAGGGCTCGGAATTCGCTATTGAAATACCCATCCATCAAACCAAGCAAACATAGGCTCAAAAACGCTCAAAACCATTGAAAAATAAATACAATCCCATACTAATGTCAGCTACTCTTCCACTACCCCACTACCCTAGAAACCCAGCTTACTGCTTTTGACTGCGATCGCTTACCCAAGGCAATAAAATAATTCCCCAAATAAGGCATTTATTATGAAACCTTTCTACCCAGAACATTTCCTAATTTTAGTTGTAGATGACATCAGCCAGAATCTGCAAGTAATTGGCGAGATGCTGGAAGATTTGGGCTACGAAACCACCTTTGCCACCAGCGGAAAGCAAGCTCTGGAACGAGTCCAAACCGCCCAACCCGACCTGATTCTACTAGATTTGATGATGCCGGGGATGAACGGACTGGAAGTTTGCTCTAAACTGAAAGCAAATCCAGCACTAGCAGAACTGCCGATCGTCTTCCTAACTGCCAGTAACGAAGAGGAGCATTTACTGCAAGCTTTTGATATGGGGGCAGTCGATTACGTTACCAAACCCTTTAAAAAGCCCGAACTGCTAGCCAGAGTTCGGACGCACTTGGAATTAAAGTATCTGCGCGAGCAGCTGAGAGAATCTCTTCAGGAGCAACTCCTATTAGCCCAAGAGTTAGAAAATTTAAGAAGCGCCAATGTCAGCAAAAAGGTTGAGTGAAATCATGCAGGAAATGGAATTTATTAACAACCAACTAATAGATTTAAGCAATTGCGAAACCGAACCCATCCGCACTCCGGGTAAAATTCAGCCTCATGGAATTCTCCTAGTGCTGCAAGACCCGCAATTAAAAATTTTACAGGTTAGTCAAAATACAGAACAATTTTTCGGCATTACTGCTGAATCTCTGCTCGGACAAGACCTAGATATTTTATTTAGTCGTCAAGAAATAGATTTGCTATACCATTGCATATCCCAAGAAAATTTAGAATATTTTAACCCGCTCCAGTTTACAGTTAATTTTCTCGGCTCGCCTTTGCTATTTGAAGGGATTATCCATCGTTCGGATGGAGTATTAATTCTGGAATTAGAACAGAAAATTTCCTTAAAGCAAAATTATCCAGTTAGTTTTTATCATTTGCTCAAAACCTCTATCGCCAAGATATCAAATGCAGCCAGCTTCCAGGAATCAACAGACATACTTGTGCGAGAACTACGCCAAATGACCGGATACGATCGCGTCATGATTTACCGCTTTGAATCCGACGATAGTGGCATCGTTATTGCGGAAGACAAAAAACCGGAGTTAGAAGCTTACTTGGGTTTGCATTATCCAGCTACAGATATTCCCAAACAAGCCAGAAAATTATATTTCCAAAATTGGTTGCGAATTATTGTTGATATCAATTATCAACCCGTGCAAATTATGCCAACCAATAACCCCCTCACGGATCGACCATTAGATTTAAGTAGCTCTATCCTCAGAAGCGTTTCCCCCATTCATATTGAGTATTTACAAAACATGGGAGTTACCGCTTCACTTTGTATTTCTCTCATCAATGAAAGCAAACTTTGGGGTTTAATTGTATGTCATCATTATCAACCGAAATACGTTGATTACGAAACTCGTAAAGCTTGCGAACTGCTCGGACAATTTATGTCGATTGAACTATTTAAAAAGCAACAAAAAGAATGGGTTATATATTCTGAAAAAGTTAAACGCATTCAACAAGAAATCAAAAAAAGCTTAGCCAAAGAAATAAATGTAGATTGCTTTTTATCTCAAACGGAAGAATTATTATTAGAATTAGTCAATGCACAAGGAGCAGTTATCTATCTACAAGATGAAATTACGCTCATTGGCAAAGCTCCAGCCAAAGAAACCGTCCAAAATTTGCTAAATTGGCTTCGTCAGCACCATAAAGAAGAAGTTTTTTACACCGATAGTTTGGCGAAAATTTATCCCCAAGCTGAGGAATACAAAGAGCAAGTGAGCGGCTTACTGGCAATTTCTATTTTTCTCGATCGCACTTGCTATCAAGTAGTTTGGTTTAGGCCGGAAATCATTCAAACAGTAAACTGGGGAGGCAATCCGAACCAAACTGTAACATTAGAAGAAAATGGCGGATTGCGCCTGTCTCCCCGCAAATCTTTTGCTTTGTGGAAAGAAACAGTAATTGGCAAATCTTTAGTCTGGAATCCATTAGAAATAGATGCCGCCCTCGAACTGAGAAACACCCTGATGCTAGCTTTATTAGAAGTTTCGCAAGCCGCCTTAGAAAAAGCTGCCAACCGCGCTCAAATTGCCAACCGCGCCAAAAGCGAATTCCTTGCCAACATGAGTCACGAAATTCGTACACCCATGAATGCCATCCTGGGTTTTTGCGACTTGCTGCAAGGACTCGTTACCGAACCAAAACAACGCACTTATGTCGAGTCGATCTCTGCTAGCGGCAAAGCTCTCCTAGACTTAATAAATGATATCCTCGATCTCTCCAAAATTGAAGCAGGCAAACTAGAACTGAAATACGACCCCCTAGATTTGCGGGCATTAGTTGAGGAAGTTCTGCAAATTTTCTCCCAGAAAGCTAGCGAGAAAAATTTATCCCTACTTGCAGAAATTGACGAAACCCTACCCACGGGCATTATTTTTGATGAAGTGCGCCTGCGGCAAATACTCTTCAACACGATCGGCAACGCCCTCAAATTCACCGAACAAGGGTATGTTAAAATTTCCTTGCGCTGCCAAACTTACCTAGATAGAAACACTCGCAAAGCTTGGTTGCAAATAGCCGTGCAAGACACCGGAATTGGTATTGCCCCGGCTCAACGGCAACGAATTTTCGAGGCTTTCGTCCAAAGCGAAGGACAAAGCACCCGCAAGTACGGCGGTACTGGGTTAGGATTGGCAATTACCCGCCGACTGACAACCATGCTGGGAGGAACCCTGCTACTGAAAAGCGAATTAGGTAAAGGCAGTACTTTTATCTTCGTTTTTCCAGATGTGACCCTGACTGACTCGATGACAAAACCAGTTGGCGACTCTCAGTTAAATGCAAACTTAGAACAGTTTCAACCTTCCGTGCTGCTGGTGGTGGATGACGTGAAATCCAATCGCGATTTAATTGCAGGCTACTTTGAAGGGACTCGACACCGACTTTTGTTTGCTAAAGATGGACTGGAAGGGATTCAGATGGCGCAGACGCATCATCCCGATGTAATTCTGCTGGATTTGCGGATGCCCAATTTGGATGGAGATACAGCAGCTCGTCGTTTAAAGCAGGACGAAAAAACTCAAAATATCCCTATCATTATTCTCACTGCTTCTGTAATGGGACAAGATTACAAAGATCTGCAAAATTTCTGCGAAGGTTTCTTGCTTAAACCCGTCAACCGTTCCCAACTTGTGGAGCAATTGCAGAAAATTTTACCACAAAACCAGAATGTATACAGCGGAAATCAGAAATCTGCTGTCCCAGAATCGCTCCCGGAAGCTAAAGAAAAACTGCCCGAATTGCTCTCAAAACTGCTTCAGGAAGAAAATACGGCTTGGCAACAGCTGCGAAAAACGATGAGAAGACGGGAATTGCAAGCCTTTGCAGAACGGCTGCGTTGCCTAGCAACAGAATATCAGTGTGCTGCCCTGCTAGACTATGCAACAAGATTGGAAACGCAATTATCAACCTTTGATTGGGCACACTTACCTATGACAATAGAAGCATTTCCGTTGGTGAGGCAGTCCTTAGTATGACACAATTTAATTCCCAAGACTTCTTGATTTTAGTTGTAGACGACATCAGCCAAAATCTGCAAGTGATTGGCGAGATGCTGGAAAATGCGGGCTACGATACCACTTTCGCCACCAGCGGACAGCAAGCTTTGGAACGAGTGCAAACTGCCCAACCCGACTTAATTTTACTAGACTTAATGATGCCGGGAATGAACGGATTGCAAGTTTGTCAGAAGTTGAAAGCTGACCCCAAGTTGTGCGAAATTCCGATTATTTTTCTCACAGCTAGCAACGAAAAAGAGGATTTGTTGCAAGCGTTTAAACTAGGCGCAGCAGACTATATTACCAAACCGTTTCAACCGGAAGAAGTCCTGGCCAGAATAGAAGTGCGACTCGCTAACCAAAGGCTGAAACAAGAATTAGAAGAGCGCAATCAACAACTGCAAATAGAAATTGAGGTTCGCATCGCTACGGAAGAAGCCCTCAAAAAAACAGTGGAAAGTTTGCATACAACCTCTCGACAATTAGCCGAAGCGCAAAGAATTGCCCATCTGGGAAGTTGGTCACGCGATATTTTTACTAATAAATTAACTTGGTCAAAAGAAACTTTCCGCATTTTTGGATTCGCTCCCGATCGATCGGAACCAAGCCATACCGAATTGAATGAGCTGATCTATCCAGACGATATAGAGCTATTTCAAACAACAATCGCTCGCGCTATCGCCGATGGGTTAGCTTACCAATTTGAGTTCCGCATTAAGCGAAGCGACGGTCAATTACGCTACATTGAGACAACCGGAGAGCCGATTTTTAATTCCGCTGGGCAAGTTATCCGACTTTTTGGCACCGTCTTGGATATCAGCGATCGCAAACAAGCAGAAATCGCATTACGCCAAAGCGAGCAAAAATTTCGTAAAGCTTTCGATCATACCGCTGTCGGAATGTGTTTGGTATCACCGACAGGGAAATTTATGCAAGTTAATTCTTCACTTTGCCAAATGCTCGGCTACTCAAAGCAGGAATTACTGTCGTTCAACTTTGAGGAAATTACTTATCCAGATGACATCAATATAGATTGGAAATCGCAAGAAAATTTATTAAATGGAGAAATAATTTCATATCATATAGAAAAACGTTATTTACACAAAAACACAAGCATTGTTTGGGGGTTGCTCAGCGTTTCTCTGGTACGCGACAATCGAGAACAACCGCTTTATTTTGTCACCCAAATTCAAGATATTACCGCTCTCAAGAATACAGCAGCAGAACTTTTACTGGCAAAAGAAGCGGCAGTTACAGCTTCCCAAGCTAAAAGCGTTTTTTTAGCTAATATGAGCCACGAGTTGCGAACACCCCTGAACGCTATTTTAGGATTTGCACAACTGCTAAGTCGCGACAGCAATCTCAACGATCGACAAAGAGAAAATATCGCCATTATCGGACGCAGTGGCGAACATCTACTCAATTTAATCAACGACATTTTAGATATCTCAAAAATTGAAGCCGGACACACCGATTTAAATGAAACAGAATTCGACCTGAAGGAAATGCTGTGGGAAATAGAAGAAATGTTTTTACTCAAAGCTGACTCTAAATGCTTAGAGTTGAAGTTTGATTTTGCGGCGGATGTTCCCCAGTTTATCAGAAGCGATCGCCTCAAGCTTCGTCAAGTATTAATTAACCTTCTCAGTAACGCGATCAAGTTCACAAATAAAGGCACTGTGACGATGCAGGTGAAACTTGATAATTCATCACCATCAATAACGAATACATCTCGAATTTTGTTTGTAGTAGATGATACCGGAGTTGGCATTGTTCCGGAAGAAATCAATAGCATTTTCAATCCCTTTGTACAAACTCAAGCAGGAATTGTTTCCGGACAAGGTACGGGTTTGGGTTTAGCAATCAGCCGCAAATACGTCCAACTTTTAGGCGGTGACATCAAAGTAAACTCTCAAATTGGAAAAGGAACAACTTTCCAATTTGACATTCAAGCCACCGCAATTGAAAAAACTTTCATTGAACCCCAACAAAACAATCGCCGCGTTATCGCCCTTGCCCCAAACCAACCTCGCTACCGTATTTTAGTAGTGGATGACAAAGAAAGCAACCGTCAATTGCTAGTACAATTACTCCTGGGTATGGATTTTGAAGTTAGACAAGCAATCAATGGTAAAGATGCAATTCAAGTTTGGGAAAACTTCCAACCTCACCTAATTTGGATGGATATGCGAATGCCGGTGATGGATGGATACGAAGCTACCAAAGAAATTAAAGCAAAAGCGCAGCAAAAATGGGCCGGTGAGGAGAGCGGGAGTGCGGGAAAGCGGGAAAACAAAAGCGCAGCAGAAAATCTACATAATGCTTCCCCCACTTCCCAGTCACCAGCTACTAAAACCATAATTATTGCCCTCACCGCTAGTGTTTTTAAAGAACAAAAACCCATTATGCTCTCGGCGGGTTGCGATGATATTGTCTGCAAACCCATTCAAGAGTCAGTCATTTTCGAGAAATTAGCCGAGCATTTAGGAGTAGAGTTTGTTTATGAAGAAGACCAAATATCGACACAGGCTAATTCTTACCAATCCATCAATATCTCTGCTTTGAAAACACTACCTCATGCCTGGTTGGAACAATTAGAAGAAGCTTCTTTAACTCTAGAGGAAGAAACAATATATAACCTCATCGAGCAAATTGAATCTCAAGAAACTGCTTTAGCTCATGCGCTGCGAACTTACGCCGAAAACTTTGAATATCAAAAGATTGTCAGTGCGATCGCTGCTGCCAAGTCATCTAATTTTAGCCAACCAGAAGGTTCTAATTCTGCCGACCAAATCAACAACCAACCCTCTCAAGCAAAAATTTCCCGCGAATGGGTTGCCAACATGAAACAGGCTATCGATATTGCCGACCTAGACGCGATGAACGCTCTTGTTAATATACTGCGGAACGAAAATATTGTTATGGCTCAACTTATTCAATATTATCTCACTAAGTTAGATTACGAAAAAATTATTAATTTAATCGTAGATAATTGATGTAAATAGCCAGATATGCTTTAAATTCAAAAATGGTGCATTAGCATTATTAGAGTACGCCAATGAGTGTCGCGAGCGACGAAAATTTAAATCCAGAAATATTAGTAGTAGACGATACCCCAGTCAACCTGCGTCTATTAGTCAATATTTTAAGGGAAAAGGGCTACAATGTTCGCCCAGTCAACAATGGAGATTTAGCGCTTCAGGTAGCTAAAGCAAGGCTACCGGATTTAATTTTGCTCGATATTCTCATGCCCTCTCTCAATGGCTACGAGGTTTGCGAAAAACTTAAAGCTGACCCAGAAACAAGCGAAATCCCGGTGATTTTTATCAGCGCCCTCAATGAGGGGTTAGATAAAGTCAAAGCATTTCAAGTCGGGGGTGCGGACTACATTAGCAAACCCTTCCAAGTCGAAGAGGTATTGGTACGGGTAGCCAATCAAATCAACCAACGATCTTTACAAAAGAAACTTCAGCAACAAGCCAATCTACTCCACCAGCAAAACCTACAACTTCAATCTGAAATTAACTCCCGTCAGCTTCTGGAGGACAAGTTACTCGCTTCAGAAGAAAAAATGCGGGCGGTATTTGAAGCGATGACCGATATTGTGATGGCGATCGATATTCAAGAAGGTCAGCTGGGCAATATGGATATTTTACCAACAAATTGGGTTCGCTTATATCAGGATGACACAGATTTAGTCAGCCACATAATCGAAGAATTTTTTCAACCTGAAACTGCTCTCAGTTGGTTGAATATAATTAAACAAACATTAGAGACTAGACAGACTATCAATTTTGATTATAGCTTAAACATCAACGAAAAAGAAGTTTGGTTGGCAGTGACGATTTCTCCGTTAAACGATAATACAGTTATTTTGGTGACGCGAGATATCAGCGATCGCAAGCTGGCAGAAGAAGCTTTGCGAATAGCACAAGAACGCTATCACAGTATCGTAGAAAATGCGATCGACGGCATCTATCAAACCACACCAGAAGGACGCTACTTGAGTGCGAATCCCGCACTGGCAAGGATTTATGGCTATTCTTCCCCACTAGAATTGATGCAAAGAATACAAAACATTTCCCGACAGATATATGTTGACCCCAAGCGTCGCCAAGAATTTATCGCCGCGATGGAAACAAATAATTCCGTCTCCGGTTTTGAATCAATGGTATATCGCAAAGAAGGCAAGATGATTTGGATTTCTGAAACTGCGCGTGCGGTGCGAAATAGTTCGGGTAAGCTGCTATACTATGAAGGCATCGTTTCCGATATTACCGAACGCAAGCAAGTACAAGAAGCCTTAAAGTTTCAACAAGCACAGACAGAACAACTGCTACTGAGTATTTTGCCGCAACCGATCGCTCATCGCCTCAAAGCCGGTGAAAATCCCATCGCCGATCGCTTTGAACAAGTCAGCGTACTATTTGCCGATATGGTAGGATTTACAAAATTATCTACAGAAAAAAATCCTACAGAGTTAGTAGAATTGCTCAACCAGATTTTTTCTGAGTTTGACTTATTAGCAAAAAAACACGGCTTGGAGAAGATCAAAACGATCGGCGATGCCTACATGGTAGTTGGTGGCGTACCCATACCCCGCGAAGATTCAGCTAGCGCGATCGCCCTCATGGCGCTAGATATGCAAGCTGCGATCGCCAGATTTAACGCCAATCGTACAGACAAGTTTCAACTGCGAATCGGCATCAATATTGGCCCCGTAGTCGCCGGAGTCATTGGGATGAGCAAATTTATCTACGATCTTTGGGGCGATACCGTCAATATTGCCTCCCGTATGGAATCGAATGGACTTCCGGGAATGATTCAAGTAACCGCCGCTATCTACGAACGTTTAAAAAACGAATTTGAGTTTGAGGAACGAGGCACAATTCCGATCAAAGGTAAAGGCGAAATGATCGTCTACATCCTCACCGGAAAACGCTTTGTCAAGCATATCGTTAATTAGCTTTGCTATAGTACTCATACTTTTCTCGCAGTTGTTCGATCGTCAGATTTTGCGTCCAAAACTCCACTAGCGCATGACCGAACGCCCAAGCATTACGATCAGGCGTACCAGATTTTTCTAACAGCAACGGCCATAAAGATAGCAAGTCAAATTTTAGCTTGTTACCATCGTCATTACCCAACAACGAAAACAAATCGTAGGCCATTTGTAGCTTACCAATTACTACAGGCAACTGTTCCACTGGAATTTGTTCTGCCAGCACATATGCTAGAGTAGGAGAACCGGTTGATAGGGTAGAAATGAACTGGAGAACCGGACTTTTAAGCAGCGAAGTTACACCTTGGGTTGTTGTCATCTGGAAAGTATAGCGATCGATAATTTTAGCTGCCGCAACGGTGCGTGCTTCTAAGTTCTGCAAAAACCTCGCCAGACGCATTTGTTTGACGGGAGAAATCGATTCTACTAATGCCAAAGATAAAGCATCCGCACCCCAATCCGCCCGATTCGTTTTGCTATCCGCAGTCACGATCGGCAACACGAAATCGCAGTATTCACCTAATTGCTTTTCCCGATATTGCGTAGCTTCTCGAATCGCAATTTCCTTCGGTCGATCGCCCCATTCCCAATCATAAGGCGGTTGCCACTCCCGGATCGGACGCAGGCGATCGACTTGCGTTACAATTGCGATCGCAGGTAAATCTTCGACTTCCCCCTTCACATCTTTGAGAAAGTCCACATCCATTTGTAAAGCCGGGTCTAGTGCAGGCGTAACTAACAGCAACAAATCTGCATTATTGGCATATTCTAACACTTGTTCCCGCAAATCTTCCCGTTTAACTTGTTCGTAACCGGGAGTATCCCAAAGCGTAAGAGTTTCTCCACTTTCAGTTTGCCAGTGATAATTTTGAATGCGATCGGTACTCGGTAAAACATCCACTGCTGCTTTATCTGCTTGGAACAAAGTATTAATCAAGCTGCTTTTTCCCGCGCCAGTTCTACCCACCAGCAGGATATTAATTAATTTTTGTTCTACCTCTTCAACAGGTTCTGCTTTTGCTAAGATATCTCGCAGAGTTTGCGTTTTCGCCTTGGGTAATGTTGGCGTAGAAACTGCGAATTCTGTCTTCGGTAAATCGATACCTCCATAAAGTGCGATCGCTTGCTTGCACAAATTCCGCAAAGCAGCTTCCCGCAAAAGCTGACTTAAATTCACTAATAACTGTTGATTTGCTTGATTAGTGTAACCCTGACTCGCTTTTTTCGCCAACGCCGCCGCCGGGTTTAAAATCCATTGCGCCCAATTCCAAGCTTGCCATAATTTACGCGCTCCCGGTTCTAACCTGCGATAGACTTCATAAGCTTGGTATGCCTGTCCAATTGTAACTTGATTGAGGGCGGGAGATAAATTTTGCATCCACCGATCGAGGTCATCCACAGTTCCCCGAATTAATCCGTAAGCTTGGGGAACGTAGATGTTCAGCAAAGGATATTTTACTTCCGGATGATAGATATGCGCGATCGCGATCGTTAAATCCTGACATCGCTGCCAAAAAGTTGGCCAATCTTCCCAAATTGGGCGATCGTTTTGTGCAGTTTGCAAGACTTCTTGCAAGACAATTTCTGTCTTATGGATGGTGTCATTTTCGCCGGGTAAATTTATCGTGTCGCTTTTAGCAGATTCCAGTTCTTTGCTAACTTCCGCCATCACAGCTTCCATCTGCGTCACCATCGGCTGCGTCCATTTTACCAACAACCACCGCCAACCGACGAACACCAAAGTAAACACCGCCCAAATCCAACTGATCCGCCACTCCTGAATTTGCAATCCCGCCGCTACCAATAGGAAAGCGATCATAGTTGCGATCGGAGTTGCTAAGATGACCCATTGCCAAACTTTTAATCGTATCATTGTCCTCTACCTGCCTATTTTCGATCGCCTACATTCCTAAGCTACGCCATACTCCGTGTACTGTCGCTTGTAGGGAGGATGCAATCCCAACACGATATCCTCTTTCGGTACTCCCATTTCTACTAATTCTTTCGCTATCTGGATATCCGTTGTATTGCGTTGAATCCAAATTTTTTCGTTTTTAATATCCAAGTGCATGACGCAATTGTAAATGCGATCGTATCCCTCCCAACCAATATCTAAAATTTGATAATGGTCGCGTTCTGTATCGAAAATTAGTTGAACTTCAACTTCTTCATCATCAAGTTTATAACTGCCATATTTAATCAGGATATTTTGAATATATTCGCGATATGTTTCTAATTTTGCCATTGTACAATCACCTCATTAATTGGATCGTAAACAATCAATTTAACTTGATATTGTTGGACTGAAGCACGAGTCAGGTCGCGACTGAAAAGCGAGCGATACGTTTCTAAAGAAATTGCTAAATACAGGGTTCGATCGGGTTCGCTGAATTGGAGTGCCAAGCGATAATTGAGAAATTGACCCAAAGCAGCATGGTAATCATATAGTTCTGACTCATTCAAAAAGCTTTTGATTTCTATCGCAATCTTTTCTCCTGCTTTTTCGGCTGCGATGATTCTTTCTGCACCTAAATCAATTGATACTTTGTCTTTGCCAAACTTTACTATGAGGGGATCGTGGGTAACAATCCACTGTTCCTTCTCAAGAGCCTTCTTTACCGCTGCGTGGAAAATATCTCTAGCAGACACAAACTCCAATCCAAACCCTGTAGATATATGATAGCGATCGCATAGGGTACAATGTAAAAATAACAAAGCTTTAGTTACGATCTGAAATACAAGCGGAAAGAGAAAAGCGATCGCTATGCCAGTAACTACAGTCAAGTGGACGATAAACGAGTATCACCGCATGATAGCAGCAGGCATTTTGGACGATCGGCGCGTGGAACTGCTGAAGGGAGAAATTGTAGAAATGCCACCAGAAGGAGAACCGCACGCCTATTTTAGCAGTGAAGCTGGCGAATATTTAATCCGATTGTTGGGCGATCGAGCTACTATCCGTATCGCTAAACCCATTACTCTTCCTAATAACTCCGAACCCGAACCGGATATCGCGATCGTACAACGACTGGGGCGCGAATATCTAGAACATCACCCTTACCCGGAAAATGTTTTCTGTCTAATTGAATACTCAGGTTCTAGCTTGGACAAAGATTTGCAAATAAAAAGTAAAGTCTATGCTGAAGTTAGTATCCCTGAATATTGGGTAATCAACCTCAAGAAAAGACAGTTGATAGTATTTCGAGAACCCGAAGATGGAGAATATGCTTCCAAGTCTACACTAGCGAACGGGACAATTTATCCATTAGCATTTCCAGATGTAGCGGTATCAGTAGCTGCGATCGTCAGCATTTAAGGAAGTAAGATCGGGTATCGAAATTTTACACACTTTTTATACCTTTAAATCGTTCTTTTGCTGTTTGAAATGCTGCTTGCATTACTGACTGAATTTTCTTAGGATCGGGTTTTTTACCGCCCATTAAATCTCCAAAATAAACGCAAGCTCCCTCACCTAATGCTAAAGTGTAGGCAGCTGCCCAAGAAGCAGCAATCGCACTGCCAAAACCCGGTATAAATTTAACTAACTCCCGTCCAATCGCTTGTGCCAAAAAGCCACCCGCGATCGCACTCACAACACCTCCAGCTTGCGATCGCGTCAGCTTTTGTCCGTATAAATTCCCTAGCAGACCCACCATCGATACCTGCAAAGCTGTCAGTACCGGCATCGTCGCAAAAGGCAAGGGTACAGCCGCCAACGCAGCTGCCATAATCGCAAACGCCAAAATATAACGGCGTCCCACATCCCGATAAAGATTGCCTATTTCGTGACCGGCTTTCTCATCCAATAACTGATAAATCGCACGCGCTTCTGCTTCCGGAAGTAAATCTGCCAAAGCATCTCTGAGCGCTTCCAAACCATAAAATACTGGCTTGTATCCGTCTTCTTCTAGCGTAAAATCAATTAATACCGCCCGATCGTACAATCCGGCAAAAGCTTGCTGCATCGCCGCAAATGCGCGATTAACCTCCTCAAAGTTTGGTGGATACTCAGGATGATCCGCCGTATCGGGAGGATACACCTCATGCAAGCAAGTAACTGCCAGCAAACAAGGAATATCTGGATATTGCTGACGCAATTGCTGGGCAATTTGTCGCAGCGTGTCGATCGCAAAATCGTTAATTTTGACCGTAAAAATCAGAATTTTAGCGCGGCGATTGTCCTGTTGCAGATCTCCTACCAGTTCCCGGACGATCGCTTCAGTATCCTGCTTGACATCTCCCAGTCCCACCGTATCGGTAAAGATCAGCAACGGCAAGTCACTCGACGGATAAGCATAGCGCGAAGTATGTTGCGTGTGGGGACGAAATCCCTGTCCCACAATCTCCGCCGAAACTCCCGTCAATCCCCGCACGATCGAACTTTTTCCCGCTTGCGGCTTACCGATTAGCAGCGCTTCCGTAGTTGGCAGTTCCGCTCTCACCGTCTCCAGAATCTCTGCCACTTGGGCTTCGCTAACACTAAACCATTTCAGAACCGTCTGTGCCACTCGGTCTACCGGTAGCAACCCCATCATCCCTGCGGTAGCGCTGTTCCAAACATCCGCGATCCGCTTAATTTGGGAATTAACGATCGACTCAGGCGTTCCACCATCAGGCGCTTCACTCAACTGCTGAGAATTTTCTGACTGCTTTTGGATATCGCGTTCCTCAGTCATTCCCATCAAAACCGTGGATAGACGATCCCTCGCTGCAATGCGGATGATAGGACTTGAACCTACACTCCTTTCGGAACCAGAACCTAAATCTGGCGCGTCTGCCAATTCCGCCACATCCGCATAGATTTATATCATAGCAGAGCTGGCGTAGAAATGGGTAGGGGTCAAAAGTCGATCGTCAACAAGGGACAACGGGACAACGGGACACTCATCCCTATCCAGCTTCCTCTGCCTTTCCCCCAGCGGCTACTTAGGACAATTTCCAACCAACTATGAAGAATAATAGTGCTTTTAACAGGTTTTCAAAACTGACGTTACTTTTATTATTCCTAATTATAATCTTCACTCCCTTTACCATCATCGATGCCGGACATCGAGGCGTGCTGATGCAATTCGGCCAAGTGCAAGAACAAGTACTGGGAGAAGGAATTCACCTAATTATTCCCATCGTAAATACAGTCAAAAAGTTGAGCGTTAGGGTGCAAAAGCACGAAATTTCTGCCGAGGCTTCTTCTAAGGATCTTCAGGATGTTTTCGCTGATGTAGCTGTTAACTGGCATATTATTCCTGAACAAGCAAATGCGATTTTTCAAGAAATTGGCGACGAACAGGCTATTGTCGATCGCATCCTCAATCCCGCAGTTGAAGAAGTGCTAAAGGCAGTAATCGCTAAGTACACTGCTGAAGAAATTATTACCGACCGGGAAGAAGTTAAAGGAGGAGTAGACAATTTGTTGACCGCACGCTTAACTAACTATCATATCGCAGTTGATGATATTTCCCTCGTGCATATCCACTTTTCACAACGCTTTAGGGAAGCAGTAGAAGCCAAACAAATTGCCGAACAAGAAACTAAACGAGCTATTTTTTTAGCCCAAAAGGCATCAAAAAAAGCAGAGGCAAAAGTAAATTTAGCTAAAGGAGAAGCAGAGGCGCAAAGCTTGCTTCGCGAAACTTTGACTCCGGAAATACTGCTTAAGCAAGCAATAGATAAATGGAATGGGGAACTGCCCGTAATTTTTGGTAATGACAGTGGAAATTTGCTAGATTTAAGGGAATTTTTAATCCAAACAAAAAAATAATTATCTCATTTTCCTTTCCAGGCGCGGGACTTTCAACGTCCGGCGCTGTTTGGTAAATTGAGTATAATTGCTCATAAGGGGGCAGAGCGCAGGTCTCAATCCAGCAAAAGCCCTCTGTTAATGCAGCTCGGTCAGAAAATTTGCTTCGATCGCATATTTTCCTCTGGACATTTGCTTAACCTGCAAGTTAAACTACGGTAAGTTGACCGGAATTAAGTATTATTCTGAAGTACAGAGTGTACAAGCAACCAACACAAGCGATTTTCAACTTCTTGCCAAAGCTGGGATCGCCCTCTGGAGGTGGCTTTTCTGGCCCAAACTCAGGTTCGTACTCCCAGTAGTAACCGTAGATTATCTGTAGTCCTCTCATCCCATTAACCAAATAAAAATCATGTTCAGAAAATTAAGAGGCGGATTTCTGCTCGTAATTGGATACTTGCTCTCACCACTATGCTGGTGGAACGACCTAGTTTTCAATTTACCCATTGCTTATTTTGTTGGGTACGTCTTTAGTTTGTTTAACTCAGATTTACTCGTACCTTGCTCGATCGCAGCGTACTGGCTGTCTAATGTTGCTGGCATTATCATGATGCAAGTAGGCGCTGTGGATGCTCTGCAAGGACAGCCCAAAGAACATAACCTTAAAAAAGAGCTACTGACTGGTTTAGTTTCCTCAACAGTCTATACAATGGCGATTTTGGCATTGATACAGTTTAAAATTATCGAAAATCCCGGCCTATTTCCTGTGAAGATTCTATGAAGAGCCGCATCCCGGAAATGTGTACGGTTAGAATGGGTTCAACCCACCAAAGCTTTTCTTAATAGCCATAGCTTTAGAACAAGTAAAAGCACTTGGAGTGGTGATAAGGGGTTTGGTCTGTCATCTACCTACTGTTTCTCTAAATTGCCGCGATCGCTCGAAAAAACAGAAGCTTAATCACAGTAAAAGTTTCTGCAAATTTACACCCTGTAACAGGGCAGCAGTATGAACTATTTATTACTTTCAAGCCTCAGTTTTGTAGTTGGTATCATCGTCGGTTTAACGGGAGTTGGTGGTGCATCTCTGATTACCCCCATGTTGATTTTTATATTCCAAGTTCCACCTTCGATCGCTGTTAGTTCTGATGTAGTCGCTGCCACCTTAATGAAGGTTGTCGGCAGCTACAAGCACTGGCAGCAAAGAACGCTCGATCTGCAAGTTGTCACATGGCTGGCATTGGGGAGCGTTCCCGGATCGCTGACGGGAGTGGGAATTTTATATTTGATTAAACATAATCAGGCTTTTAATCTGGATGGCATCCTGCTGCGCTTGTTGGGGGTAGCAATGCTATTTGTCGCCCTATCAGCACTTGCACAATTACTGCTGAAAAATTTTATCCCCCAATTGAACTTACCGGAACCACCCAAATTTGACTTAAAAACTCACTCCGGTCGGATGCTGACCCTGGCTGTGGGAGCAGTTTTAGGCTGTGTAGTTGGCATGACTAGCGTATCGTCCGGTTCGATGTTTGCACTTGTGCTAATTTCCTTTTTCCGCCTTGACTCTCGTAAATTAGTAGGCACAGATCTCTTCCAAGCAGCCATTTTATTAATTTTTACTTCTCTAGGACATCTCTGTCTTGGCACAGTTAATTGGAGTTTGGTATTACCCATCTGGTTAGGCACAGTACCGGGAGTGCTAGTAGGTGCTAAGCTGTGTAAAATTACCCCTCAGCCAGCACTCCGGTTTGTGATTTATGCAATCTTAGTAATGGTGAGCTGGAAATTAGTTTATCAAGCTTAAAGAAACTATCACTCAGCGACAACCAAACTCGTTAAACTGAGCGGTGCTGTAAAGACAAAATAGATTACCCCTGCACCCAAAATCAACACCGCCAGACTGAACAGAATTATCCAGCGGTCTGCCGGTTCGTAAGTATCTTCTTCAATGTCCCGACGAACGGCAAAGTAGTGCTGAGTTGAAAGCAAAACTGTCAGCAAACCGACTACAGAAAAGAGCAAACCCAACTTCCAGCCATTACCGGGGTAAGGTAACATAGGTGGCTGGAAAGTGCGAAGGCGCACGATCAGCACGCCAAAACCCATCAGCGCGATCGCACTCCGCATCCATGCTAGGTAAGTACGTTCGTTCGCCAAGTGATCCCGCACTCGCGACGGGTTCAATCGTCTTTGTTGATTCCGATCTGCCTCTACCTGCGTCGGTTTGAACATTAACTGCATCGGTAACACCTTTTACTTTTAATTCAAATCTACAAATAAGCAAGTCTGAGAACTCGAACAGCACAGTTCGTGCCCTATGTTATTTTCTCAGGATTACAGTCAAATATCGCATATCTTTACAGAGTTATCTTGTATTTTTTCGCGAATTTTGACTGTAGCCCTGGTTACAAAAACGCCTTTACATCATCACCAAGAAAGAAAGTTTAACCCTGGCTCTCTTCGCTCTCTACAATCGGTGCATTTGGAACTCGCGTATCTATGAATGCTTGAGATACATTTGGTATAAACCAGTTAACATCACCCGGTCTCAAGACTTTCGTAAAAGGAACGTTGAATTCAAGTACGCCAGTGTCCGAGTTTCTTTTGAGGACTACATTAGTTCCATTAGGTATCTTGACCGCAAGAGCGCCGCTCAATTGTTGCCCATTTTGTCCGGTAACCATTAAATCTGTTGGTACTCCGTCATTCGGTACGTAAAATCCCTCACAATTCCATTTTTTTTCAGTTGTCTGACCGTCAGCTAAAAAGTAAAGTCCATTGTCATATGGTTCTTTGGATTTTTTAGCTTTGGGCCCATAAACAGCCACCGTCTTACCTGTTTCATTGCTGCACTGACTCCAGTTGATGCCCGATTCTAGAGTGTATTTCCTAAACTCTAACTCATCAATTTTTTGCTGAAGCTGCTCCGGTGTATAATCCTCTATTTGAGTTTGTGTCTCTTTCGCTTTCTTGAGAGCGTCTAGAGTTTGAGTCACCTCTATGTATTCCGGATTTTGTGCCAACGACGACTTGTGTTTGTTGCCCGCCCAGGAAGGTTGTGCGAGCAGTAAATTGGCTACCAATACCAAGACCAAAACAAGATATTTGAATAGCTTCATCCTTTCTCTCCTTTTCCAATCTTACAGCTATTCAACTTGAAAAGTTGAATTTGATTTTTTATGGGAATATTGTCAACACAGAAGTTTTTACCTAATTTGACTGCGCTTCTTGTGTTTGTTTGAGTTTAATTCACTCATGCTAATCGTAACAGCTATGCTTAAATTTATCAACTATATATTCAAATTTTTTAGACATTTTTTCACCATACTTTTTTGTTAAAAAACTTACCATTTTAATCTCTAGTTAAATAGATTTTAATAGTACAGCCAATTATATATCAATATAAAATTATCCTATTTAAACTTGGGTATTAAGTGATAAGTACCGCTTTCAACCAGAATGAAAACACCCAAGCCTATCAATATAAAGGGAACCAGAGCCTTACCATAGCGAGTTAAAATAGAAGCGATCGCACGATGGCGGGTTAGTAGGTAAGCAATATAACACCAAACCCCGATCAGCAAAAAGAAGACTGTGAGAATTACGGCCAAACTAGCGGGGTCGCTGCTGGCAAACAAAGGTACGTAGATGCCGATATTATCTCCACCGTTCGCAAAAGTTACTGCGGCCACATTATAAGTTTGGGGAGAAAGAACGCTAGCCAACTTTGACAGCACAGATACATTGCTTCTGGAAGAGTCAAATTCAGTTGAAACTGCCTGTACTTCTTCATCATTTTCTCCCTTAAATAGATGGATTATACCTATGAAAATTGGAACGAAACCCAGTATTCCAATCCAAGCTTTCGGTAATATCAAACCCCCAAAAAAACCGGGCAAACTAGCTAGTATAAGTGCTGTAAAACCCAAGTATTGACCAACAACGATGTGCCGACGGCGGAAGGTAGCATTCACCTGCGCGAAAAAAAGGGTCAAAATAACAATGTCATCGATGTTGGTCGCCCCAAAAGAAGTTATCCCTGTGATAATTGCCGTTACAAGCCAATTCATTACGGTGTGATTGTCACCAAATTAATTTTGCGCTTCTGAAGTCGCTCGCCCGCTACTTTTTACTAACCCCATCAAACACAGAGAAGCAGCAACTAAAGCCAGCGGACTTAAAGATTGATTTTCCAACACGATGAAAACGCCCAAACCAATCAAAATAAAAGGAACGAAATGATTGCCATAACGAGTCAGGACGTCAGCCACCGCAGGTAAAGCAGTTAACTTGTAGGCAGTGTAGCACCAAACTGCCACCAGTAGAAAGAATACACTCAAAATTACCAACAAACTTGGTAAGGCACTGTTGGCAAACAACGGCACGTAGATGCCAATATTATCGCCGCCATTGCCAAACGTAACCGCTGCCACACCGTAAGTTTGGGGAGAAAGAAAACTCGCGAAGGGAGAGAGATTGGACTCATCTATTTCTGCTTGAACTTCCTCCTCAGAATCGTTTTCTGGATTGAGAAAGCGGTTCAGTCCTATGGCAATTGGCACCAAGCCAAGCAATCCAATCCAGCGTTCTGGCAGAATTAAACCGCCAAAGAAACCGAGAAGGCTGGCAAGCACAAGTGCGGCAAAGCCTAAATATTGACCTGCAACGATGTGCCGACAACGAAATGCAGCATTTACCTGGGAGAAAAACAGCAGCAGGATGACGATATCATCGAGGTTTGTCGCTGTAAAGGCCGCTATTCCTGTAGGTATTGCAGTTACTAACTCGCTCATTTCTGGGAATCCTTATGTTTACGATCGCTCACCAGCTATCAGCCATCAGTCAAGGTTCAAATATTATCGATGACTGAAGACTAATGACTAAGACTATTAAAGGAGATCGCTCTCGTCGATTCTGACCTCAATTGCTTCCATCGATCGCGTCATTCTCCTAAGCATTTTCGGAGAACGCCGCTTTTGGATGATAAACCATCCACAACCAACAATTAAGTACAGCAAGAACAAAAAAGGAAACACATTGTAGGGAGCTTCTGGAGGTGGGAAAAGTTTGCTACCGGGAATTCCTACCGTACCCACAACCGGAATCAACATAAAACCAACGCCCAAAACCGAAAAGACGATATCCAATGGCCGCAATTTTCTCAGTCGGTACAGGTAAACAGGCGCAGCAACGGAAACCAAAATATACACCAGCAAAAATCCGTAAGTACAAATCGTTCCCGTATAAGCCATACTTTCAAACAGCTTGACGCCAAATAAGCACAAGAAAGCTGGCACCAGGAATGTTATCAGCGCTGACATAGAGACAGCAATGTGAGGCGTTCTGTTTGATGAATGTGCCGCACCAACAGAATTGTGAAACAAACCGTGACGCGCCATCATAAAGAATACCCTAGCCGCCGGATTGATACTGCCCAGCACGCAAGCGAAGAAAGATAGCAACGCGCTCAGACTGATAAGATCTCCTAAAAAACCTACTTTAGCGAGCTTCGCCAGAACAGTTAGAGGTTCTTCAGTATCCGCAAGGGATACGGAAAGACCGCTAAAACCAAGCACTTCAATGTAAGCCGTCATAATGAAGAACAAACCGGCCAAAATCGTGCTTTGAATTACAGATTTGGGGATAGTTTTGAGTGGGTCTTTCGCTTCATCGCCCAAGGAAGTGGCGCTTTCAAAACCAGAAAAACCGAACACGACCAGCACAAGTCCCATCGCTATGCCTCCTGGTGTGGCTCCATGCAGAGTAACTTGAGCCATATCCAGGGCGAAACCTTTTTGCGCCCAAACAACAACAGCCAAAAGCAGGATTAAGCCAACAGATACACCTTCTAACAGCAGCATCATCGTCGCCGATAGACTGATGTCTTTGTAAGCCATATACCAAGCTATACCAGCGCCGATCGCTAACATCGTAATCGGGGAAGGATGGATTCCTATGTGACCCAGCAACACAGCACCAAAGTTGGCAAAACCGCACAGCGTCGCTATCCCGGTAAACAAATAAGCCAGTACCAAACCCCAACCGCAGAGGACGCCAGCCGTAGGGCCAAGACCTTTAGCAATGTAAGAGTAGAGGGAACCTGGAGAAGCAGAACGGCGGGCAAATTGATTGATGTTGACGCTGACAAACACTAGCCCCATCATACCGATCAGAAAACTCAGCCAAGTGCCGTTTCCCGAAGCGGCGAAGATCAAAGCTAAATTTGCTGCTGGTGTTGTGGTAGGTGCGATTACAGCAATTGATTGGGCCAAAACTTCCCTGTAGGGCAGACATTCTGGCTTTAAGCCGTGAGCGCTGCGATCGCGATCTAGTTGGATTTCACTGGTCATAAGGCAATTTTTTCCCGTACAGATTTCCTGTTTGGCAACACCAACCCGCCGGGAACACGGTACAATCACCGCTCAGCTCCCAGCCGGGTCAATATTTGACTCCAAAAAGCCTGCTCTTGAGTAACCAAAAAGACAAACAGAGTTTTTCAGGAAAAACCTTGGGCTCTGTATCTCTTTTTAGTCGTTTCGCAACGTTGCGCTTAAAAAGCGATCGCTTTCTACCTCGAATTGAACTCTCAGGCATCGCTTCAGTTCAGTTCGGTGCATTAGGCTTATTCTTACCATACGGAAACTTAACGATAGAATCAAATGCTCTTTTTTGTCGATTTAATAAATAAAATTGATTAATAACTCGACAAAAAGCTGCAAGGATACTTCAAATGGCAGGGATGACGCTCGATCAGTTGCGAATTTTTCTAGCTGTAGCCAAACATCAGCACTTTACCCGTGCGGCGGAAACGCTTTTCATTACCCAGCCGGCAGTGAGTGCGGCGATCCAAAATTTAGAAGAGGAATACGGAGTCAAGCTTTTCCATCGTATCGGTCGCCATATCGAGATCAGTGAGGCTGGCAAATTGCTGCAAGTGGAAGCGCAGAAAATTCTCGACCAAGTTACTTTAACCGAACGCGGCTTACGAGAATTGAACAATATGCAGCGAGGTGAATTGAAATTGGGATCGAGCCTCACAATTGGTAACTATTGGCTCCCAAATAAAATCGGCGAATTTCAGCGGAGATATCACGGCATTTCTGTGCAATGTTTTCTTGCCAATACAGAAGAAATTTGTACTGGGACGGCTAATGGACAGTTCGATTTAGGTTTGGTGGAAGGCGTAGTTAGCCCATCGCTTAAGAAAACTTTAGAGCAACAAGTTGTCGGCAGCGATCGGCTCCTAATTGTTGTTGGCAAATCTCATCCTTGGTTTGAACTGCCAGAGATTCCCCTCACCGAACTTTCCACAACAGATTGGGTGATGCGAGAAACCGGTTCCGGCACACAGCAAAGGTTTGAGGAAGCTTTGCAAAATTGGGGAATCCCTATTACTGAATTGAATATTATTTTAGTTTTGCACAGTGGCGAGATGGTCAAATCAATAGTAGAAAGTGGTGTCGGCGCAACAGCAATTTCTGAGTTGATGGTAAAAAAAGAACTACAGCTTGACACTCTACGCGCAATTCAAGTTATCGATAACACAGACGATTCTAAGCCCATATTGGAAATAGCCCGACCCTTTTTAAAGCTGAAGCATCGCCAGCGCTTTCAAACTCGCCTCTCCAAAGCATTTGAAACAATGTTGACTCTATAGCGGTCAGAAACCGGGTTTCTTCAATAAACGTCAGAAACCCGGTTTCTTCAAGAAACCGGGTTTCTAAAGGAATGTGAAACTCTTGTGGGGTGGGCATCGCCGCCGCCCCATTTATACAACTTAGATGCGTCGCAGCTTATGCAGGGGCAAAGTATGAGAGCGACAATTTATTACACATCTCCAAAATTGTGGGATAGGCATCCTGCCTGTCTTTGAAATTCTTTTCTAGAAATGTCGATTGCACAAAACCTTTTAGCGAACTCGCCCTCCAGAGGCAATTGGCCATAGGAAATGCTTATACGGCAAGGATTATCGCAATTAATCAGGTTTAATTATCATAAAATATCCAAGAAAGCCTGTTTTTCTCCCCCTCTCTCCCTCTCCCTCACTATCCCACTCTTGACATTGCCATTGCTAACTGTTATATAAAAAAAACTTATATATTCCGCTGGGGGATGGCAAATGACGGTTAATCTGTTCGATGTAAATTACTACCGGGCCCTCAACCCAGACTTAGTTAGGGCTGGACTGACTACAGATGCACAGCTGGTGAGTCACTTTGAGAAATTTGGCGCTAACGAGGGGCGTGCATTCTCGCCATTTGTCAATCTTGACTTTTATCGCGCTGGTAATCCCGATTTGGCAGCGGCAGGATTGAACACCAATTTGCAAGCTTTTTACCATCTGCAAAGTTATGGAGTTGCAGATGGGCGCAGGTTTTCTTATGGTTTAAATACACCTTTCTATGGGGCTGTCAATCCCGACTTGGCGTTAGCCGGTATAAATAATAACGAGCAACGATTTGAGCATTTCCGCGCCTTCGGGTTGAATGACGGACGGGCTTCAGCTGAAAATTTTAATGTTCGCTATTATCTTGACGCTAACCCGGATTTGCGGGCAGCAGGTTTTAATTATCTACAAGCATTTCAGCATTATGTAACTTCTGGTTTTCGCGAGGGACGTCCTGCTGTTCCGGGAGGTTCGACTCCGCCACCACCACAAGGAGAACCGGGTAACAATCCAGGTGCTGCATTTAATGTAGATGTTCTGACTGGAACGCGCAATTTTAATGAATTTGTGGGATTTAATGACCGCGATGATTACTATCGCTTCAGCTTGCAACTTCCGAGCGCTTTTATTTTATCGTTAGATAGTACGACTGCGCCTGTTGGTGTAACGCTCTATCAAGACACCAACGGCAATGGGCAAATCGATTCCAACGAGTATGTGGACGACAGAACTGTTAGTTCTGGTGGCAGCACATCAATCAGCCGCAGTTTAGGGGCAGGTACATACTACGTTCGCCTCCAACCAGACTCCCAAGGTCGTAACACTAACTACAGTCTTGGACTGACGGCTAACAATACCCGCGATGGTTTGATAGATGCTGGTTTGTTGAACGGTAGCCGTACTTTTACTGAGTTTGTGGGTAGAACAGACCGCCAAGATTTCTATCGCTTTGTCTTGGGTAGTCCCAGCAACTTCAGGCTGACCTTAAACGGTACGACTGCTAATGTTGCTGTAACGCTCTATGTAGATACTAACGGCAATGGGCAAATCGATTCCAACGAGTATGTGGACGACAGAACTGTTAGTTCTGGTGGCAGCACATCAATCAGCCGCACTATAGGAGCAGATACTTACTTCGTTGTCGTCAGTACAGGCTCATCTAGTAACAGTAACTACACCCTTAATCTTGCTACAGTGTAGGCGTCAACGGCAATAGTAATCGTAGTTGCGTTTCGTTTCCTCAACCCAACCTACTTTGTTATTTTCTGCTACCTACTTTGTTATTTCTTGCATAACTGTAGGGACACACCAACAGAGAGATTTTGCGCCAGATGAATAATATTACAGCCGCTTTCCGGTGAGTACACAGAAACCGGGTTTCTTGAAGAAATCCGGTTTCTAGTCTCTAATCAAATTATCGGGATCGACTCCCAATTCTCGTAACCGCGCCGCTAAAAGTTCGGCGCGTTGGCGTTCGGCTTCCGCCTGTTGTTGGGCAGTTTCCGCCTGCTGTTGTGCAACTTCTGCCTGTTGTTGGGCAGCTTCTACCTGTTGTTGAGCAATTTCTGCCTGCTGTTGTGCTGCTTCCTCCGGCAACAAAACCAGATTGCCAGAGGTATCGTAAAAGCGCAACCAACTCGCCGTTTCCCTATCTACTGTTCCCTGCCAAATTCCCAACCAAAAGTCCAAACTCTCGCACCACAGCCAACCTTGCTCATTTGCTACTAATGACCGATAGCGCTGGGAAGCATCCAAATGCCAACCCTGCAACGAATTCGGGTCAAACGGATCGAAAATAAAATAATCCGGCGTTCGGAAAACTCGCTCGTAAATATCCTTCTTAGTTCCCCTATCTGCTTGTGCGGTGCTAGAAGATAACAGTTCCACAATCACATCGGGATAACGCCCATCTTCTTCCCACACTACCCAGCCTTGTCGTTCTCTTGTACCATCAACATCCAGCACCACAAAAAAATCTGGCCCTCGGAAGTCGCGGTTACGAGCTTGAGCGCTACTAAAATAAATAAACATATTGCCGCCCGTGTAGAAGTCGTTGCGATCGAGCCAAGCTTGCTGCAACGATCGAATCAGGGTATTCATAGCAATACGGTGGCGATTGCTTTCCAAAGGTTCACCATCATCAAAAATTAGATCGGTAGGAGGCATAGGAGGTTCCCACCAGTCTACAACCTCCGCCATTTGGGGATTTTGTTCTTTGGTTGTTTCAACTGACATCGCCACAGCCCTCCCACCTCTTGTGGAATTTCAATATCAATTCTTGTGGGGTAGGCGTCCCGCCTGCCCTTCAATCATCGGGGACGGGCGAGACGCCCATCCCACAAGAACTACAACAGCGCCCATCCCACAAGAACTACAACAGTCCCCATCCCACAACAGCTACAACAGTCCTCCTGCCACAAGAACTACAACAGTCCTCATCCCACAACATCCCACAACAGCACTTAACTTTCCACCTTCACCCCTCGCCAAAACGCCACATAACCTTCAATATTCTTAGCTGCGTCCTTAGTCTGCGGGTAATACCAAGCAGCATCCTTGTTTTCTTGCCCGTTCACCTCGATCGTATAGTAACTGGCAACGCCTTTCCAGGGACAAGTCGTGTGGGTACTGCTTTCCTTAAAATACTGCAAGTCGATCGCATCCGGTGGGAAGTAGTGATTTCCTTCCACAACTATAGTGCGATCGCTCTCCGCTAAAGTGGCACCATTCCAAACAGCTTTCGGCATAACATTTTTTGCTGAACGATTTTCCAAGTACCATTATGAAGCGAAGGTGCAGGTACAATAGCTGAAAATCCCCTCCATCATGTCTCAGTTTCGCTCCCTGGAAAAGGCACTCAAACAATATTTTGGCTACGACAGCTTCCGTCCCGGACAGCGGCAGATAGTAGAAGAAGCCTTGCAGAATCAAGATTTGCTCATTGTCATGCCCACAGGTGGCGGCAAATCCCTGTGTTTTCAGCTACCCGCGCTGCTAAAATCCGGTTTAACCGTAGTCGTCTCTCCCCTCATCGCCTTAATGCAAGACCAAGTTGACGCGCTGCGGGATAACGGTATCGGCGCAACCTTCCTCAATAGTACCCTCAACAGTCATCAGATCCGATATTCCGAACAAGCCATCCTCAACAAACGCATCAAATTACTCTACATTGCGCCAGAACGTCTGCTGAGCGAAAGATTTCTGCCATTTTTAGACTTAGTGCAGCATCAAATCGGTATTTCTGGTTTTGCTATCGACGAAGCACACTGCGTCTCCGAGTGGGGACACGACTTTCGCCCAGAATATCGCCAATTGCGAATACTTCACCAGCGTTATCCAAATGTTCCCATTATGGCGCTCACCGCCACCGCCACCGAGCGCGTCCGCCAAGACATCATCCAACAGCTAGCACTTGTGCAACCGAATGTCCATATTTCTAGCTTCAACCGCACAAATCTTTACTACGAAGTTCGTCCGAAGCAGAAAAGCAGCTACACGGAATTGTTATTGCTAATTCGTCAAACAACAGGTACGGGAATTATTTATTGTCTTAGCCGTCGTTCTGTTGACGAACTTACTTTTAAGTTACAGAAAGATGGTATTAAAGCTTTACCTTATCATGCGGGATTGAGTGATGACGATCGCACCGAAAATCAAACTCGTTTTATTCGCGATGATGTGCAAGTCATCGTAGCGACAATTGCGTTTGGGATGGGGATTAATAAACCAGATGTGCGCTTTGTCGTTCACTACGATTTACCCCGCAATTTGGAAAGTTACTATCAAGAAGCCGGACGTGCAGGGCGGGATGGAGAACCATCTCGCTGTACAATATTTTTCAGCTTTGGAGATGTCAAGAAAATTGAATGGGGAATCGAACAAAAAATTGACGAGCAAGAACAAATGATCGCTCGTCAACAACTGCGTCGCATGATAGATTATGCCGAAGGTACAGACTGTCGGCGCACAATTCAGTTAAGTTATTTTAGCGAATATTTTGCCGGTAATTGCGGTAATTGCGATAATTGCTGCAACCAAAAACCAGTAGAAGACTGGACAATTGAAGCGATGAAGTTTCTTTCTTGCGTGGCGCGTTGCAAGGAAAAATTTGGCATGAATTATATTATTGATGTCTTGCGCGGTTCTCGCAGTCAGAAAGTTTTGCAAAACAAACATACCGAACTTTCTACTTATGGAATCGGCAAAGATAGAACAGCAGATGAATGGAAAATGCTAGCGCGATCGCTCTTGCATCAAGGTATACTAGATCAAACCGCAGATGGTTATGCTGTGCTGAAACTCAACCCCCTCAGTTGGGAAGTTATGCGGCGTCAGCGTCCGGTTAATATTGTAGTTCCTGTTAAAAATACACCGACTCTGGAAGAAAAGAATTTGAAGAAAGCAGGGATGGAAATGTTGTTCGATCGCTTGCGTCAACTTCGCAAAAAAATCGCCGACGAACAATCAGTTCCGCCTTATGTAATCTTCCCTGATTCTACACTGAAATTAATGGCGCAAGTGCAACCGCAAACCTTAGTAGAATTTGAACAACTTTCCGGTGTTGGTAATCGCAAACGCGATAAGTACGGGGAAACATTTATTGCGGAAATTGTAGCTTACCGAAAAGAGCAAGGTTTATCGGTAGGAAAGGATGTTTTGAAAAGTGCGATCGCAACTTCTTCTGCAAAATCTGCTTCTACTAACTACACGCAGTTAATGACTCTCGATTTATTTGAGCAAGGACTAACTATAGAAGAAATTGCCCAAAAACGGAATTTAAAAACCACTACGATCCTGGGTCATTTAGCTGAAGCGATCGAATTGGGTAAAACAGTAGATATAGATAGCCTAGTTTCCCCCGCACATCAAGAAATCATTTTGCAGGCGATCCAAGAAGTTGGCGTTACTGATGCGCTTAAACCAATTTACGAACATCTCGGAGAACAGTTCGATTATGGCGCAATTCGATTAGTCCGAGCCAAATGGCGACTCGAAAATGGAGGTTAATTAAGAAACATTTTTTTGGCGGTGGACTAGGGATAAATCTTTTTGCTTCACCGCCTCCAAATCTTCTGGCATAATAAAGGTAACAACTACCTGGATGGCATTTTCTTCTCCTATTTTTAAAAGCAAATTGCTCGGTAATTCCGATGCAAATGCAGCGATCAGTTTTGTTAAAGCATTTTTTGTTTCTTGAATGGCTTTTTCTGTTGGTATGTTATCAACAGTAACGTATGGTTCTACTTCTGGCAATAAATCTTGCCTCAACTCAACGTTTGGTTCTATGCCTTGATATGAATTGCGGTCATTAATTTCAGGGCAATAACGTTTGTAATCTTGAGCAAACTGTTCAGGTGTTACTTCGTGGAAATACTTGCGAAGAAAATCGCCAATTTCTTTGGGATCTAGCATTATATAATTACTCCTGTTTCTCTTCTACCAAATAAGACTCCTGAATCAGAGAGGTATCTAAAATTGATATCTGAATATGAGCGCGGTTAAAAATGGCAGAATTAGTAAAAATACGTTTGCCCTCTATAAACACGCCTCGAATAGCACGAACCTTTATACCCCTACTTTCGGAAAGTAACCTCACCATAAAATTGAAAAAATCGCAGTCTATACCATGAGCCTTTCTTTCAAGGTTTTGTACTGGTAAAGGTTGCTTTAACAGTTCGTAACTGCTTAAATATAGCCCATATATTTCCTCTATTAACGAAAACCACTTAATGTCAACTAAATCTATGCAATCTTCATCTAACTTGATTAAGGAACGTATCACCGCCGGGTCTGAGTAACGCTGATTTGCCCATTCCCAAGCTCTTAAAGGAGCATCTTGAAAAAAGTAAACACCGTCGCCTAGCCAATGATATCTACTGGACTTTATTCTAAACCCATCACGAACAATTAACTCGGCTGCCTCCGCGCTTGTCCCGTGATAGCCCCAAACTGTAATAATCGAACTTTCAGTATCGCTCATGCACCGCCAACAACCTTCTCATACCCTATCCTATCTTAGGAGTACACCAAATCGATCCAAAATTGATTATTGTTGCCCAGAAACGCAGTTTTTCTAAAAAACTGCCTTTCTGGAATTCCGCCAAACTACAAAAATATTAAATATAATGATGTAGTAAAAAAATGGCATCATACCGAACACGACAAGACAAGACAGACAGAATCAATACTGTCCCCCAGATCGTCCGATTCAGCCATAGTAAAGATAACTTAGGAATCAAAGATAAATTTGCATCCATAATGTGAGACTATGTTGAAAGACAGACCAGCCTCCCCCAATGACTTGAAAATGAAAGAGCGAGAGCGTGCTAACTTAGAACGTTTGGCAGATTACTCCTCAGCGCAGTCCTTGCCGGAAATCTGGCCATTGGCAGCACAAAGATTTGAAAATATCATCGCCCTGCATGACCCCCACGCCAAACCAGAGGTAGTACTCACATACCCACAGCTATATCAAAAAATTCAGCAATTCGCCGCTGGATTGCAGGCGTTGGGAGTACAACCAGAAGCAGAATTGCCCAGTGGTGCGGGCGTCCCCAGTGGTGCGGGCGTCCCCGCCCGCATAGCCCTCATCGCCGATAACAGTCCCCGCTGGATGATTGCAGATCAGGGCATTATGATGGCAGGGGCAGCTAACGTAGTTCGCAGCGCCCAAGCAGAAAAGGAAGAACTGCTGTATATTTTAGAGAATAGCGGTAGCACAGCTCTGGTGGTAGAAGACCGCAAGACGTTGAAAAAATTGCGCGATCGCCTTGAAGACCTCCCCATCCAATTCGCAGTCTTGCTATCCGACGAAGAACCCGAAACTTCTTCCAATCTCAAAATTCTCAACTTCTCTCAATTAATGGCAGTTGGCGCTGACCAACAGCTAAAACCGACTCACCAAAACCGGGATACCCTCGCAACCCTCCTCTACACATCGGGAACCACCGGCAAACCCAAAGGCGTCATGCTATCCCACGGCAACTTGCTCCATCAAGTTACCACCTTGGGTTCAGTAATTCAACCGCAACCGGGCGATATAGTCCTCAGTATCCTCCCCACATGGCACGCCTACGAACGCGCCGCCGAATATTTCATCATCTCCCAAGGTGTCACGCAAATTTATACCAACCTGCGTCACGTCAAATCAGACCTCAAACAATTCAAACCGCACTACATGGTGGGAGTACCGCGTCTTTGGGAATCAATTTATGAAGGCGTGCAAAAGCAATTCCGCGAACAACCCGCCAACAAACAGCGATTGATAAACACCCTGCTAGGTATCAGCCAAAAATACATCGAAGCGCGGCGAATAGTCCGGGGATTAAAATTACAACCTTACCCTCCTTCCCCAGCAGAAAAACTCCTAGCAGCAGCAAAAACAATCGCCCTCACTCCCATTCAAGCACTAGCCGATCGCCTAGTTTATCAACAAGTGCGTCAAGCTACCGGCGGCAGATTGAAATACGTCCTCAGCGGTGGCGGTTCCCTGGCAATGCACCTGGACAACTTTTTTGAAATAGTGGGAGTAGAAGTACTCGTAGGCTACGGTTTAACCGAAACATCCCCCGTTACCCATGCCCGTCGCCCTTGGCACAACCTACGCGGTTCGGCGGGACAACCCATACCCCTGACAGAATGCAAAATTGTTGACCCGGAAACCCGTCAAACCTTACCTGTGGGTCAGCGCGGCTTAGTGCTGGTACGCGGGCCGCAGGTGATGGGAGGATATTACCACAATCCCAGCGCCACAGCCAAGGCGATCGACCCCGCAGGATGGTTCGATACCGGCGATTTAGGTTGGATAACCGCAGGAAACGATTTGGTGCTGACCGGACGAGCAAAGGATACGATTGTATTGACGAATGGGGAAAATATCGAACCCCAGCCGATCGAAGATGCCTGCTTGCGTAGTCCCTACATCGACCAGATTATGCTAATAGGGCAAGACAAGCGATCGCTAGGTGCCTTAATCGTCCCCAACACAGAAGCCCTCAAGAAATGGGCTTCATCGCAAAATCTCAGCTTGCGTCTACCGGAGGAAACCGTATCCCTTGAGGCGTCATCAAACCAAGAAATCGACCTCGATAGTAAAATTGTCCAAGACTTATTCCGGCAAGAACTAAACCGCGAAGTCCAAAATCGACCTGGCTATCGTCCTGATGACCGCATAGGCCCATTTAGGCTAATTCTGGAGCCATTTTCGATCGAAAATGGCATGATGACTCAAACCTTGAAAATTCGGCGACCCGTCGTGATGGAACGCTATAGCGATTCGATCGACGCGATGTACTAAAATGAGCGCAGAGTGCAAAAGTGCTGAGTGAAAAAATAACTCAGCACTTTTGCACTCAACACTCAGAACTAAAAAAAAGCCCGCTCCTGTACGAGATTCAAAGTTAAATGGTTATGGATGTCTCTACGAACAACCTTCTGCTAAAACGCCCCGTTACCGTCAAAGCGATCGTCACAACTCGCTGGAAAGAGGAGGCGCAGCAGCAACTTCAGTCCCAACTCAATCAAATTGACCAGCAATTGCAACAGTTAGAAACCCAAGCACAGCGGGCAATCACAGAAATTCAAAAACAAAGTCTGCAACCACCTGGCCCGCAAGTAATGCAGCAAATTGAAAGCATTCAAATGCAGGTCAACCAGAGAAAAAGCGAGCTGCTAGAGCAAAAAAATCAAAGCCTCCAACAACTCCAACAAGTGCAACTTCTCGAACTCAATCAAGAAGTAAATCAAGGCCAAATAGAAAGCATTTTCCGCATTGAACCAGGAGACAACTTAGTTGAGAAAATGCAAGTAGAAATTCTGCTGCGTGATGGTGTAGTCGAAGAAATTCGCGGCGATATTTAGAGCAGTCATTATCATCGAGAAATTTCAGATTTCAGATTGCGGGTTTAAAATAGACAAAAGAAAATAAATTTCCCATCTGCAATCTGAAATTTAAAGTTTTTCACTGACTAAATCTGTTATTCTAGTAAATTGTCGATTCGGTACATCACCCCATGATTCACGAAGTTTTCATGCCCGCTCTCAGTTCTACAATGACCGAAGGCAAAATTGTTTCCTGGGTTAAATCTCCAGGGGACAAAGTTGAAAAAGGCGAAACCGTGGTGGTGGTCGAGTCCGACAAGGCAGATATGGATGTGGAGTCCTTCTACGAGGGCTTTTTGGCGACGATCGTCGTACCCGCTGGCGAAGCAGCTCCTGTTGGTGCCACCATTGCTTTAGTAGCAGAAACCCAAGCAGAAATTGAAACCGCCAAGCAACAGGCCGCTAGCAACAACGCCCCACCCGCACAAACCGCCCCACCAGCCCCCGCCCCAGCACAAGCAGCCCAACCAGTTGCAGCCGCCGCAGGTTCTCCCAACGGCAGCAGTGGAGGCAACGGACGTTTAATTGCTTCACCCCGCGCCAAAAAGTTGGCTAAGGAACTGAAAGTAGAATTGAGTAGCTTGCAAGGCAGTGGCCCGCACGGACGCATTGTCGCAGAAGATGTGGAAGCCGCCGTGGGTAGGGCTAAACCTGCCGTCGCCGCACCCGCCATAACGCCCGTTGCGCCACCGCCCGCTCCCGTCCCCATCGCACCAGTAGCAAAACCAGCACCCGCACCTGCCCCGGTCGCGGTAGCCCCCGGTAAAGTAGTGCCTTTAACTACACTGCAAAATGCTGTCGTGCGGAACATGGTGGCTAGCTTGCAAGTGCCTACATACCATGTCGGTTACACCATCACTACAGATAATCTCGATAAACTTTACAAACAAATAAAGTCTAAAGGTGTGACGATGACGGCGCTGCTAGCCAAAGCAGTAGCAGTAGCTTTACAAAAACATCCGCTGCTGAATGCCAGCTATACAGACCAAGGCATTCAATATCCTTCTGCGATTAATGTAGCTGTAGCGGTGGCGATGGATGATGGCGGACTGATCACGCCAGTATTGCAAAATGCCGATAAACTCGATATTTACTCTCTCTCTCGCACTTGGAAAGATTTGGTGGAGCGTTCCAGAACCAAGCAGCTGCAACCCCACGAGTATAATTCTGGCACATTTACTGTGTCGAATTTGGGAATGTTTGGCGTAGACCGATTCGATGCGATTCTCCCGCCGGCACAAGGTTCCATCCTCGCGATTGGTGCGTCCCGTCCCCAAGTTATCGCCACTGAAGATGGGTTGATGGGCGTGAAGCGGCAAATGCAGGTTAATATTACTTGCGATCACCGCATTATTTACGGTGCCCATGCAGCGGCTTTCTTGCAAGATTTGGCGAAGTTAATTGAAACAGACCCGCAATCTTTGACTTTATAAGTCCCCTGCCCCCTTAGAAAAGGGGGTTTTTGTTAGAGAGCGATCGCCTTTCCTGCTAAATTTGTTGTATAATTTTCAACCATTACCTTGCTAGGAAGAGCATCGCTGCGTTTAGCCCAGATTTCTTGCCAAAATTGCACTAAGGAATCCTCGTATTGCTTGCAGTGCTTTCTGCGATCGATTCGGATGGCGTTCCACAATTTTTCCCAATCTTCCCAAGTGCAGCATTTTTGTATCTGACCAAAAATAATGGGATACAAGCCCCGTCCTTGCAGGACGGCTTTAATTATGTTAAGCTAGTTGCCGTAGATGTTTTCCACGTCAAATGATCGTTTTCGAGTTTAAAGCGAAAGGGAAAACAACTCAATACAAAGCCATTGATGAGGCGATTAGAACTGCTCAATTTGTCCGCAATAAATGCCTTCGGTTTTGGATGGATCATCGCGGAGTAGGGCAAAAAGAGTTGTATCGTCACAACACGGCGTTAAGAGCCGAGTATCCCTTTGTCAAAGCTTTAAACTCTCATGCTTGCCAAGTAGCAGTGGAATGGGCTTATTCCTCAATTGCTCGGTTTTACGATAATTGTCGAAAGTCTGTTCCCGGAAAGAAAGGTTATCCAAAGTTCAAGAAAAACTGCCGTTCAGTTGAATACAAAACTTCAGGATGGAAGCTTTCTGTTACTAGAAAGGAAATTTATTTCACAGATAAGACGGGAATTGGCAAGTTAAAACTTATGGGGACGTGGGACTTAAACTTCTACCAATTAGAGCAGATAAAACGGGTGAGATTAGTTCGGCGTGCTGATGGCTACTATATTCAATTCTTAATGAAAGTAGAGAATAAAGTAGACTTACAGCCAACAGGTAAAGCAATTGGATTAGATGTCGGCATTAAAGAATTCTACACAGACTCAAATGGTAATACTGAACCTAACCCTAGATTTTATCGCCTGGGTGAGAAACGGCTAAAGTTTAGACAAAGGCGTGTTTCGCGCAAACAGAAAGGCTCTGCCAATCGAAAGAAAGCCGTTAATAGATTAGGTCGAGTACACCTCAAAATAAGTAGGCAACGTGAAGAACACGCTCTTCGAGTAGCGCGTTGCGTAATCCAATCTAACGATTTGGTTGCTTATGAAGATTTGAGAATTAAGAACTTAGTAAAAAATCATTGTCTCGCCAAATCTATTAATGATGCAGGTTGGTATCAATTTAGAAAATGGCTAGAGTATTTTGGGGTAAAGTTTGGCAAGATAACTATTGCTGTTAATCCTGCCTATACTTCCCAAAAATGTTCTAGTTGTGGCGCAATAGTTAAAAAATCTCTATCAACCAGAACTCATATTTGCAGATGTGGGTTTGTGTTAGATAGAGACTGGAACGCGGCACTGAACATTCTAAAAGTAGCCTTGAGTACGGTAGGGCATACCGGAACTTGGATCGAAGATCCGAACGCTTCAGGAGATTCAACCTCTACTTTGGCTGGAGTAATCCTGTCAGAGCAAGCTGAGTCTGTGAATGAAGAATCCCCGTGTCTTTAGACCGGGGAGTGTCAAAGGCTACTGCATTTTTCCACTCGCACAACTGGCGATAGCTGATAAACTGTCCCCCTCTGTCCGAACGATGCACGTAAATAACTTTAAGGCTGTGGTGGATCGCGCACAACTGCGCCCTGTACGGTTTACGGACACAGGACGTAAACGATTGGGCAAGCTGATCAAAGCAGCTAGAGAGCGCCTGGGTTGGTCTATCATTGAAACGGAATTTGCTACGAAGGCTTATGAAGCTGCGGTTTTTCAAGCTGCTGGCGATGATGTCCCCAAAGATGTAGGCATCAGTAACGCCACCGTTAGTCGCTACGAACGCGGAAAATTGGATAATTTAGATTGGCATTCTCTTTCGCTGCTATGCTTTGTTCTCAAACCGATCGATCCACTAACAGGAGAACCCTTAGAACCTACTAATGCTCTTTATATCGCTTGCGAACATCCACCTTATCACGATCCAAAGTTGTACCTATAGATCGATCGAGTCGAAATAGAGGAGTGATGTAGGCGATCTCATTTTACTCTCACACGATTTCACAGGTTTGTGTCTGGTTGTTATGTCGCGCCAAAGCAAGAAAAGCGAACCGATAGCCCGATTTGACAAAGTGGGAATGGTAAAAGTTGGGCTAATTTTGAAAAATGCCCGCGAACAAAAAGGCTTAACGCTGGATGAGTTAGCAGACCTCACCGGTGTTGGCAAAACCAGGCTCAACGATGTAGAGTTGGCAAACGGGAATAAACTAATGGTCGATACCTTGGAAGCGTATCGTCGAGTTGTTCGTCCCTTTAACTCAGAGACAGGCAAAGATTATCAATGCTGGGAACTGCTAGAAATAGCTATGATTCTGGAAGATCCACCGGCACTGGAACAAAAAGAAAACTAGGGCAAAGTTTGAAATAGTACAGAATGCGATCGCTCTTTGTGTCAGAGTTCGATCGCACCCTACCCACCCCCAACAATTTCCCGAAATTGCCAGCAATTCTCCTGATGTTAACCATATCGGTTGAATAAACAAAGGTAGTGGTTCCAATCGGGGGTTTTCATGACAACAGTACAAAAAACCTGCGCTGTTGATTGCAGTAAAGCGCCATGTCCATTTGTCAGCGATCCGAACAACCCCCGCAGATATGTCTGTCTCAAATGCGGATTAGAACGCTCCCTCGATCCTCAGCCGAAACAAGACGATGATACCTCTCTTCTGGCGATCGTCGCCAGCGCTGCTTTGATATTATTTCTGTTATTTTGATACTTTGAGACGATCGCTTTCTCCTCCCAGTTGCGGTAAAGTGGCAAATACAAGCCATAGCTTCAGCCGTGAGGAGAAAAACTTGTGAGAGCAGTCTTGATGACAGCCGCCGGAGATCCGGAAGTGCTACAACTGCGGCAAATTGAAAATCCTGCCGTTCCTGTGGGAGACACAGAACTTTTGGTAAGATTGCGGGCAGCAGGTGTCAACCCCATCGATACTAAACTGCGGAAGCGAGGCACCTTCTATCCAGATAAAATGCCGGCAATCTTGGGATGCGATGGTGCTGGCGTCGTCGAAGCAGTCGGTGCTGGTGTCAGCCGCTTCCGTGTCGGCGATGAAGTATATTTCTGCTATGGTGGACTGGGCGATCGCTACGGCAACTATGCGGAATATACAGTTGTAGAAGAGCGGTATGTCGCCCGCAAACCTGCTTCTCTCTCCTTTGCCGAAGCCGCAGCAGCTCCCCTCGTCCTCATTACCGCTTGGGAATCATTGTACGATCGCGGACGCCTGGAAGCTGGACGAAAAGTTCTCATCCACGCCGGTGCGGGTGGCGTCGGTCACGTCGCGATACAATTGGCAAAGTTGCAAGGTGCGGAAGTCTGTACTACAGTTGGTTCGGAAGATAACGCCGAATTCGTTCGTCAGTTAGGTGCAGATAAAGTAATTCTCTATAAAGAAACCGATTTTGTCGAAGCCGCATTAGACTGGACAAATGGAGAAGGAGTAGACCTCGCCTTTGATACCGTAGGCGGCGAAACCTTTTACAAAACAGTTCCAGTCGTGCAGGTTTATGGCGATTTAGTCACCATTTTAGAACCAGATCCCGCCTTGGGAAATTTGAAGACAGCCAGAAACCGAAATCTCCGAATTAGCTTAGAACTGATGCTGACACCCATGTTGCAAGGGTTGGTCTCAGCACAGACACACCAAGGCAAAATTTTAGAAGAGTCTGCCCGTATAATAGACCAAGGTAAACTCAAAATTCACCTCAGCAAAACTCTTCCCCTCGAACACGCTGCTGAAGCTCATCGCTTGCTAGAAACAGGCTCGACGACAGGTAAAATTTCTTTAATAATAGATTAGGTCTGGGTGGGCATTGCCCACCCTACTCGGTTAAGAAATTTTTGCTTCCAAAGATTTGAGAAACTCCGTGTTTACGCCAGACTCGCGAGTCAGAGCAATTTTTCCGGTGCGAGCAATTTCCCGAAGACCGAATTTTTGGAGTACTTGTACGATCGCGACTATTTTACCCGGATCGCCAACTACTTCCAGAGTCAGGGACTCCTCCGCGACATCCACCACCCGCGCCCTAAAAATCTGAGCCAATTCGATAATTTCCGAACGAGTGGTGCTGTTAGCATTGACTTTGAGTAGCATTAACTCTCGCTCTACACAGGGAATCTCAGTAATATCCTGTACCTTGAGGACGTTAATCAACTTATAAAGCTGTTTGGTAAGCTGCTCGATAATTCTGTCATCGCCAGGGACGACCATTGTAATCCGCGAAATTCCCATCTGTTCTGCTGGGCCAACTGCCAAACTCTCGATATTAAAGCCTCGACGGGCAAATAGACCAGCGATGCGGCTGAGAACACCGGCTTCATCTTCAACCAAAACGGAAAGGGTGTGTTTCATTATCGTGAAAAAATGCTGAGGCGCGATCGCATACTGCTGAAGATAGAAAATTACCCCGTGGCACAAAGAAGTTGCACGGGTTTAGTCTAATCATATTACCGCAACTACTTGACCGGGCAACACTACCGACAGTTTTTGTCAGATGACTTTAACAAAGCCAGATCCTGGCTTTATCTATCTAAAGGCGTAGTAACGGGAGAATATAAAATCTTTTTGACGATAGATGCAGTAAATCATCGAAAAATGTTTAATTATTATTTGTGTCCATAATTATTGGAGGAAAAACGCCAATGGGTTGGTTACAACGCCTATTCGGAATGGAAAAGCCCGCTGATGCTCAAACGAATCCCGCACCAGCAGGATCGGCTCCCGATGGAGGGGACATTCCCCCAGAGCGCGTGGGATTGAATGGCGAGTACGACCAAAGCGGTTTAGCCAAGCGAGTCGCTCTAGCTTTCGACCAAGACTCGGATCTGACTGATTACGATCGTCTTTGGGTAGCTCAGACTGGCGGTACTGTGGTTTTGAAAGGAGAAGTTCCCAGTCAGGACGTTCTTAATAAGATGGTGTCGGTAGCCCGTAGCGTGAGCGGTGCAACATCTGTAAGTACCGATCAGGTTACGGTTGGTTAATTCCGAAAAGCCAAAGTAAAAAGGTAAAAGAATGCTCTGTTGTTAGCTTAGTTCTTTTTACTTTTTACTTTAAACTTTAGACGGCTCCTGTGTCGCCTCCAACTTCCTTGTGTTTGCACACTGGGCATCTACCCACTCTAAAATAATTTGATTTACCCGCTCTGGGCACTCATCGTGAGGACAGTGACCGACGTTCTCCAATTCGATAACTTCCAAATTGGGGTTGTACTGTTTGAACTGACGGGCTAAACCGCGAGGTATCATCTTGTCTTGGCTGCCCCAGATGAGGAGCAAAGGAATGTTTAAGTTGGGAAGCAAAGACTTGACACTGGGGCCGAATTGTGAACTTGTCATCGCTTTGAGGATAGCACAGAAGGCTTGAGCAGAACCCCGGTCTTGGGCAGGCCCAACTAAGATATCTACCAATTCATCAGTGATCGCTTCGGGGTTAGCGTAGGCGATGGCCGCCCAGCCGCGCACTCGCTGCGGGACTCGTACCCAATAAAAAAAAGTTTTAAGTACGGGCGGGGAAGCGACAATGTTTTTAATGGTGGCAACGAGCGATCGCAACGGTCGCGGAATCATTTCCTCTTCCACCGATGGATCGGGCAGACTCATCATCACAACTCCCCGTACCATCTCCGGATGAGCTGCTGCTGCTGCCAGACACACCAAAGAACCGATCGAATTACCAACCAAAACCACCGGCTGCTGAATAAAAGTCCGCCAAAAGTCGTAGACTTGCTCTACCCAAAGCGTGACATTATATTTTGCCGATGCTTTTTCCGAAGCGCCAAAGCCCAGCATATCCAGGGCGTATACCGGGTGCGACTGACTGAATACCGTCATATTGTGTCGCCAGTGGCCGATAGAAGTCCCAAATCCGTGCAACAGGATAAAGGTCGTCGCATCCCCAGCAGACTGGGAAGGCCGCATATAAGTGTATCGAGTTTGCCAGCCTCGCCAAACCCAATCTCGTTGACTGCCAACCCGTTGCTGCCAGTGCAGGGAAATGGTCACGCTAACCTCTGCTTCAAAAAGATGACAAAATGTTGCTCAGACTTCAATTTTAGCTTTGGCGATCGATCGAATGTCATTTCGAGGGGATAATACTTGGTGGGGCCTGAGATTGACATTTTTCGCTCTGGTCATTGTATGGTTCGCGTTCATTAGTTAACCAAAATTAAGTATCTGTTCGCTTGAGCATTTTTTCTTCAGCTTTTTTTAAGATTTGTAGAATTCTATACAGTGCTGATTGGCTGAGCTGGTTTCCTGTTTCTTTATTAAGTTTTAATGGTAATTCATTCCAAAGGAAGCTGCGGCTGTGGTAGGCCAGTTCTTAAGACATTATGTAAAAAAATAGGCCGAAACTCAACCAGAGTGAGTAGAATGGCAAGTACAAGCAGATAAAGCTTTATGGTGGTTTCCCGCTTCCGAGACGGCAATGCCGCTCAGCTACTGCGTAGCCCCATCAAGGATCTGGATAATGGTGCAAACCGCAGCAAAATCCAAACTGTCACTCAACTGCTCACAAACCTTACCAATGCCTGTGATCGAAAAAAGACGCCCAAGTAATTTACCTACAATCAACGAACGCATTCGATTTCCAAAAATTCGAGTTATTGATACCGATGGAGCGCAGCTGGGGATTATGTCCCCACAAGAAGCGTTACCCTTAGCGATCGAAAAAGAACTCGATCTTGTCTTAGTCAGCGATAAGGCTGACCCGCCTGTTTGCCGGATCATGGACTACGGCAAGTTTAAGTTCGAGCAGGAAAAAAAGGCGCGGGAAGCCCGGAAAAAGCAGCACACGGCTGACGTTAAGGAAGTCAAGATGCGCTACAAGATTGAGGAACACGATTATAACGTGCGGCTTGCTCACGCGAAGCGGTTTATTCAGGAAGGAGATAAGGTAAAAGCGACCGTCATGTTCCGTGGGCGGGAAATTCAACACAGCGACTTGGCAGAAGAGCTGCTCAATCGGATGGCCAACGATTTGCAGGAGATTGCCGAAGTGCAGCAAGCACCCAAAAAAGAAGGGCGCAATATGATGATGCTGCTGGCTCCCAAAAAATAGCCGACTTTTTGGAGAACGCACCATAACTGCCCTGGTTAAAGGCGGCTGGCGATCGCTCTTGGTATTACTTGCCATTATGCGACTATAGAAATATCGATCGCAGCTAAAGGACAGGGAAAGCACTTTAGGAAAGCCCCTAGAGTGCCTAATTCTTCGTTAAACATAGCTCCAGCTGGTCTTTGTGTAAGCTCTGAGGTAGGCTGTCGGAGCTATGTTTATCCTTTGAGCGCGATCGCAGCAGAAACTAAATTCAGATACAATAGTTGGGCTTTCATCTTAATTCAAAAATTTCTTAAAAATGTGCCAGAAGCCTACGCTTACCCGTAGGGAAGCGTAGGTAGTTCACACTAAATATACCAAGGCATCAGTTAAACAAACAGATTATCTGCCACTGCTGGAAAAGATCGCTATTTGTCACGGCAACTAACCTCTTGACAAATAGCCCAGCAAACCCTCTGCTTTCGCTCGCCCGTGCGGTTTCCCTGTTATTTTTATGACGCTGAACAATACATCGCCTTCGTGGGGTTTTTCACGATTATTGCTGCAATGGCTCAACCTGCGTGCAGAAGAAAGCGAACGCACGCTACTGATGTTCGCTGTATATACCACTACTTCCATAGGACTGGTATGGTTGGAAGCCAGCACAGTAGCTTTGTTCCTCGATCAGTTGGGAGCAGAGTGGTTGCCCTGGATTTATATTGCCAGCGCTGGACTGGGCGGAGCATTGGGTTTATTATCGACCTGGATGCAAAGAATTTTGCCGTTGCGACAATTTATCGTGACGATCGCTGTGCTGCTAGCCTTTCCCCTGCTATTATTTCGCGTGGGCTTACAGTTTCCCGATTTCGGTTGGCTGACAGTATTTTTACTACCCTTATGGGTAGATGGAGCCTATGCCCTCAATCACCTCAACACCTCGCTGACCGCAAACCAGCTATTCAACATCCGGGAAATTAAGCGCACCTTTCCTCTGATCAGTAGCGGCAGTTTAGTAGCAGACGTACTGAGCGGCTTTTCCCTACCCCTGCTGCTTTCCGTTGTAGGACTGCACAACATCATCTTGGTAGCGGCGGTAATGCTGGTTATGGGTGCAGGAATTCTCTACTATCTCAGTAATCGCTACGAGCAGTCATTTCCCGACTCTCACCCAAGCAACTTAAGGGATTACCACGATGGATCTTCCACTCGCAAACTGGCAGGGCCTTTACGACAATACGAGATATTACTCTATGCCTTTTTTGTAATCGCCCAGGTATTGCTGCTGCTAATCGACTTTCAGTATCTCTCCCAGTTGGAACTGCACTTGGATGGTAAAGATATTGCCAGTTTCTTAGGTTTGTTCAGCGGTATTGTCGGTATCTGCGAGCTGATCACGCAATGGTTTATCTCCAGTAGGGTGATCGAACGGATGGGGGTGTTCGTAACCGCCATGCTGCCACCCGCAGTGATGGCTATCCTGGGCTTGATCCCTCTAACAATATTGATATTGGCTGTGCTGCGCGTATTTTCTCTGAAGGGGTTAGAATTATTCATCGGTTTAATCGTCTTGAAGTTTGTCGATGAACTGCTGCGCTACACTTTCGTTGCCAGCACCGGTTCGGTGCTATTCCAACCCATCCCGGAGAACCTGCGCGGCAGTGTGGAGACGAAAGCTCGTGGCATTGCGGAACCTGTGGCAACGGGTTTTACCGGAAGTGCGATATTAGCAATTCTCTGGTTAATCCATTGGGCATTCCCTACTCTTGGGGAGAAAGTACAGAAAGAGTGGCTGGGTTGGATTGTGGTCCTCGGAATAGTCATCTTTGCCTTGGCGTGGCTGATGTCAGTTTGGCTGTTGCGATCGCGCTATGTAGACTTGTTAGTATTGAGCGCCCAACGCGGACAGCTCGGTAGTGCCGATGTCGATTTGCGCGTCTTGAAGCGAGCCGTCGTAGAAGTGCTGGAGCGTCCGGCAGAGGAGGCAGAAAAGCGCTCTTGCATCGAACTTCTCAGTCAAATTTACTCCCAGGACGTTGGGGAAATACTAGCTCCTCTGCTGCCTCAGTTTCCACCCGCTTTGCAACGTCAAAGCTTGGAAGTGATGCTCAACAACCCCAATCCAGCTTATTTAACCAATATTCGCGCTCTCATAGAAACCTCAGATCCCGAACCGGATGTCTTGGCTGTTGCTTTGCGCTATGTTTGGCTAACCGAACCAGAACCGGATCTGCGTCAGTTAAGACCGTATCTGCGTCCGGAGATCGATCCGATGGTGCGAGGTACTGCTGCTTCCCTACTTTTGCGCTTGGGAAGCGCCACACAAAAAGCAGAGGCAACATCTGTCTTGCGGCGGATGCTAACCCATCAAGAAGAACAAGAACGGGTAATGGGTTGTCGGGCGCTAGGTGAAGCGGTGTATTTGCAAACACTCAGGCTGCAAATTCCTAACTTGTTGCGAGATAAGTCGTTGCGGGTACGTTGTGCTTTGCTCGAAGCGATCGCAGCTACTCGTTTGGAAGAGTACTATCCTTCCCTGCTACGCGGTCTGGAATATAAGTCTACTCGCGAGGCTGCCCTGCACGCGATCGTCCGACTGGAAAACGATGCGATTCCCATGCTCCTGTCCCTGGCAACAAATATTCACAAACCTGATTTGGTGCGGCGCTATGCCTGGGATGCGATCGGTCGTATTGGCACTCGCGAAGCCCTGAATGTATTAGTATCTAACTTGATGACTGCCTGGGGAAACACCAGACGTCAAATTATCCAAATTGTGCTGAAGTTGCCCAACGAAATCGGTATTGAAAGCGTACTCGATCGGTTGGGGCGCAGCGGCGTCGAAATGTTAATCGATCAGGAACTAATGTTTATGGCGCAGATGTACGCCGCTAGGATAGATCTGAGCCGAGAATTAAAAAGCAACGAAGCCGATTTGCTGCAAAGGGCCCTCAAAGATGCACTGGCAGATTCGGTGGAGCGGTGTTTTTTACTCATGAAATTTTTGTATCCGCTTGGGGCCATTCAAGCAGCAGCTTTTAATTTGCGATCGGATTCTCCATCTGAGATGGCAAGGGGGTTAGAAATATTAGACCAAACTATTGATATTCCTACTAAACGTGTGTTGCTTACCGTTCTCGATCGCAACTCGGATTGGGAAAAATTGCAAAGTTTAGCAGCGCTAGTTGTCTATCAGCCTTTGGACGAGAGAGATCGCGTGCGTAGGTTGCTATCTTTACGGCACTTTCTATCAGATTGGTCTCTAGCTTGTTGTTTTCATTTAGCGAGATCTGCTCGTTGGAATTTGACGGCTGAAGCTACTATCGCTTGTCTGCGTCATCCTACGGGTTTTGTCAGAGAAGCAGTGATCGCTTATCTCAGAGTGGCCTCCCAACGTGCGCTAGCAGAACTCCTACCGAAACTCAAACAAGATCCCGATCGCCTAGTAGCCGCTCAAGTGCAGGAAATGATGGCAGAGTTAGGTATAGAGCAGGGTGAGAATCCAGCGTAAGTTGAAGAATACTCGGTCAAGAGGCGAGGTATTTCTAAGTTGCAGTTGGGGTTAAGGATACAAATTCCCCAGTAAATGTCTGTCAAAATACTTACCCAATCTTGGCAATCGAATTGATTTGTTTTGATTCGGGAAATGGCTAATGAAATCCTACTGAACCTTTATTTTCTCTGCTTTAATAATGAAGCATAAGATATGCAAAACGCCTCGTTCGCTAAAAACCAGTACAATGTTGCTTGCGAACCTACTGATGTTAGGTTGAGCGGGCTCCGGGATGTTGACGCATAGGCGGGGTATTATTATTATCAGATAAAAGTATAGATAGATGCTTACCAGTGTCGATCGGCTATTGTTTGTCAGGGGCGTGCCCATCTTTCAGGAACTGCGGGATGATTTTCTCGTCCGACTTGCTTCGGTGATGGATGAGCTATCATTTCCGACCAAGCACACCATTTTTACCCAAGGGCAGGAGGGGCGATCTCTCTACATAGTCGTACTCGGCCAAGTCCGCGTGCATATAGGAAACAACGATCTCGCCCAGTTGGGGCCAGGTGCCTGCTTTGGTGAAATGTCTTTGTTTGACGCCGAACCTCGTTCCGCCTCAGTCTCGACTGTAACAGCCTGTGAGTGTCTAGTGCTGACACAGCAGCAACTCTACGACGCTATTGAGGAAACGCCCGGAATTGCGGTTAACATCATCCGCCTGCTTTCCCGCCGCATACGCGATTTGAACCAAAAGTTAAATGCCCAAGCAGCTGAGCGTCAGACACAGGACACTGCTGGAGGTAAGAAATTGGTGGGATAGGACTAAATGGAGTTTGGCTTTACAGGGAAGTCCCCATGTCTCAAACCTTTGCTATGCCTCGAACTCCAGTTTTTTGCCGAGAAATCTCTGCTTGTCTAAATCGTTGAAATCAGACTGCGATCGCAGTCTGATTTCAACAGATAAACGATCGCCTGAAATCCCCTCTAAATCAAGCTTTCATGGATTGAACTCATCTAAAGAGCAACTAAGAAATCCCAGTCAAGAGTCCCTAAAATTAGGGTATTACAGCACAAATAGGAGAGCGCCATTATATCGATATACCTTGATATTTCTAAAATTCTTCTGTTCAGTAGAAATGGTAATTGTCAGAAGGAATTTACAATTGCCGATATTTGAGCTATGATGTATTAAATTTAACATTAACAAATTGTTCCCAAAAAGTTCACTATTGATTGACGCTTGTTGATGTAGCTTTTCTTAAGCATACGCAGGAACGTTTTCGGCTGTATTTATGTATAAATACGGTAGTTGAAGTGAACGGTCGATTACTCTCAAACAGCTACTTACACACAGAAAATAATAAATCATTTTATTTAAAGATTGTGTGAAGGTAGACGTGAGCCATCCGAATAAGAACCTCTGAGAGTTGTAGAAACTGGAAAATGTTAAAAGTAGATTAAAAGAGCAACCAGTGGCTAAGCTAAACCCAGATATACTCATAAAACATGGGGGCAGGGGCTCTCACCTATCTCGTCAAATCTACAATTTTATGTTTTTCCATCCGTGAAAGTTCTTTTATCTGGTTGTCGTCACCGCTCAAATTTTCCCACCCAGCTCCCTACGCCAATGGATGCTTCCATTCTTGTAGTTGGAAGTGATGAATTTAAAACAACACTTCTAGAACGGCTGCGATATTTAGCAGCTTGTACAGTAGAGTTTGCGTCCAGCCCTATGGAAGCGTTGCCTACGATCCAAGCACAACAGCCTGATGTAGTGATTCTACAGGCAAGCCAAGTTGGCAGCCTCGAGCTCTGTCGGCAGATCAAACAACAAACCAGTTTGGCCTGGATATACTGCATCCTGATAGCGGAGCAACCTCAAAACGCTATCGAAGAAATCTTACCAGGCTGGAATTGGGAGTTAGGATTGAGGGCAGCAGCTCTAGAAGGAGGAGCCGACGCCTATCTCTGGTTGCTGACCAATCGCGGAAATGGTGATATATCCTGGGAAGCAGGATTAACGATGCAAAATCATCTTCTGCAAGCGCAAGTTCAAGCCGGGATCAGGCGAGTGCAGATCGATCGCAACTTAATGCGTACCAACGATGTTTTGTCTGCGATCGCACTGGCTGACCCCTTGACGGAATTGAGCAATCGTCGGGCTTTGGATTGGGAATTACCCCGACAAATCCAAAACGCTCGCGCCAGAGAGATGCCTCTGAGCTTGCTGATGCTAGATGTCGATTATTTCAAATCGATCAACGATTCTTACGGCCATTTGGTCGGCGATCGCGTCCTTCAGCTGCTCTCGGCCCGACTGCGGCACAACCTGCGCTTTCAAGACACGCCCTTTCGCTACGGAGGGGAAGAATTTGTGATTCTTCTCAGTAACACGAACCCTAAAGAAGCGCAAACGGTTGCACTGCGTCTAAATCGCTCGATCGCCAACCAACGCTTCGGCATTGACAACAACCTAGCTCTAAGCGTTACTGTCAGTATTGGGATTGCTTCGCTGCAACCAGATGACGATACTAATGGGGTAAGTCTGCTCAACCGTGCCGATCGAAGCCTACTCCGTGCCAAAACTAATGGACGCAATCAAGTCATTTGCGATGGAGATCGGCCAATCAACGAGACCTCCTTTGAGGGGAATTGCGAATACTGAGTTCTCTGTTCCCAGTTAATATTTTTCTCCCAAGTGAAAACTCTTAACTCTTTAAAGTCTCCTGGCAATACTGAGCAACAATCCGAGAACACTCGGTCACGGAAGCTCGCTGTTCCATTGCCACAACAAGAGCTTCGTATGACTTCCAGTGGGACTGTAAGAGGGTACGAGCTTGGAGAGCAAAACTGCGCTCTTGTTGAGGATATTCGCGCAGAGGACATCCCAACTTTTCGAGAAGACTTCCTAACTTCTGTCGGTCTTCAGATCCTCCCTCGACATTACCGTAGATTAAAGTTTCGGCAGCTATTCCAGCCATCCAGACAATGCCGTAGCGATTGAGAATCTGCGCCGATAAGATTCCCTGTTGCAGTTGGGATGCTAATTCTCGATCGTCAAATGTTACCCCTCCCTGTCCTGGCTGTCCTTGCTTAAAGGCTTCCCAGGCGCTTAGGGCGTAGCCGCTCACAGGTATTCCCAACAGCTGAGCTACCAGGAAGTGTCCTGCTTCATGCCTCACTACGCGGGCTCGATGTTCCGGGGAAGCACTCGCTAACCAATCCAAAAGTAGGTTTACTCCCTGTCCCTGCCAGGTGAGAGTATCTAGGGTGCCTAATCCCAAAATGGTCAAGGTGGCGATGGCGGGCACATACGGAGATATGTTCAACAATGGCCCTAGAAGCGTGGAGAGCGTCATTGCAAAAACACAAATGGCTATTAAGTTCAGGGCGGTTTTGCTCATGCCTGGGTACGGAATAGAAGCGCTATGTTTACTTAACTATGTGGCTATGTTGGCTGGTAATTCATCGTTGTTACTGCTTTTGCAATACCGCTTATCGCTCGATCCGATCGAACTTGACCGATCCTATTACCGCTAGGACATTTTGCAACAAATCTGCTCTAGAAATCAAGAATCTCGCATTTATGCAAAGTCGCCCTTTGTCTGTCGAGCTTTGCTGTCAACTCTTTCCTTGGAAAGATGTACAATAATTAATCTAGCGATCTCCCTTGTTTATTCGTAAGTACCAATACTTATGTGGGGTGAGAGTCTACTTGCCCATTGTCTAGACTGATAGAGTAGCAGTCTCTGCTTATAGGTTGCGCTGAGGTGCTATGGTAGTAGGATTGTAGGGGTGCGATCGCAGCGTCATCAAGACTTTGGCAGGCTGCTAACCGATCTTAGTTTGTACTTGGCAAAAATTTTGTCGCGTATCGGGTTGTCAGTGTTGGCAAATGGGCGCGTCAAGAAAAGCATATGCTAAAAAATAGGGGAAGCTTACGCACTTGTACATTATTAATTCATCTCCCCCAGACAAGAACAAACACTAAAATATGCCTGACCTACGCGCTCCGATTATTACCAGGCTTCGCCAAGGCACAGGTGTTGGTTGGCTGCGAGTAGCCATCCTGCTTGTCCTAGATAGCCTTATGTTGTCTTTGGCTTGGATAATTGCTGATTCTTGGGGAACCCCTGTCAATTCTTTTGAACTTTTCTGGAAGTCCAGCCAAGAGCCGGGGTTTTTGCTACCAATTATGGCGATCAGCCTTGGAATTCTAGCCGCTTCAGGATTGTATGGCACGGATGATAAACGACGCGATTACTTCACCCTGATCAAATCGCTCACTCTGGCCCAGATTGTGTTATTGATTATTGCATTTCTTTATAAACCGGGCCTGATAGTATCTCGTTCAACTTTCTTGTTGTCTTGGCTGTTATCTATAATTTTTGTTTGTACTGAGCGGCTACTGATTCAGTTAGCGATCGTCAGCCTGCGACGTCAAGGCGCAATACGTCAGCGAATATTTCTACTGGGCGACCCTGGGGATATTGAAGAAGCCAGAAAGTTATTGGACAAAACCGCAAGATTTGACGTCCGGGGTCAAGCGATTTTACCTTCAGAAAGTAACCAAGAATTTTGGATTGAAATCCTCGATCGCGTTCGGCAACTCAAAGTCAGTGAAGTGTTTGTTTGCTCTTGGGAAGCTGTCAGGGCTCCCATATTCCTATATTGGGAATTGATGAGTTCCGGTATCAGTCTCAGAGTGTTACCAATTGGTCTGAAAATTCCCAGCCAATGGTCTGAAATCAAGATGATCGATGGGCTGACCACCATCAGGTTTCGTTCTCCACCTATCTTGGGGAGCGATTTTTGGACAAAGCGTTTTGTCGATATTGTGGCAGCAATATCTGTGTTGATGTTAGCAAGTCCCTTGTTTTTAGCGATCGCACTACTCATAAAATTTGACTCGCGTGGCCCGATCTTCTACAAACAGAACCGAGTTGGTCTCAAAGGCCGTCACTTTAAAGTTTGGAAATTCCGCACGATGGTAATAGATGCCGATCGCTTACAGAAGGAACTAGAAGCGAAAAACGAAATGAAAGGGGGCGTTATGTTCAAAATGAAAGATGACCCCCGTATTACTCGTGTAGGTAAGTTTCTCCGCCGTTATAGTTTGGATGAACTACCACAAATCATTAATGTCCTGCTGGGTGAAATGAGCCTTGTCGGTCCACGACCATTTCCGTTACGAGATGTAGAAAAAATGTCGGAACATCACTTCATCCGTCATGAGGTACTACCTGGTATTACCGGTTTGTGGCAGGTTTCCGGTCGTTCTAATGTTGTTGATTTTGAAGATGTTTTTCGCCTGGATATAACCTATATTCAGAACTGGTCTCTAGCTCTCGATTTCCAAATTTTGCTACAAACAATCAAAGTTGTGCTGCAAAAAGAAGGAGCTTACTAGATGCGGTGAAACACCACTGATGGTAATGAAAATCATGACTTAAAACAGCACTGAAAACTCACAAAAAACTAGCTTTTCGATGCAAAAATATTCAAAAATTAAACAGGCTAGTTTCAGAATTCGCAGTAAACTAACTATTCTTACTGGGTGCTGTAATCGGTCAGGCATTACGATTTGTCTTGAAGCCAGTAATACGTAAAAACCCTATCGTTCCAAAGGAGGAGAATGGGTCACTTCCAGTCGGATTAACTATTGTATAAGCAAAATCCCAGTATAAATACGGAGAAGACAGATGATTTGCCATCTCCAAAAGGATGTAATCTACCAAGAGTTTACACAAGCAGAGAAATTTTTAAAGAGTAGATAAAGCTGCTTCAAATCTCTGGACATTAGGGTGCTAAGTCGGTTAGTAATAGATTGTAACGAGATAAGTCGAGGGGTTAACTGTCGGGGTAAGTCAAGGAGAGCGCCAACTGTCAGCTTATATTAGCTAAGAGAAGGTGTCTCTAGATCTAACCTGAATCTTATGGAGAAGCTCCAGAGAACTGGGATATTAGCTAGGCCACCTCTTAGTCAAAATCATCTTTACTAAGTTATACCTGTCACCACTTTTAGGATGGTTATCATGAATCTCAAACAACGCCTACTTACTACCGCCGCCGCTACCGCCACCGCTGCTAGCGCTATATTCAGTGTCGCTTCCGCTCCAGCACAAGCCTTCAGTTTTGGAGACCCCATTAGCTTTGCAACTGACACAACAGTTGACTTTACTTTCCTTGAATCTCACGGTGCTTGGCAAGAAATATTCGGCATTAAAGAGCTCGCAACTGGGGCTAAGTCAGATATGCTCTCAGAAGTAGCAATTTCCGATGGGAACTCTAATGCGAGAGATTTCCAGGGAACTTGTGGCGCAGGCAAAGCAGTTACAACTTGTACAAACAGCTTTACCTTCCTGGCTGGAAAGCAATATACCATGTTTCTTGACCAGATTCCTGTGAATGGAGATCCTCGCCGCACGTTAACTGCTGCTACAGCAAAGACTGTTTATACTGCTGATGCTGCTACCCAAGATGCACTTTACAACGATTTGGCCTGGGCTGGTGGTCCTCAAAAGTATCAGCACGCTGGCTACAGCCCAAACAGTAAACTGCAAAACTTAACTAGCTCGGCGTTTGACTTAACTAAGGGCGAAATGCTCATTGCTTGGGAAGATTATGCAGGGCCTACCCTTCACATAGACCACAACGACTTTATGTTGAAAGCAAAAATTTCATCCGTTGCTTCTGTACCTGAGCCTGCTACCTTGGTGGGTCTGGGACTCGTAGGTGGAGCGCTTGCTTTCTCTCGTCGTCGGAAAGCTCATCAAGCTTAATTAACTGACTAACCTAGTTGGGATTAAATAACAGATCGGCTGATACAGTAGTTACTTTGGGCTACTGTATCAGCTATTTTGTATCAATGTATCTATTATAGGGCTGGCTTGCTGATTCAGTATTTATACTGAATCGGACAACAAAAAACCTTGGATGCCAATACTGCTCGGGTTTTGGAATTGTAGGTTGGGCCCTTGCGATAGCGAAACTCAAAACTTTGTTGGGTTGCCTGGGGTCAACCCAACCTACGAAAACCCCAATTTTATGCAAATCCTGAGCAGTATTGCCTGGGATGCTACATTTAGAATTGGTTTGGTTGCTATCAATTGTGGCAGAAGATCGACTAAATTTGAATTTGATTCTACCCTCTGAACTGCTGAAATACATAAGATGACTATAAAATCAACTGAAAATAGTAGTTTCGATCGAGATAAGTTACGAATTTTAATTATTATTCTCATTATATTGGGGATATTTTTTAGATTTATAAATATAGATAAAAAAATTTACTGGCGAGATGAGACTTATACTTCATTGCGGATGTCTGGATATACTAAAGCTGAATTAAATCGGCAAGTTTTTAATGGGAAAGAAATTCGGATTGAAGATTTAACGAAGTTTCAACATATTAATTCTGAAAAAAGTCCATTGGACACCATCAAGGGATTGGCAACGGAAGAACCTCATCTGCCGCCACTCTACTTTTTGATGGCAAGATTTTGGGTACAATGGTTTGGTGATTCGATCGCGATAATCCGCAGTTTGTCTGCAATTTTGAGTTTGTTTGCTTTTCCTTGTATTTATTGGCTATGCCGAGAATTATTCGACTTGCCTTTAGTTGCTTGGATGGCAGTTGGAGTAATAGCTATTTCGCCATTTCAAGTGCTGTACGCGCAGGAAGCGCGACCGTATAGTTTGTGGACGGTAACAATTTTACTATCTAGTGCGGCTCTGCTGCGAGCGATGCGAATCCAAACTAAGTTGAGTTGGATTATATATGCGGTAACTGTGGTGCTAGGACTCTATACATTTTTGTTATCGGGATTGGTGAACATTGGACAAGGAATATATGTATTTGTTGTAGAAGGTTGCCGATTTACTAAAAAGTTTACTGCTTATCTAGTGGTATTAATTGTAGGTTATATAACTTTCACGCCCTGGATTTTATTTGTGATTAGCAATTTTTCTGAATTTAATAAAAGGACTAGGTGGACATCGAGGGAAGTTAGCCTGTTTTCTTTGTTTAATATGTGGCTTGGTAATCTAAGCCGCATTTTTTTTGATGTTGGTATTGGTTCAGACGATCCTTTGAGCCGTATAATTCCCTTGAGTCCGTTCATCTTAATTTTGTTAATTACGATCGGATATGCTATTTTATTTCTATATCGCCGGGGATCTAAACGAGAAAAGTTATTTATTTTGATATTAATAATAGTCTGTGCTATTCCCTTGGTATTACCAGATTTAATTTTGGGGGGACGCCGTTCGGGAATTGCTCGCTATTTACTTCCCTGTTATTTGGGTATTCAGCTAGCTGTTGCATACTTTTTGGCTGCCAAAATAAGTTTTTTGCCTTTTAAAGTTTGGCAACAAAAGCTGTGGCAGGTAGTGACGATCGCAATTTTTTCTGCTGGTGTTTTATCTTGTGCAATTGGTTCGCAAGCACAAGTTTGGTGGAATAAAGATGCCTCTGAACTTCCTGCAATAGCTGGCATTATCAACCAAGCTAATTATTCACTTGTAGTCAGCGATACCAATCCAGAGCCGATTTTTGCTCTCAGCTATCTGCTCGATCCAAAAGTCCGGCTTCAGTTGCTAGTTAAACCAAACATACCTAAAATTTCGCAGGGTTTTAGCGATGTTTTTTTATACAAGCCTTCTGACGGATTGCGAATGAAACTTGAAAAAGAGCAAAGTTATCAGAGTAAGCCAATGCAAGAGTTAGGCAAGTTCCAAGATCAACTTTGGAAGTTAGAAAAACAGCCTAGATTTAATAATTCAGCTAATTAATTTTTCAAATACCTTTTGTTAAACCGATCGGGAACTTTTCGCTCGGATAAACTTTTCTGGTTTGATTGTCTGGGATCGATCGCGCTTTCTTGCTCGGATGGGATACCAATTAATACGCTGGTGGCGACATAAATAATCCAAAATATACTCTTTCCTTCGGGAGTTAAGTCTTGACTGACGTTGAATATAAACATAAATGTCAGGTATTCCAACGCCCAAATACCAGCTGGTGTTTTGGTCATCCGCGCCCAATTTAGCGCTCGGATGTAGGTACTGATATATCCCATTAAAAATACCGATAGACCTAATAAGCCCAAAATTGCCCAAACTTGTACCACTCCATTATGGGCGTGGGGTGGGTCCCAACCGAGCGATCGCCAAACATGAGCGCCTCCACTTTCCCAACTCCAAAAAGCGCCGTATCCCCACCCCAGGAAAGGCCGCTCCCAGATTTTATCAAATACAGCTTCCCACAATTTATCCCTGCCGCTAAATGTCAGGTCTTTGCCTATGGAAGCTGCTGCTTCTGCGGCATTATCCACCAGCCATACGGTGGACGATGCCCCTAGCAATAACCCCATCAGGCAGATAGGTAGGATCAGGACAAAGTTCCATCGTAAAGCTTTGTAGAGGGGAAACAAACCGATTAAAGCGATGACAGTAATAAAACCAGTCCCGGATCTGGAAAATTTTACCAATATGACTGAAATGGCAAACAAAAACCAGCAGATTTGGCTGTACTTGCGGTTAGTGCGATCGTGACATAAAAAAACTATTACGGCGACGCTGATCGCCCTAGCCATGATGTTTTTTTGTACGAAGACTCCTTTCCAAGATCCCGTATGGTTTCCGCCAGCTTGATTGGCTTGCATTACCCCGACAGAAGGCATAGCTACAGCATAAAATAAGCTGGTCAAAGCTGCAAATCCCAAGGGTAAAGCCAACATTTTTAGCAGCCCTTGTACGTTTTTACAACGGTAAGCTAGGTAATAAGCAAATAGGGTAGTACAGACCAGTTCGTAACTTTCGTGGATTGTCTCCCCCGGTACTTCAGACCATAAAACCGAGATAATCGCAATTCCCACTAGGGTTAGGATAAATTTGTCTCTCGCAGCCACGCGAAGAATTTGTTTCCACCGCAATATCACGATCAACAGCGTGAAAGGATTTATTAAATACCAAACTCTTCTTAATAAGCTACCCCAGGGTTCTATAGGTTCAAAAGCGTTTGTCGCCGCTAAAATTGTTACAAATACAAACCCATCTTCTGCTAGCTTGACAAGACTTTTCATTTGCCGATCTCGTGATAGAGAGATGTATAACGATTAGCTTGGATTTCTTGGGTGAATTCTTGTTCGGCTTTGGCGCGAGCGCGATATGATAGCTTTTGATGTCTTTCTGGATTTTCTAGTACCCAAGCAATTCCTTTGGCTAAATCTTCTGTTTGGTAAGGTTCGGCTAGATATCCGTTTTGCTGATGTTCGATAATGTCAGGTATACCGCCGATATTGAAGGCGACTGAGGGTGTACCGCAGGCGATCGCTTCGACGATCGTATTTGGTAAATTATCTTCAATGGAAGATGCAACAAAAACGTCTGCGGCTGAATAAATTAGTGCTAGCGATAAATCGTCGCCGATTTGACCCAAGTAGTTGCATTTAAAGCCTAATTCTGTGTCATCGCTGGACTCGGATGCACCAAATACTACTAATTCGGTTTTCTCTTTCCATACTGTTTTGCTTAAGCTTTCTAAGGCTGGTTGCAAGAGGTGAAATCCTTTTCTGCGATCGCTAGTTGCAGCAGTAGCTCCAAACAGGATGAGATGCTTATCTTGAGGTAATTGTAGCAGATCTCGCGCTTGTTTTTTATCGATCGGTCTATAAATTTTGGTATCGATACCGTTAGGAATTACTTCTATTCGCTGCTCTTTAAACAATGAACTAGCTTTAGCACATTTTGCCAGCCATTTACTAGGAGTTACAATAGTTATATTAATATTTTGCCAGGATTTGGCTTTGCGCTGCCATATCCAGCGGGATAAGTCTTTGTTTTTACTGCTGTGAAGGTGGGGACAAGCGCCGCAGGAATTGATATAGCGATCGCATCCTTGACTGTAATGACAACCGCCTGTAAACGCCCACATATCGTGCAGCGTCCAAACGATTGGTTTATTTAATTTGGCAATTTTGGCAAGGCTTTCTATTTTTAGGTAGCCAGCACACACCCAATGTAAGTTAATTATATCTGGTTGTGCTTTAGCGATTTTACTAGCAATTGAATCTGGAATCCACTGGGAGGAGAATATACTGCGATCGCGATTTGGATAAGCTTTTAATACTATATTATCTATCAATAAAGCCAGGTTTGTCCATTCTTTTTTGAATCCAGTATCTTCTCCCCAAATAGTTTTTTCGTCTCTTGTTTTTTCCCCTACAATCATAATCGAATCCGATCCCGATCGCTGCAAAGCTTGGTGCAGTCGGTAAGCAGCCGCATAAGCACCTCCTCTCCCATCAGATCTACTAATTATACAAATTTTCATTATCTAAATAACTCCATATTTTTGATAAATAATTACTTATTTCTGCCCTAGTTCACCCTGGTTTTATCGCTTCCATAAATAAGGAATCGGGTTTTCTAATTTTCCCTGCGATCGTATCCAACTCGTAGCTGTTAAAATTAGGAATACTACTTTCATCAGCACGACAAACGCGCACATCTACAAAGCCCGCATTTTCCAGCAGTCGCCGCAGCGAAAAGCGATCGTACATCCAGCGGTGAATTTCTCCCGAATTCCGAAATAATCCTTCTTCTACAGCAATTTTCCCCTTTTTACCTGCAATTGACTTTGCTAAAATTAGCAACAACTTGTTTTGCAAATTTTCTATATACCAGGATATTTTCTTAGACTTGATTTTTTCCCAGATCGTTCTTTTTTCCTTCGCCGTTTGTTCAGCCCAAAACAGTTCTGCTTCTTTACCGATCCGACTCAAAATAAATTCTTTATTTTTTAGATCTGGGCTATTTAAAAATTTGCCCATTTCACCGCCAGTAAAACTACGAACATTTTGATCGTAAAGTTCCAACATCATCCAATCATAGTCTGTTTCTGCTTGCTTTCCACCCGCTTCCACCAGTTCTAATAAACGCAGATATTCCCGTACTATTCCTTCTAGATCCGGTACAACTACCCTGATTGTTCCTTTTGGTTTCAAAACTCTTAAAGCTTCTTTTAGATGAAATTTCACTTCATCTATGGTAAGATGTTCTATAACGTGAGAACTATAACAAACATCAAAATAATTGTTCTCATAAGGTAAACCTTTTCTGAGATCGTAACTTTGAACATCAGGCGAGAAAGATGCAATATCGATATTCGTCCAAGCAGGATGGAAAACAGAACCACAACCAATATTTAAAAGCTGCATATTCATCTTATTAGTTTCTGTGGATAAACTTTTCATCTATTTTTCTCCAAGCGTCTAAATTTAGCTTAAGATTACTTTCGATTTTTTCATATTCATCTTTATATTTTTCGCGCAATCGTTTATAAGTATCTGGCTTAATAGGGTTTGGCTTTTGCTTGGTTGTTACCAGCTTTAGTAAAAAATCTCGTCCCTCTTTAGTATTATACAATTTTATTTGATAATTCCTGTCTAAATATCTCGAAACTGAATCTTTAAATTTGGTAATTCTTCTCATCGCGAATGAAATATAAGTATGCACTACTTTTCGAGAAGGATTTTTAGCTTCTTCTTGTAAATTATCGCACGGCTTAATTTCTAGGAATTGCCAAATTTTATTTAAAAATTCTTTTGGGTCTTTGATAAAATCCTCAAACAAACCGATAAATACATTATGCCCAAATAACTCCAAATATCGATTTACTTGTTCGTAGTACAGACCAGAACTAAAATACATATAGTTATAGTAATACTGCGGCTCAAAAAAGTTAGGTATTTTTTGATTTCGCCGTTGCTGTTCTTTGGCTAAAGCTTCCTCAAACGTTCTAGCATATTCATACCCATCCTGAATCATCCAATTATACAGAGAGTAAGCTCGCTGAATAGGATTGCGTAACATAATAATTATTTTGGCATTAGGATTAAAATCATAAAGTCTTTGCGGACTGGCGGGATCTGTGAGATATGCTGTAGATGCTTCCCCAATATATTTTTGATTATCAGCTTTTGCGAATATATTTAAATATTCTTTTTCATCTGTTATTCCCACCAAGTTGGAAAAGTAGCAAGGTTCTTTTACAAGTTCATCTTCTGGCATAAAAATATCAGGATGCTGTCCGAGAAGATACCAAAGAGAACTTGTACCTGCTTTCGCAGCACCGCAGATAAATAAATTTGGCAATCTAGGGTTTTTCTCCATTTTCCCTCTTTCTAATTATGGCAAAGTTTAAAAATTATATCCAATCAACTGTGCAACTTCTCTCGTTGCATCTTCCAGGTATTTTTTATCTTCTTCATTTAAACTTTTACCCCCCGCTGCTTCTCCTTTGCGAACAAAGCGGGTTTCTTGAGTTTTGATTACATAAGTAGATCTGTGAGCTTCTTCTGATTTTCTCATATTTTCTTTGGAACTTAATTTAATTGCTTCTTGTAATTCCTCCTCTGTCATTTTTATCCCTAGTATATCCATCAAACGATCTAAATTAGCTTGAGGGTTTTTGATAAATTCTTCGTAATAAAATAGTTGAATATTTTGTCCTTCTTTATTACTTACATACCAACCTTTTGTATGCTGATTCCATGCTTCTGTACCAAATTTGCGATCGCGTATTAATTCAGATATTGTCCAATTATTTGGAATAGCGCCAAATGACTTAAGATAGTGATAGTACGATATCAACACATCTCTGGGATCTCGTACCATAAAAATTACCCGCTGATAGTAGGGATTGTATCCACTGTGACTTTTGATAATTCTCGGTAAATCTGTACGTCCAAACGGCCCTTCATTACGGAGATTTCTGGAAAATGTCAGGGAAGGAATAATATCGTGGACTGTAAAAAAATTAACTTCTCGTTCAATTTTGTAATGCACTTTGAGCGCATTAGCGATTAAAAATCTTAACCAGGTATTACCTGATTTGGGATAAGATACTAGAAATACATCTTCCGCTTGATGATTCTCTGGCAATTCTTTTTGGTAATTTTTTTCTATAGGAATTTGCCGGATTCTTTTGATGCGATTGGCAATTTTATTTGGTAGTGATTGCATATTTTTAATTATCTCCTTTTAGGCTTATTGAAAATATACGTTCTGGTATGGCAACAGCGATAATTTTGAGTCTATACCAAACAATTATTGACATCGAACCGTTCCATATTAAAGAAGTGAGTGCTGTTACTAAAGCAGTTCCGAATGCACCGTAAATAGGAGTTATACCTATATTCAATCCTATGTTAATAGTTGCGCTAACAGCCAGAATTTTGGCTGAATCACCGTGATATCCGGTCATGTTCAGTAATAATGATACTGGGCCTGACATGGCGTTAATTAACTGACTGACTATTAACACAACAAGTATAGGATAACTAGAAGTAAATTCTGCGCCAAACAAACTGAGTAATTGGCGGCCAAAAATCAGTAAGATGACGGCAATTGTTAGGGATATCGAGAATACAATCCATACACCTATTCTAACTATACGTTGAAGTTCAGTTTTCTCGCCTTTAGCGTAGAGGCTGGCAACTAAAGGCGCGAGAATTGAATTAACAGCGACGAGAATGAAAACTAACAACTCGGCAATCCTACTCGCCACTGCATACATACCTACTTGCTTAGTGCCTAGCGTCGCACCGAGTACGATCGTACCTGTTTGGGCTACTACCATATTAAACCCAGTTACCAGTACCATCGCTAAGGCGGCGCGAAACCATTCATTAGATTTAAAGATAGGTTGGCTAACTCGTACTTCTGTTGGTAGAACTTGTATAAGCAAGTAAAAGCTAATACTTAAAGCTACGGCAACTGCTACTAACCTGATACTCATAGCAGTTCTAGCATCTAAATCCGACTTAAACCAAACAGCTGCAATTACTGTTCCTACCAATACCAGCAGGGGAACTAAAACTTCTTGCGGTAATTGTCCTTGAATGATTTTTTTCAAAGCACGCAGTCTTGACTGCTGCACTTCTAAAGCAGTGCTGAGGGGCAATATTGCGCCAGCGATCCAAAAGGTATGTAAAAGTTCTACACTGTATCGAGCCTGGAAGATCCAACTAACTAATCCCAGACATAAGCCTGTACCGATCGAAATTAGCAAAATAACTTGACTGCTGTAGCGCAAATAACCGCCCAAAAGTCCGTAAGCTTGTTGAGTGCTGTATGCTGCTACAAATCGCACGGATGCAGTATCGAAGCCAAGTTTTCCCACTACTCCCAATACGGTGATCCAAGTAATCGCGTAAATATAACTACCATAACTTCCCACACCCAACAAACGCGCTAGCACGACTTGCGTGACAAAGTTAATGCCAGTTCCCGTCATTCTAATGGTGAAACTGCTAGCAGCACCTCTAGCCAGGGTAGCTGCATTCCCTTCTCCCATCAAACGGCTACGCAGTAAATCAACTTTAGCTTTTAGGTTCTCAAATCTGCTCACGGGTATATTTGCAGGGTGTGGGTTGAGTGTAAAATTTAGCGAGGTCGAGCTTGGTCAAAGGCGCGGGCGATCGCATTCCATCCTAACTTGGGTTTCAAGTCTCTGTCGAATGGCAATGGTCTGACTGGTGAGCCATCCGTTCTGGCTCTCAACTCGGACAGCCAAGTATAGCGATCGCTCAATCCCCAATTTAACACTGCCACTACCGCAGGTTCATCCAATACTACCGACAGATAATCTTCATAAGTTTTCGCCACAATGCGATCGCGTTCTGCCTCGTCTTTAGGTAAATTTACATCGGTCACATCCAGTTCAGTAATCAATATTTTCAGTCCCAGAGCCGCTACATCGCTCAAAAACTTTCGATATTTTTCTGGATTAAAACGGACTTCATCTCCCCACAGATGACTTTGGATACCCAAAGCTTGCACGGGTACGCCTTTGGATTTTAAACCCTCCAACAACTTAAAGATTACCGTTCGCATTGTTTCCCCTTCGCGGGTATCGTATTGTACGCGGTTATCGTTATATACCAACAACGCATTCGGGTCAGCTTCAGCAGCAGCGCGAAAAGCTATTTCAATATAATCTGGCCCCAAAAAATCCAGCCAAGGCGAGTTACGCAAACCATCAGAACGTCCATCCCAAGGATAAACAGCCTCATTTACCACATCCCAAGAGTGCATCTTCCCAGCGTAACGTCCCGCCACCGCTTTGATATGATCGACCATAATCTGTTTGGCATTTTGGGCGTTGACTGTTTCTTTGAACCAATCTGGTAAAAGATTGTGCCAAACCAAGGTATGCCCGCGAAACAACATATTGTTTTTCTGGGTATAGTCTAATAACCAATCGCTGCGAGTAAAATTAAATGTAGTTGGAGTAGGGCGAAGAGCTTTCATTTTGAGCATTCCTTCTGGAACTAAGATGCCGCACTCTTTGCCAAAGTGAGCGGCAAATTCTGGATCTTTGAGTAAGATCGCATAGTCACTTGCGGCTCCATAAACCAATCCCTTCGCTGCTGCTCTTTCTCGCATAGATTTTTCTCCCTGAACTGTAAAATCTGTATCGGCTGCGGCCATTGCTTGTGTCCAGTTTTGCCAGTGCTTATTTTTACTTAGGCCGACCGAAGCACTAGCACCAGCCAAAGCACCAAAGCCCAATACAAAAGCACGTCTTCTCGAGAATACCCTGTTTTTGTGCATAAAATATCATTTTTCAAAAGCCCAAGCCAGCGCTCTGTCTATTAGCTCTGGCTCTAATATAATATCTTTATTTAATGATGGATCTCGGTATAGTATATTTCTCTTTACCGAATCGGGATACAACATTTCGCCTTTGCCCAAAACACCCAACCAAGGCAGTTGCAATCTAGCGGCCATCTTTCGATACATAGTTTGTACGTATTCGGGAGAAAACAACTCAATTATTTTAGTATTGGGCTGACAGAAGGCTATATTTGATAATCCGGCTCCGTGAGGGGCGATAATAAGTTCTGCATTGTGGAACAAGTTTACTTGCTCTTGAATAGTTTTTTCTTCTAATCTAACTGTGACAAAATTATATTTACTTAGCTGCTCTACCATCTGCGCTTGATTTTTCAATTTCCGTACTGCCGTACCGCTTCGATCGATAAATAATCTAATTTTTTTACTTTCTTTTTCTGGCTTAAATACTTGATTCAAAAAATTCATTCCCCAAGATTCATATTTACCTATTCTTTGATTTGGCATCGTACAAACCAACATTTCATCTGCTTTATACCGCTCTCGTATAGATGTATAAACAATTTTTTTTCCCAATCCCATTTTCTGAAAAATTGCGTCTACAAATTTACTCCTGTTTTGATAAACTAGAATCCAATCCGGCTCCCATTCAGCCTCACGCAATATAGCTAAATGCGGTAGTGTATCAATTAAGAAATGGAAATAATTTGTCGCCCAGATCAATTTTCCTATATCCAAACAGGAGCCATTTAGATGATGATTTCGGCGGGAAATAGGTAGTAACCAATTATTTGGCGGGCCGTGATCGTGCCAAGACTCTATAGATGTAATAACTGCCTGATTATCTGGTGTTAGCACTGTTCCGCCTACAGCTGCACCTTTGGGAATACGCGCTGTCCAAGCTGCCGGACAATATAACTTGCTAGCTGGTAATGTAGTTTCTGAATTGCTAGAAATTAATTTTGCTTCCGGTACAATTAAATTTTCAGGCTCGAATATTTGACGAGCAGTTGGTAAATCTTCTAAATTAATTGTGCTTTGGGGAGGCCATTCCTTGTTCCAGCTTAATTTTCGGTGAATCGCAACTAGCTGAGTACGGAATTCGATCATTTTTGATTTGGACAATGCCATGCCAGTCATAGTAATTCTCTAATTCCCCTTTTTAAATCTTTCGATGATAAACAATGCTAAAACAAACCAAGGTTCTACTAAATAGCGATGCCAAAGTCGATTTGGCTCTGCAATTAGGCGCGATAACCACTCTAACCCCCATCTGCCAGCCCACCTGGGAGGTGTTGGAACTTCACCTGCAATATAATCTATTGCGGCACCAGCAGTCAAAATAGCATTTGTAGATAAACCCTCTATATTATCCAATACCCAGTGTTCTTGCCTGGGCATACTCATACCTACCATGAGAACATGAGGCTGAAAATTATTAATTTTTGCCAATAAATTTTTGTTCTCCTGACTATCGGGACGAGTATCAAAGTAGCCGTCTGCTGTGGCAATTTGCAAGTTGGGAAACTTTTGTTGTAAAATTATAGCTCCTCGTTCAGCTACTCCCGGTTTAGATCCTAAATAAAACACGCGCCAATTTTGTTGCGCTGCTTCTTCGATCAAGCGAGGCGTCCAATCTGCATAAGTAACGCGGTGTTCTCGTTGGAAAGGATAACCTAACAGCTTTGCCAAGAAAACAAGGGGCATACTATCTGCATGAATGTAATCTGCTAAAGCGTAAAAAGCACGCATTTTGGCATCGCGGTGATAAATATGAATGCTGTGGAAATTGTGGTTAGCAATAATCCAACGTTGCTTGCTGCTAACTGCTTCAGCAATTAGTGCATTCAGATCGGAAATAGATAGTGCATTTATCCATATTCCAACTAGGCGATAGGATTTTTTGTTCATCACTGCTTGCTTGCCTTTAAGATGCGATCGACTTCTGCAATCATCAATTGTACTCTGACGTTCCAACTGTGATTGGTGACGATTTGTTCCCGTGCTAGTCGTCCTCGTGTTACCAAATGCTCTCGTTCCCGATATGCTTTTGATATTGCTTGTTTTAATTGAGGCAAATTTCCGGCTTGAAATAGAAATCCAGTTTCTCCATCTCGGATTACTCTGATTGTATCCTCAAAGGCAGATGCTATAACTGGTTTTCCCATCGCCATATATTCGTAAAGCTTCAGGGGTGAGAAATATATTTTGCCCGTTTCTAGCTCAACTTGCCCGCAATATCCCACATCAAAGCCAGCTATATAAGCTGGTACTTCCGATGCGGGTATGCGGTCTACAAATGCTACGTGAGGAGCTATATTTAGTCGGTGAACAAGTTCCTGGCAAGTTTTTTGCATGGGGCCATCTCCAACGACGAGCAGCGATAAATCTAACCCTTCTGTTCGCAGATCGGCGATCGCTTCTAACAAAAAGTTTAACCCTTGCCAAGCGTACAAGCTACCTACATAACCGATAGTAAAATTTGGAAATAAACGCTTGGGCTGATATCGGGCTGGATCGAATATTTCCACATCTACGCCGTTAGGTATTACTATGATTTTTGATGGTGAAATGCCCATCTCGCGCACGATAATTTGTTTGAGATCGGAGCTAATACACACTAAAACATTACACTGTTGGTAAGCTCGTAATTCGAGATATCGAGCTATTTTGCTCAGTACAATTGTTTTTCTTTGCTGTTTCGATTCTGAAAATAGGGGGGCATTTGTTTCTAGTATCCAGGGAATATTATGTTTCCCGAAATATCCACCCCAAAGATTGAAATGCCGCAAAACGTTCGTACACCCAATCTACTCGATCGCCTAGTTCCCGCCAAGCTTCATTTGCATTGAGCGCTCCCATTGCCATCCTCGCTAAGTCGGCTAGGAATGTTTTAAACTGGCTTTGGGTCAACTGAGCTTCTGAACCTTTGCCGGATATAGTTGAGGGTAAGCGATCGCCCACGATGAATTGTTTGACTTCCCAACCTTGGGCTTGAAATCCTTTGATGATACCCATAACGTGCGATCGCGGTCCTCCCATTTCTGCATCCAGTCTAGTTGATACTCTGGGGGCTGCTGAAATATAGCCTAATCTTTTTTGTTGATTGTGCATGGTTGATTGTTGATTATTTTTGACAATAACTGCGATGGTCAAACCAGAAGCATATTTCTTTTCGATGAGTAACTTGTCAAACTATTAAAGTTCTGTTGAAGAATAGTCCATTTGTTTGAACACTGATGAAATAATTACTCGTAGGTAAGGAAATATCCAATAAAGATACCAAAAGATTCCGCCATGTCTCTTAGTATATATTTTCCATTCCCTTGGCTCCATACCCTTCAAACTAAACACTTTTTCCAAACGCTTAGCCAAAGGTTGGTTTGAATCTTTCCAACTGCCGCTATAGGAGTTTCTAGAACAAGTACCTATATAACCTGGTGCTATCCACACCAAACACCCCTTTTGACGCGCCCTGAGTCCGTAATCGTAATCTCCTAGTTGGTGGGGGAAAGCATCATCTATATTACCAACTTTTTCAGCTACAGCAGCTGGGATTAACACGCTGTTACCGTTCATTGTTTGGCATTGCTGGGGTTGCTCACCCGGTTCTACCAATTTAAATTTGAGACGACGCCAACGGTTGTAACGTACCTGACCACCGTAAGTAGGCTTTTTAGTGACGGGATCTCGCGTCGATCCGACCACGATCGAATTGGGATAACCTTGAGATGCAAGTTTATGGTGGGTATCAAGTAGTTTGGCGATCGCGTCAGGTTCGAGCGTCGTATCGTCGTTTAGCCAAAGATAATAGTCATAACCAACCTTAAGAGCTTCGGAAAATGCCAATCGCATTCCGCCACCCCAAAACAAGTTGCCCTTGCCTTGAATCAGTTTGACTGTCGGATAGTTTGCTCTGACTGCATCCGATGTACCATCAGAACTAGCATCATCTACGAGGTATACGTCACAACTGACATTTTGCTCGTAAAGCGCTTGGAGACATTTTAAAGTTTGGTCGCGTCTGTTGTAACAAGCGATCAAAATTGCTAAGGGTACGTGGTTCACTCGAACTTACCCCAGAAACTTACCGAGTTTTGATTCAGCATACTTTAAGAATTCCTGCCGTGCAACAGCATAAATATCTACTGGCTCGGTAGATCGACTTCCAGTAGTAGAAGTCGTTCCACTCACTCTAGCCATTAAGGTAAAGAGTTTTCCAGTCAGGCTAGAGCAACCACATTGCTCCTGCGTTAAGTTTAGAAGAAGAATATTTGGTGTATAGGTCGGATATGTTTGTTATGTTTTGTTACAAACAACTAATTTATCCCCTTACAGCTATGACCCTGTTAGCGTCAATAACCATCGCTGTTACCTATCCCAGCCAAGCGCAGCGGCCAAGGGGACAAAGGTCTGTGGCACCCCGACCGACGGCCAGCGTTGTACAAGCCGAAGCAAACTATACATTAGGGGGAGGAGATCGGATTCGGATTGATGTGTTCGAGGAACCTCAACTCGGCGGAGAATTACAAGTCCCGTTAGGTGGCCTCATAACGCTGCCATTGATTGGTGGGATCTCGATCCAGGGTTTGACGACAGAACAAGCTTCTCGGGCGATCGAGCGTCGATACGCTCCCTACTTGAAACGTCCGGTGGTGACGGTAACGCTTTTGTCTGCTCGGCCTGTAAATGTTTTAGTTTCTGGAGAAGTGAATAACCCGGGTTCCTATTCCATTACTTTGACGCAAGGACAAGGATACCAGTCTGGGGTGCAATACCCCACGGCCATCCAAGCAATCAAGCTAGCTGGGGGATTTACGCTAACGGCTGATATCCGTCGCATCCAGCTGCGTCGTCCGCAAACATCTGGTCGAGACAGAACGATCGATATCGATTTTTGGAAATTTTTACAGGCAGGCGATCGGGGTCAAGACGCCATTTTGCGAGATGGAGACACGATTTTTGTTCCGACTGCGGCTAACCTGAGTGTAGGAGAAACAAGGCTGATCGCATCTGCGGGTTTAATCGGAGATCCGGAAAAAGCACGCACTGTAGCTGTGGTGGGGGAAGTTTTTCGACCGGGGAGCTACGTTGTAGTGGGAGGAGGCACAGCTGCTGAGCCAAGAAATCTGGGCTTGCCAACCGTCATCAGGGCTATTGAGCTGGCTGGGGGAATTACATCTTTAGCTGATATTCGCTCGATCGAGCTACGCCGCGCTACTAGAGCGGGTACGCAACAAATAATTAGCCTGAACCTCTGGCAACTCTTACAGACAGGAGATTTGCGACAAAATGCGGTATTGCAAGATGGTGATACGATCGTTGTTCCCACAGCTACCGATGTCAACCCAGCAGAGGCAGAACAACTCGCTACGGCTAGTTTTGCTCCTGCTAATATTCAAGTGACTGTGATCGGAGAAGTGAAAACACCAGGGAGCTTAAGGGTAGCCCCCAACACTACCTTGAATCAGGCTTTGTTGGTAGCGGGAGGATTCAACAACGCTCGCGCTCATCGAGATACAGTTGAACTAATTCGCCTCAACAGTAATGGTAGTGTGTCTCGACGATCGGTGCGTGTGGATATGTCCCAAGGAATTAACGAGCAAACTAATCCCCAACTTCGCAATAACGACGTTATTGTCGTAAGGCGCTCTGGTATAGCACGCATCGCTGACACGGTAGATACTGTTTTAACCCCAGCCACTAGGGGTAACCAATTATTCAATATTCCGCTGACAATCTTAGAGATTTTTAGACGCTTGTAAAGCAGCTAACGCAATCAGGTTTACGCTATGATATGTTCGCGTGCTAGAGGATTAAAAATCAATACAAACTTTTTGGCAATATTAGCGATCGAAAATACATAGGAACAAAATGGATACCGAACCATACTATCAATCCTGGACAAAAAAAAATGGCAATCTGCCGCAATCATTGCCGGGTAAATACAAAACCGAGTCGGAAAAAAGCGACGAAGAGAAATTGCTCAAGGATCTGAGTAAAATATTTGCGGCTGGGCGACGAAGGATTATTTTAATCGCTACAGTAGCGCTGGTAGTAACTGGTGCGATCGCTTACAAACTCAAGGATCAGCCTAAAAGTTATGAAGGTAGATTTGTGCTTTTAGTTGAGCCTGTAACGACCTCGGAAAATAAGTTAGTATCATTACTGTCGCAAACTGTAGGCGAACAAAATAGATTAACAATAGAAGATTTTACTTTGGATTACGAAACACAAATTCGCGTTTTGCGAAGCCCGAAATTGATGGTTCCAATCATAGAAAAAATCAAAGAAAAGTATCCCGGCGTTGATTACGATACACTGATGGAACAGTTAACAATAGAGCGGCCTATGAAGGAAAAGTCAGGCACGAGGCTCTTAAGTGTAAGTTACAAAGATAAAAATCCAGAAAAAGTACAATTTGTATTAGATAAATTAGCAGAAGCTTATTTAAAGTACAGTCTGAAAGATCGTCAGACAAAGCTACGTCAGGGTATTGAGTTTATTCAAGCTCAACTGCCAGAACGCGAAGAGAGAGTGAATACGCTGCAAGAAGAACTGCAAAAACTGCGGCAACAATCAAACTTAATCGAACCCGGGAAAGTGAGCCAAACCTTGACCGAACACGCCCTTGCGCTTGAAAAAAAACGAGTAGATATTCAAGCAGAACTAGCTCAATCACGAGTCAACTACACTACCCATAAAAAACTGTTTGATGAAGGAAATATTGAGGCGCTGCTGAGTGAGGACGAGGCCGCTTATACGCGATTACTATTACAGATTCACGATCTCAACACCGAAATTGCGGAAAAGTCAGCTCGATGGGGTGAGAAGCACCCAAGCTTAATCGCACTCCGGGAAAAGCAGCAGGATTTAATTAAAATTTCCCGTAAAGAAGCGGAAACTATTTTGGAGAAAACTGCTGGTAAAATCCAAGAACTAGAGGCTAGCAATCAAATCATTATGCAAGCCGAAAATAATATAAAAAAACAAATGAGAGAGTTTCCAGCAGTGGCACGTAAATATGCGGAATTAAATAGCGAATTGGAAGTTGCTACTGATGCTTTAAACAAGCTTTTAACTAAGTTAGATGCGCTACGGATAGATTCTGCTCAACAAGAATTACCTTGGGAATTAATTACTCCTCCTGAAATACCTCGGGATAAAGATGGCAATCCGCAAGCGGCTCCTCTAAATAAGAAAAACTACATTTTAGGGGCAGTTTTGGGATTGGTATTAGGGATCGGCTCTGCTGTTGTTGTAGAAATTTTTAATAATGTTTTCCACAGTCCGGAAGATGTTGAAGAGGAAACTAAACTACCAGTACTGGGAATAGTTCCTTTTGCAAAAGAAGCAAAAAGCTTTTCCAAAAATTCCGGAAAACTCGCTCGCATACCAATCCTAGTTGATTTAAGCAAACAGGCTGGTAAGTATCTTGTCATTTCTAAAAATGCTAAACCGCAAGGGTATATTTCTTCTCCTTTATTAGAAGCATTCCGCTCTCTGTATACCAATATTCGTTTGCTGAGTCCCGATAAACCGATCCAATCTTTAGTAATCGGTTCTGCTACACCTGGAGATGGTAAATCTACGGTTGCGGTATACTTGGCCCAGACAGCAGCTGCGATCGGTCAGCGGGTATTGCTGGTGGACGCGGATTTGCGCCGTCCCAAGATTCACAAAAAGTTGGGTTTACCGAACGTGCGAGGACTGAGCGAAGTAATTTCTACAGATATAGGATTGAATGAGGTAATCCAGCGATCGCCTTCTCAGGAAAATCTGTTTGTGCTGACTGCTGGCTCAATTCCGCCAGACCCAATTAAAGAACTTTCTTCTGAAAAGATGCGCCATTTAATGGAGCAATTTCAAGCCTTTTTCGATTTGGTTATTTATGATACTCCGCCTGTGGTCGGTTTGGCAGACGCTAATCTTTTAGCTGCCTATACCGATGGGCTTGTAATGGTGATCGGGCTGGAAAAGACAGACCGCTTCATGGCTATCAAAGCGCTAGATGGATTAAATATCGCGGGTGCTGCTGTCTTGGGTGTGGTCGCTAATGGTGTTCGAGGTTACAAAACTAAAGTCTATAAGGCTTATCAGCGAATTTAGTAATTTCTGACGACTTTTGTCGTTTCGATACCCCCCACTGACAAACCCCTCTCTCAGAAAACTAGAGAGCGAGTCTTATTTTATTTCCCTTTTCCATCAGGGCATTTTGCTGGTTATATCTCGGATCGAGATAGTCAATGATGTTTTTCGGCATCTGACGACTAAGACTGATTAGTTTATGCTCGTTCTACCGACTTTATCGTCGTTAGCGAGTTCTCACTCAGCCTTTTTCTACAGGTTATCAACACTGCTTATCCCCCTTTGTGCAAAAACTTTACATTTCTATTAAAAACTTTTCATAGCTAAATGAAACGAAAGAGCATCCTTAAACAAAAATAAATAATAGCGATAGAAAAACTTATAACATGACAAACATAGGTATAGCTCTGCTAAGCATTTATGACATCCGCTTGGTATTCCTTTCGACTCTCATTGCAATTGTTGCCTCTTATACAGCAGTAGAACGGTCTTTTCAACTAACGGTAGCGGTAGCGCTTGCCCGTCAGATGTGGCTGGCTGGTGCGATCGCTCTTTTAATCGGCATTTGGTCTATGCACTTCGTTGCTGGGGGATCTTACCAATTACCAATGTCGATCGCCAACGACCCTAAAATCGTCTTTGTCTTGATGGTAGTAGCAATTGTGGCATCAGTATCTGCGTTAAGAGTGACCGGCTTCAACGAGAAAAGTTGGCATAAGTTGTGCTTTGGCTTCATTGGTATGAGTGTAGCGATTGCTACCATATGTTATGGGTGTATGCCTGCAAAGCAAATCGATGCAGTTGGACGCTACGATCCAAAATTCGTGGCATTATCCGCAATCGCTTGTCTAGCGTCTGTGGTCGGTCTGTGGCTGCTATTCCATACTGGTAGAGAAGCAGTGGCAAAGCGCGATCGCTACCTCGCGGCTTTGCTAGAAGTAGAACGCAGATTATCGGCTTTTGACGACAACATCAACTTTTATGTACAAATTTTAGAACTCTTGGGACAAGCTTCCGGTGCCAGCCACATTTACCTATTCGAGAACGATCGCAATGTCAAGGGCTGTCTGCGGATGCGCCAGCGTGCTGAGTGGTGCTACCCCAGTCTGGGGCTAAAAATCGATCGTCCTATACTTCAAAACCTTTCTGATGAAGACTTTTTTCCTCGATGGGCGCATTTGTTAGCAGAGGGCGAAATTATTGTAGGTGCAGTCACAGAATTTCCAGATTCAGAACGTCTGTTTCTAGAAGATCTAAACATCCTTTCTTTACTCGTTTTGCCGATTATTGTCAATACTAATTTGTTGGGATTTATCGTTTGCGATCGCTGTGTCGAAGCACGCACATGGAATTCCTCCGAAGTAAACTTTTTGCGTGCAGTAGCAACGGCAATTTCCCACACGCTAGAGGGTTCAATAGCCCAGTCAGATCTAAAAAAAACAAAAGCAGAATTAGAAATCGAAGTTTTGCAGCAGACAGCCTCCTTAAAAAGTGCCAACGACCAACTGCAAAGAGAGATTGCGGAACACCAGCGAACCGCACAGGAATTAGAAAAATCCCTATCTCTACTTTACACCACACTCGAATCTACTGCGGATGCTATTATCGCAGTAGATGAACGCGGAAAAATAATCAGTTATAATCAGAAGTTTATCGAAATGTGGCAAATACCCACATCTGCGATCGGCTCCTTTCTCGACGAGCAACTGCTAGCTTATATGACAAATCAACTAGCAAAAACCGAAAATTTTGTTGAAAAAATTAGAGAATTGTACGCGCCAGCGACAGCAGAATCTAGGGACTTCATAAAATTTAAAGATGGTCGAATTTTCGAGCGCTATTCGCAACCGCAGATTGTCGGCAAAAACATAGTGGGCAGAGTATTTAGATTCCGCGATGTTACTCTTCACCTAGAGGCAGAAGAAAAAATTCGCTATCAAGCCACCCACGATCTCCTGACAGCGTTACCCAATCGGATGCTATTCAACGATCGCCTTTCGGTATCCTTAGCAGCTTCCCATCGCACGGGAGATATGTTGGCTGTGATGTTTCTAGATCTAGATCGCTTTAAGGCTATCAACGATACCTTGGGTCATGCGATGGGCGATCGCTTATTACAAGAAGTGGCACATAGGCTAAGCGGCTGTCTGCGACAATGCGATACCATTGCCCGTTGGGAAGGTGATGAATTTACCCTGCTATTACCCCAAATAAGGTATGTAGAAGATGCTGTGAAAATCGCCCAAAGAATTTTGGCAGCCTTAAAACCAACCTTTTATATCAACGGTCATCAATTGCACATAAGCAGCAGTATCGGCATAGCCTTTTATCCTAATGACGGTGAAGATGCGGAAACACTGATCAAAAATGCTGATGTCGCACTATGCCGTGCGAAAGAGCAAGGGCGCAATACTTACTGCATTTATACTCCGGCAATCAATTCCAGAACTTCTGAATTGTTAATTATCGAAAATAGTCTGCACCGCGCCTTAGAACGGGGAGAATTTGTCGTCTATTACCAACCTCAAGTTAATACGATCGCAGGGGAAATCATCCAAATGGAAGCCCTGATCCGCTGGCAACACCCCACTCTTGGGTTTATCTCCCCTGCCACATTTATTCCCCTCGCAGAGGAAACTGGGCTGATCGTACCTATTGGCGAATGGGTTTTAAGAACTGCCTGTAGGCAAAATAAAGCTTGGCAAGATGCTGGTTTACCGCCTATCCGGATGGGAGTCAACCTTTCAGCCCGACAATTTCAGCAACCAAATTTGGTAGAAATGGTAGCGCAAATTTTGTCCGATACAGGTTTATCTCCGCAGTTTTTAGAATTAGAAATTACTGAAAGCATTGCGATGCAGAATGCTGACTTAACCCGTGCAATTTTGATGGAATTCGATCGCATGGGAGTGGGGATAGCAATGGATGATTTTGGTACGGGATACTCTTCCTTGGGGTATCTCAAAAAATTCCCATTTCACACGTTAAAAATTGACCAATCTTTTGTAAGGGATTTAATCACAAACCCCAATGATGTCGCTATCATTACGGCGATTATTGCTTTGGGGCAAGGGCTCAATCTCAAAGTAGTAGCAGAAGGAGTCGAAACAGAACAATTGAAAGAGCTTTTACACACTCTTGAATGCCAACATATGCAGGGATACTTTTTCAGTCGTCCCTTACCAGCTTCAGATGCCACTAAGTTAATGGGGCAAGCCAGAAAGAAGGATTTAGTTAAGCTTTCTTGTCTTGCAGGTGTTTCCTGCTGCACTAATTAATGGATTATGGGATGTGCAATGTCTCTAGATTGCCACTGCAAACACGCTACGCTAATATTAGTAGCCAATGTTGAAAAACTGGCGAACCATGTCCAAGTGTCAAATGTACTGTTTCAGGGCAGATTACCAAACCTCTATTCACTTTGATGAGCGCACTGTACCCGATTGGCTGCGTCTAGAGGCGGATTGGCAAGGATATAAACTATCAACCCTTCCAGAGGTGGCTGATGTGGCAAGGGTGCTGGGCGCTCTTAGTATCGAAGACTCTGCCGATGAATGGATATCCCATTTAGAAAGCTTGGGGTTGAAAGGTGTTCAGCAAGTGACTTGCGAGGAGTGGTTTGAAGACAGAAGATATTGTTGAGCTACCTACTCGCTTTGGTAGTTTTTGTTGCTCTCTTTTGACTGAATCACCCTAACGTCTGAAATGTTAGTTTCCGTTCTCGTTGCTTTCTACTGCTTGCAAATATTTTTCAAATCCCATACGTTGTTCGGCATTGTGAAGAAAGTAGCCGCTCATCATTGCAGAAGCCAAAAGCCGACCGAGATTTTCCCGCGTTGTGGTGATTGTTACGTCGAAGTGTTCGTGAGGTAAGCCTCCTAGCATTCCGACAAGGTTGCGTTCCATTACCTGAACTGCTTCCGGAGATGGTTTGGAGAGGTGGGCGATCGTCTCTGGATTGAGAGATTGGACATATTGCCACAGCAAGTTGCTGCCTTCACTTTGGTTGCCAAAGAATTCTGAAGATCGGTTTGAGAGATTATTCATAGTATTAACAGCCAATTTGTAGAGTTTTTTAGCTTTCTACAAACTAATGTAACAGAGGCAAGCGATGGTGTTCGCGGAGGCCAACCGAACGGTAGGTACGGATTTTCCTACCGAAAAAACTGGGGTTATGTCTATTTTCAAAAAGTAGACAGCCGTAAAACTAGCCAGATTTGCCCCAGTTGTGTTGTTGAGACAGGCAAGAAAGAACTTTCAGAACGTACTCATGTTTGTTCAAATTGTGGCTATACAACTGATAGAGATGTTGCAGCCGCTCAAGTAGTTCTCATTCGAGGACTCGCAGCCGTTGGGCAAACGGTGAAGATGCTTGGCTTCGGGTAAATTCATTTTCTACCCTATGAAGCAAGAATCCTCGTGTCTTTAGACCCAGGAGTGTCAACTTGAGATAAGTTAGAAACGACGACACGATGCGATCGCACTTCCCAATCGTGCGATCGCCTGTTATTTTTGGGGATATAATTACTTTGTTAGCAGTTTTGACTAACAAATTTCATGTTAAGCTAAATCTTAATTAATTTCAACTAAGATACGCACACAACCCAATGGTCATCAAATGGCGCTTGGCTGCTGTTATGGCAGACCGAGAAATGGACTACCGAGAAGTGGCGCGTCGGGCTGGTCTTCACCACGTCACTGTGAATAAACTGAAAAACAGCTACGAGATGCCTCCCCGTCTAGACCGTACTACGCTAGAAAAGCTTTGTATAGTACTCAATTGCCAGCCTTCTGACCTGTTGCGCTACGTCCCAAGCGAAGAGACGAGTTCCAATAAAGCTAGCTGATGTAGAGGTAACTCTACTGAAAAAACTCAAATTAAGGAAAAAATAGCATGAAACGCGAGACGATCGAGCTTTTATCCAGCCGGGAGATCGAAAAAATGCGTCAGGCTGGCCAATTCGCTGCCGAACTCCTCAATTTTCTCGAACCGATGGTAAAACCGGGGGTAAGCACGCTACAAATCAATGATGAGGCAGAACGCTGGACTAAGGCTCGTGGGGCCAAAAGTGCCCCCCTTGGCTACAGGGGATTTCCCAAATCTATCTGCACCAGCATTAATGAAGTAGTATGCCACGGCATTCCTAACGCCAAGCAAATTCTCAAAGAGGGCGACATCATTAATATAGATGTGACGCCTCTCGTTGACGGCTATCACGGCGATACTTCCAAAACTTTCTTTGTCGGTACGCCTTCACCGAAAGCGCAAAAGTTGGTGGAGGTGACGCAAGAGAGTATGATGCGAGGTATTGCAGAAGTCAAACCGGGGGCGCGTGTCGGCGATATCGGTGCTGCTATTCAAGAATACGCAGAAGCTCAAGGCTTTTCTGTGGTGAGAGATTTTGCCGGACATGGGGTTCACCGCATTTTTCATACTGCACCTGAAATTCTCCATTACGGTACGCGGGGGACAGGTTTGCGTTTGAAACCGGGTATGGTTTTTACGATCGAACCGATGATTAATGAGGGTTCGTGGGAAGTTGAAATCCTTAAAGATGGTTGGACTGCTGTGACGAAGGATCGAAAACTTTCTGCCCAATTTGAGCATACGGTGGTTGTGACTGATTCAGGTGTCGATATCCTGACTTTACCTCCAGACAATAGTAACTGAAATCTGCATTAATTTATCGAGAATGCGATCGCCTAATTTTGCTTAATTAAAAAGGGCGATCGGTTTGAACTAATTTAGTCGCCATTCATCGCTCGGCGACTAAACGCGCTAAACTGTTGAGTAAGGATTTAGTAAAATTATTTGAGTGCGATCGCATTCCTACAAAACTATGCAAATAACAGAACAGCAATACTACACGCCAGAGGAATATTTGGAACTGGAAGAGGCTGCTGACACCAAAAGCGAATATATTGAAGGAGAAATCATTCCTATGGCGGGTGGATCTGCAAATCACAATCGGCTATCAGGCAATTTCTACGCTGCTTTGAACTTTGCTTTCAGACAGCAGGATTACGAAGCTTTCACAGGTGATATGCGTCTGTGGATACCCAAAAGGCGGATGTATACCTATCCAGACGTAATGATTGTGGCGGGTGAACCGGAGTATTTCAACAACCGTACAGATATTCTTGTCAATCCCCAAGTTATTGTAGAAGTTTTATCGCCATCGACCAAGGGATACGATCGCGAAAAGAAATTTGAGGCTTACCGGACAATCGAAACCTTGCAAGAATACCTTTTAATTGACCAAAACAAGATTCGTGTCGAGCAGTTTTCTAAAGCAGGGAAAAAGCGATGGTCGTTTTATGAATATGATGAGGAAGATGAAGCGATCGCTCTGACTTCAGTTTCTTTTCAAATTGCGTTGGTGGATTTGTATAATAAGGTAAAATTTGCAGTTGTTGAGTCAGAGGGCGATGCTGCTGATGCTGAGGAATTGGGTTGAAGAGTGCGATCGATTTGAGTAATGTTACCTGTAGCGATCGCAACTGAATATGTTCATCGGTAGGAATAATCTTTTCTCTCAAATATCTACATTTGTAAGCTTACACAATCCAAACAGATCCGATCGAGCTATGATAGCCAAAGAACTCCTAACTGTTAGATAATGCCATCTAAGCTGGCACAAAGCCAATGAAAGCCGATCGCACACAAACCCCATCACCTACATCACTCACCTTTAAACGTCCAGAACTACTCGCCCCAGCGGGTAATTGGGATTGTGCTAAAGCTGCTGTCGAAAACGGCGCAGATGCCATTTATTTCGGGTTAGATCGGTTTAATGCGCGGATGCGGGCGCAAAATTTTACCGAAGCAGATTTACCCAAATTGATGGAATTTTTGCACCGTCGGGGTGTGAAAGGTTACGTCACTCTTAATACGCTGATTTTTCCTAAAGAACTAGCAGAAGCACAACAGTATCTCCGCACAATTATTGCAGCGGGAGTAGATGCGGTAATTGTGCAGGATGTGGGAATTTGTCGCCTCATTCGTCATCTTTCTCCCGATTTTCCCATTCATGCTTCTACGCAGATGACTGTCACGAGTCCGGCGGGGGTAGAATTTGCTAAATCTCTCGGTTGTCAGTTAGTGGTACTCGCTCGCGAATGCTCTCTTAAAGAAATTAACAAAATTCAGCAGCAAATTGCGAAAAAAGAGGCATCTTTACCTCTGGAAGTGTTTGTTCACGGTGCTTTGTGTGTTGCTTATTCCGGTCAGTGTTTGACGAGTGAAGCGCTGGGGGGACGTTCTGCAAATCGGGGGGAATGCGCCCAAGCTTGTCGGATGACTTACGAGTTAATTGCTGATGGCAAAACGGTAGATTTGGGAGATAGAAAATATCTTCTCAGTCCTCAAGATTTAGCAGGATTGGAAGTTTTGCCAGAGTTGGTAAAGACAGGTGTAAGTTCTCTGAAAATCGAAGGTCGTTTGAAAACGCCGGAGTATGTTGCTAATGTTACTCGCGTTTATCGAGAAGCACTCGATCGCATAATGGCGGAGTTACAAGAACCTCACCCCCTCACCCCCTTCCCTACCAGAAAAAGCGAAACTCAAACTCCCCTCCCCGTGGCGGGGAGGGGTGGGGGGTGGGGTAATCCCGAACGCTACAACTTAGAAATGGCTTTTTCTCGCGGACTCCATACAGGATGGTTTCGCGGAATTAACAATCAAGAACTCGTTCATGCGCGTTTTGGCAAAAAGCGGGGAGTTTACCTGGGTGAAGTTACCCGCATCCGCAACGAACAGGTAATCGTGCGACTGGAAGCGCCGATCGAACCGGGTGATGGTGTCGTTTTTGACTGCGGTCGTCCGTCAGCGCAGGAAGAAGGCGGTCGCGTTTATGGGGTGGAACTGCGGGGTGAAGATGCGGTGCTGACTTTTGGGCGGGGTGATTTGAATTGGCGACGAGTTCATGTGGGCGATAAAATTTGGAAAACTAGCGATCCGAAACTCGATCGCCAATTGCGTCAGAGTTTTGCTGGCGATACTCCGCAATTTCAGCGTTCGATCGATTTGGAAATATATGGCGAAGTCGGTCAACCTCTAATTGCGATCGCTCGCGATGAACTGGGTCATATCGTACAGGTGGAATCTGCCATACCTCTAGTGGAAGCACACACTAAACCCCTAACAGCAGAGCGTTTGCAAGAACAGTTCGGTCGTCTCGGTAACACACCTTTTTGTTTGGGAGTATTGACAAATAACCTGACATTTGCATCGATGTTGCCCGTCAGTGAGTTGAATCGGATGCGACGGGAGATTGTGACAGAATTGGAGGAATTGCGATCGCAACCAAAACGCTGGCAATTGCACTCAAATGTTTCTTTTTCCGATTTGCTACCAGCCCAAGAACCAGCACCGTCAGCTTCTCCCACTTTAATTGTTTTAGTGCGAAATCTCACACAACTGCAAGCGGCACTTCAAGAGAGAATTCAAACAATTTACTGTGAATTTGAAGACCCGCGTGCTTATCGAGAAGCTGTACAGTTAGTTCGTCGAAATAAGTGCGTTCCCAATCAAACTATCTGGGTTGCACCACCGCGAATTACTAAACCAGGGGAAAATTATATTTTGCAGCAAGTTCGCGACTGCGATGCGGATGGTTATCTCGTGCGAAACTACGATCAACTCCAGTTTTTTGGGGAATATCCCTGTATTGGAGATTTCTCTCTCAATGTTGCCAATCCTCTCACGGCTGACTATTTTAAACAGCAATATAAACTGGCAAGGCTCACCGCATCTTACGATTTGAATATTACCCAACTCGAAGATTTGCTCGTTAATTGTCCGCGTCATTGGTTTGAGGTAACAATTCATCAGCATATGCCGATGTTTCACATGGAACATTGTGTTTTTTGTGCATTTTTATCGGCTGGAACCGACTATACTAATTGCGGGCGTCCTTGCGAAAAATATGAGGTGAAATTGCGCGATCGCGTCGGTACAGAACATATCTTGCAAGCTGATGCCGGTTGTCGCAATACTGTGTTTAATGGCACCGCTCAAACTGGTGCAGAATATGTCCAACGTCTGATAGAATTGGGGGTTAGCAACTTCCGAATTGAATTTGTCAATGAAACGGCTAACCAGGTAATTCAGACAATTCAACGCTATCGGCAACTGCTACAAGGAGAGATTACAGGTTCTCAACTTTGGCGAGAATTAAAGTTGCAAAATCAGTTGGGCGTAACTCGTGGCCCTTTGGAAAAGAAATAGCGAACGGTAATAATACCTGTCTCAGATTAAAATTGAGGTGTTGGCAACTTAGGATAAATAAACTCTGACTTATCACAATTGAACGGTTTGCTATAACATCATAAACAGGAAGAAAAATCATGTTAATTCGTACCGCTCCTTATCAAATAACCTGGGAAAAACTCCCCGATGATTTCGGATTAGATGACGAGCCTGTGGACAACATCAATCAACCTCCTCTTGCTGCTGCATTGACAGAAAGTTTGCAACTTGCCGGTAGGCTATCTGCCAATGCTTTAACTTTCACAAATTACGGAATTTGTGCGACAGTCAATGACAAAATTGTGGTAAAAGCCCCGGATTGGGGTTATGTTCCCACGATTAGCGTTTCGCGAGCTGAAGTTAGGCGCAGCTATACTCCCCAACTTCAGGGGGAGATTCCTGTTATCGTGATGGAGTTTATCTCGGATACTGAGGGTAGCGAGTATTCTACGAAGCCAACTTATCCACCTGGTAAGTGGTTTTTTTACGAGCAAGTTTTGTGCGTTCCTAACTATGTAATTTTCACTCCCGAAACTGGGGTTTTGGAAGTTTATCAACTGGATAGTTCCGGACAGTATCAGGTACGCGAAGCGGATGTAAATAATCGTTATTGGATTGCTGAAATGGGTTTGTTTCTGGGGGTATGGCAAGGAAGCCGAGAAAACCGGACAGGTTTTTGGTTACGCTGGTGGGATGAACAGGGAGATCTTTTGTTATGGGGTTTCGAGTTGGCCGAACAGGAACGTCAGCGGACTGAACAGGAGCGCCAACGAGCCGAACAGGAACGTCAACGGGCCGATCGATTGGCAGCTCAGCTAAGAGCTGCGGGGATTGAGCCGGAGGTATGAGTGGGTTAAGTGCGATCGCAATTAGAAAAAGTGCGATCGGGCTTATTTTTTCGCTTCAAATAGACTTACCTTTATTTTAATAACTTTTTTGTTTTGGCGAATTCGATCTGTAACCAATGGCACAGATAATCACAAATCACCCTGATGTCTGGGTTCCCCAATTTGGCAAACAGAGATCGATCGCTCGGCTTATTCTTGTTGCGGCAAATTTTCCGCTACTGTGACTAAAGTAACACCGACATTCCGCCAGTGGTCAGCCGGTTCGCTTCTGATTTCGGCTTGCACCCACTCCACTTCACAATAAGCTGCTAATTCTCTAACCACGCTTTTAAATCCGTGTCTGTGAACCAAATCTGCAATGCTGCGAGGAAGTGTCGAATCGTACTTTTGTAAAGACATATTTGTTTCCTTTGTTAATATTCTTTTCTGATGGGGGCTTTTACTGTCCAGTTTTGATTACCCGATCCCAGCCCTAAAGCTAAGTTTACATCACCGGATTGACACCGTTTTCAGAAAACATAACCATTTTCGGAATTTGGCCTGTTGGCAGGAATCTACCAACAGTAAGAAGTTGCTCTCGTTCGGTGAAAATCGGTTATGCAGTTGTGGGATGGGGTGAGATAACGGTTTGGTAATGGTGGTGTAACTCCGCCCTTACAGTATTTAGTGGAGATACTTTTATTCTACTTTCACACGTTCCCACCTTGGCAAGTTGAATCCTTGCTTAGATTAACATAAATGTGTATCTGCAAAGTGAGCTTGAAATTTTTTTAACCACATATAAAAATAAATAAACACTGGTTTACACAGATGTAAGTGTTACTTACTTTGGCATAAACATATGTATTGACAGCGGCTTGCTAGTGGGTGAGCTACAGGTAAATTTTAGGGGCGCGTTTTGTGATGATTCTTATCCTATATTTGATTTCATTATTTTCTTTGAGTTAGGTGTAATTTCAAAACATTCTCTATTGTGATTATTCGTCGCAATTGGTCTAACTTTATACAATTCCAGCGCCATTCTTCTGAATCTAGTTCCAATCCGTCAAGTTGCTGACGATAATAAGGCTCTCGCTGACAAATGCCAAATAACCCGCTGGCGTCCAATTGCTGTTGCGCGTTGCGAAATGATTCGACTCGCGCCCAGATATACGCTTGTCTTCCGGTCAATCCTTTTTCCAGGGCTAAAGAAAATTTGAAGGGGAATTGAGGGCCGGCGGAATTGGATTGATTCCACAAATCTGTGCCCATGACGATCGCTCTTTTGTTAATCTTCGGGTGCAGTCCCAGCGCCAGCAGCTGATTTTCGATCGCCACAGATTGCGACTGCAATGCTTGCAAACACAGGCTATCTGCTTCTTCTACAGATATCGCTTCGGCTTTGTTCCAACTGCAAAATCCCCTGTTGGTCGCAAAGTTGCCTGGGTCGGTATGTCCCAAATAAATAGAAGTGGGCGATCCTCTTGGGGTCAAGTTGCCTTCGGCTACCCCGACTGCGATCGCTCCCGGTGCTGTTTTGCTACCGAATAACTCGCGAATACTGAGGGGAAAATCGATCGCATTTTGGGGAGCGCTACCATCCTGGTTGGATAAACCTGGTAATAAATCCGCTACTTCGGGAGCGATCGCACAAATTAGAGTGTAAAATATTACCTCTATTATCCGGAATAGCAAGTAGCCATACTTCATAACGACTCGATCGAGAATTAGAGGAGAAAAAAAGCAAGAAGGTCGATCGCAAACGAACAACCTCACGGATAATTATCCTGTTATCTTCGCTCAACTATCGATCGCTATAGTTTTTACATATGTCGAAACAACTCGTACTCATGGATTGCGACGGTGGCGTTGACGACTATTTATCGGTCATGTTGCTGATGACAATGACCCAAGTGCAACCGATGGGGGTGATTGTGACGCCTGCGGACTGCTATATCGAACCTGCTGTGAGTGCGACGCGGAAAATTTTAGATTTGATGGGTTGTCATGATGTACCGGTAGCAGAAAGTACAGTGCGCGGAATCAACCCGTTCCCGCGACTTTATCGACGAGATTCGTTTATTGTTGACCATCTGCCAATTTTGAACGAAAACGAGACTATTAAAACGCCAAAGGTGTCAGAATCAGGTCAAGATTTTATGGTGCGATCGCTTCAACAAGCACCAGAACCTGTCACGCTACTGGTAACTGGCCCTTTGACTACTGTAGCGAGTGCGATCGAGATGTCTCCAGAAATTGAAGCAAAAATTAAACAAATTATCTGGATGGGAGGCGCACTTAACGTCTCCGGTAATGTAGAGCGTTCTTTGGAAGCGGGACAAGATGGTTCGGCGGAATGGAATGCTTACTGGGACCCAATTGCTGTAGAGAGAGTTTGGCAAACGAAAATACCGATCGTACTTTGCTCTTTAGATGTTACCAACAACGTACCAGTAACATCAGCATTTGTGCAACGAATTGGCAAACAGCGTCGCTATCCGCTTTCCGATTTAGCAGGACAATGTTACGCGCTAGTTATTCCCCAGGATTTTTACTTTTGGGATGTTTTGGCCACAGCTTATTTAGCACATCCTGAATTTTACCAACTGCGCGAATACGAAACAGTTATTGTCACCAGTGGATTCAGCCAAGGTCGCACTAAAATTGAGCCGGGGGGACGCTTAATTAAGGCAATGGAAAAAGTCGATACGGAACGCTTCTACGAGTACATTTTGGCACAATGGAAACGATAATGTAAGCATTCAGCTATCAGCCGTCAGCATTCCACTAAAACAGAAGTTGAGGCAGGGTTTCAATCCCGTTGCCGGGATTCTGTTGATTGAAAGCGGATGGATTTTGTAAATGTCTTGACAGGCAAACTCGGTTTCAATCCCGTTGCCGGGATTCTGTTGATTGAAAGCAGGGAGACCGTTTCGTAGCTCCCCTCTTCCAACCCCTGAATAGTTTCAATCCCGTTGCCGGGATTCTGTTGATTGAAAGATTTCCTTGCCTTTAGTAAAACTAAAAGTCGGACGTTTCAATCCCGTTGCCGGGATTCTGTTGATTGAAAGCACGTTGACCTGAAAAGGAACGCGTTGAGGATTTACTGGTTTCAATCCCGTTGCCGGGATTCTGTTGATTGAAAGTTCTGTACAGGTAAAAAAGAAGGAAAGAATAGTTTGGAGTTTCAATCCCGTTGCCGGGATTCTGTTGATTGAAAGATTTTAGGGGAAGCAACCTGGAACAATACAGTTAGGTTTCAATCCCGTTGCCGGGATTCTGTTGATTGAAAGGTATCAGGGTTCGCATTCAAAAAATTAGTAATTGAAGTGTTTCAATCCCGTTGCCGGGATTCTGTTGATTGAAAGATTTAAAGCTAATTTATCCCTCCATGACCGAAATCGGTTTCAATCCCGTTGCCGGGATTCTGTTGATTGAAAGACTGGCCCCTGAAACCCAGACAAACAAGGCATTCTGAAGGCACTTTTCGTGAACCTCATTTTTTGCCTCATTTCAGGCTCGCTTATTGCAAGTAAATTGCAACTACTTCCTTTGGCCAAAGGCTGAAAGTATTTATTTGTCAAGGTTCTGGCGTTTTTCGTGAACCCCCCCAGGATTTGGCTCCCGCTTCCGTTCACGAAAACTATAGTAAACCAACGGCATTTTCTTGTCAAGCGTTTCGCTCTATGCTATGGAAAATCTTATGGATGGGCGCTCTAGTCGTCGTTTAAATCTTCTGCCAGTTCGTCGAGTCTGTCGTTGGCATCTCTTGCCAGTTTCAGACAGTAGACTGTAGCAGACAAACCGCCAGTTGTGGTGATGGTTCCCTCTGATGCTTTACCGGCGAGACTTAAGTGGTGCTGACTTGAGCGATGTTGACTTGAGAAATGCCAGACTAATCAATGCTAAGTTAAGTGATGCGGATTTAAGCAATGCTGACATAAGAGATGCCAACCTGAGTGATGCCAACCTGAGTGGTGCCAACCTGAGTGGTGCTAACCTGAGTGATGCCAACCTGATTAATGCTGACCTGATTAATGCTGACCTGAGTGGTGCAAATGTGGAAAATGCTCGATTTAGCGAAAACCAAGGAATTTCTGAAGAAATGAAGCAATACCTAATCAAACGAGGCGCAATCTTTGCCGATTCCCCTGGCGATCGCTCTTTCGTTCGGGTTTAGTATTTCCTAAGCATTTCAGCAATGTGCGATCGCAAATTCTCCTCAAATCCTCTCAATTAGCTAACCCTACTCAATAAAAATACAATATACCGATCCAAACTAACATTTTCTCTTTCAGCCTCTTCAGCTAAACGCTGATGCAGTGATTTTGGCATCTGTAATAATAGCTTACCACTGTAATTTTCTTCCGTACTAGGTAAAGGAATATCATCGCCCGATTCATAAGCAGTTTCAATCCACAACTCCCGCGCCTCATTAATATTAACCATCGTCTCATCCAGTGTTTCACCTTGAGTTAAACATCCAGGCAAATCTTTAATTTGTGCCACATATCCCCCTTCTGGATCGGGATAAAGTGTAACTGGATATTGCAGATTTAAATAGTATTCCAATGGTTGTTTTTCAATCTGATACATTATCACAAATTGTCAGAAGAAAAATTGGTTCAAACTTTAGATTTGTGAAAAGGAAAAAGGACTTAAATTTTTTGGCTAGCCGATCAACCTTTTTGAGATATTGCGCTCAAGAAAATAATTCTCTGAACAATTCTTCACGACTCATACCCGCATGATTAGCAACATCTCTCAGTATGGCATTAAGCGTGCCTACTTTGATCGGATCGTGGGCTGGTACTGTGATATGATGTTCGCCATTAAGTTGAGTAGTCAGACGAATGTGGCTACCTGTCTGATGACTAAGTTCATATCCAAAACGATCGAGAACTTTAACTAATTCTTCACCAGATAAGTCTCGCGGGAGTTTCACGAAGCAATTACCTCCTCACGGACGATGTGCAAGCGGATTACTTTTGGACGAGTTTGTTCATCAGGAAAATGGCAGTGAACTGCATCGCGAACCATTTCTCGCAATATTTCTATATTGTCAGCTTGAGTGAAAATTGACTCGCCTAACGCTCTTGCGTTATAACCGCCGTCGGGATCATCTTCAACTAGAAATACAATTTCAATCATAACTATAGTTTATCCCACTAAAAACTGCTATATCTCTCATTATTCCAATAACTCTTCTTCTGAAATCGAGACATCGGGAGCTTTTTTCTTTCGCTTAGTGGTGCGATCGCTCTCGACTCCCTTCCGCAATCCTACTGCAATTTTACTGTGTTTTTCGATCTGAGTCATCACTTGTTTGGCCCGATTAATCACCACCGCCGGTAATCCCGCCAATCTCCCCGCTTCTATCCCATAAGACTTATCCGCACCACCGGGTTTAACTTGGTGCAAAAAGATAATTTGGTCGGGCATTTCTTTCACTGTCACTTGATAATTGGCAACGTTACTCAACATAGAAGCTAACTCGTTGAGTTCGTGATAGTGAGTGGCAAAAATAGTGCGGGCGCGAATTTCCGTTGCCAGATATTCTGCTACCGCCCAAGCAATCGAAAGTCCGTCGAAAGTTGCCGTTCCTCTGCCAATTTCATCTAACAATACCAGCGACTTATCTGTAGCGTGATTGAGAATATTCGCCGTCTCGTTCATTTCTACCATAAAAGTAGATTGTCCGGTCGCCAAATCGTCCACCGCACCCACACGAGTGAAAATGCGATCGCACACTCCCAAAGTCGCCGATTTCGCAGGTACAAAACTCCCCACCTGCGCCATTAATTGAATTAACCCAACTTGCCGCAAATAGCAACTCTTCCCACTCGCATTCGGCCCAGTCAAAATAATCAAATCCGGTCTCTCTTCCTGATTATCTTCCTTGGCGTCCTTGGCGTCTTGGCGGTTCGTTAATTCCTCCCTTCCCAACCAACTCGAATTAGGCACAAAAAACCCTGTCGGCAAAGATTGTTCCACTACTGGATGACGCCCATCAATAATCGTAATTTCTCGCCCTGCTACCATATTCGGACGACAGTAACCCTGATACACCGCTATCTCTGCCAAACTGCACAACACATCAGCAGCAGCAACAGCGCGAGAAATATTGCGAATTAATTCTGCCTGTGCCGCTACTTCTGCCCTTAAAGCCACAAAAATATCGTATTCCAGCTTATTCAAATCTTCACGCGCCGTCAGAATTCTCGCTTCTCTTTCCTTCAGTTCCGGAGTGATGTAACGCTCCTCATTCGTGAGAGTTTGTTTGCGGATATAATTTTCTGGAACTTGGTCTGCTTTCAAGCGCGAAATACTGATATAATATCCAAAGGATTTGGTATAGCCAACCTTCAGATTAGAAATGCCCGTGCGCGATTTCTCGGTAGCTTCCAGATTGGCCAGCCATTTGCGATCGTCTTCCGCACCAACCCGCATTTCATCTAATTGGGCATTTACTCCTTCGCGAATCAATCCGCCTTCCTTGAGATGAATGGGAGGAGATTCTAATATATGGCCATTAATTTGACTTGCCAACTGTTCTAATATCGGCGATACTTTCTGCAATGCTTTCAGATAGGGAGAACGCGCATCGGCAACTAAATTAGCTAATTCTGGTAACTTTTCCAAAGAAGCAGCTAAAGCAACTAAATCTCTCGCGTTGGCAGTACCGCACCCAGCGCGAGTACTCAACCTTTCCAAATCGTATATTTGCCGCAGTAGCTGGCGCAATTCTTGACGAAGCAAACTATTTTCTACTAATTCTTGAATAGTATCTTGTCTGGCGCGAATTCCTTTAATATCTAATAAAGGTTGCACCAACCAGCGACGCAAAGCACGTCCGCCCATTGCGGTACTGGTTCTATCCAACGCCCACAACAAAGAACCGTGAAATGTGTTATCTCGGACTGTATGGGTAATTTCTAAATTGCGGCGACTTTGGTAATCGAGGATGAGATAATCTGTGTGGGTGTAAGTGCGTAGCGGTTGCAGGGAAACGGGATTGCTTTTTTGAGTATCTTCTAAATATTGCAACAAACCACCTGCGGCGCGAACGGCGAGGGGGAGATGTTCGCAACCCAAACCTTCCAGAGATTTTACTTTAAATTTTTGTACCAATCGCGCTTTGGCTTCACCCAAACTAAAGGGACTTTGAGGACGAAAAGCGTAACAAAATGATGGCGGCAAACACTCAGGTAAATTTTCCGATTTCTCTCCCGGACGCAACAAAGCGCCCAAATCGGGAGCGTTTGTAGGAACTAAAACTTCTGCCGGGTGCAAGCGCATCAATTCTTGCGTCAAATGGTCTAATTTTTCTGATTGAGTTGTGAGAAATTCGCCTGTAGAAATATCCGCGTAAGCTAAACCCCAATGATTGCCAGCAATAACAATTGCTGCTAAAAAGTTATTGCGCCTAGCACTCAGCATTCCTTCTTCCAACAAGGTGCCGGGTGTGAGAACTCGCGTTACTTCCCGCTTTACCAAGCCTACTGCATCGGCGGAATCTTCAACTTGGTCGCAAATCACAACTGCGTAACCTTTTTCTACTAGCTGGGTGGTGTAGCGTTCCCAGGCGTGGTGCGGTACACCGGTCATCGGTACTCGACCGACTTCGCCGGCGTGTTTGCTGGTGAGGACGAGTTCTAGTTCCTGCGATACGGTGATAGCATCTTGGAAAAATGTTTCAAAGAAATCTCCCACCCGATACAGTAGCAGAGCGTGAGGATATTTATCCTTCACCTCGACGTAGTGGTGGTACATTTTGCTGAGTTTGTCTTTATCTATCAGACGACAATCAGCGTTGGGGATGTCGGCTCGATCGAATTTAGCACCTTTGGCGTTGGTAGGGGTAGATGCGGAATAACTCATGGATGCGCTGGCGATCGCGTGAACCTTTATTGACTTTACCGCAAGGGTTGAGTTTCAGTTCTAAATTTTTGCGAAGACTTAAGAATGTGCGATCGGCAAGCCTAAGTTTAGCACAGCCTGACCTGTATAGAGTGCTGCGATCGCTATGCTAGAGTCGATCGCATAAATCCCCTCGTCTCAAACCATCACCTGACATTTTTCGATAAAATCAAGTAAAATTCTTTGATGCGGAGAACCTAAAGGTCGCACTTCTCCTGCTTTATCTGAATAACGTTCGCCTTGTCTAATTTCGTCAGCCGTTAATAATCCCATATCCCAACCTTCTCCCAACACTAAATCTTCCAGTTCCACGGTAAGCGGTGCGTAAAAAACGTGCCGCAACACTTTGCTATCGCGGTAATGAGCAAAAAATGATACCGTGGATGGTGCGTAGCCAATTTCTTCCCGCAGTTCTCGCTTTACGGCGTCTTCTGGATCTTCCCCTGGCTCGATATGTCCGCCAAAAAACGCCCAGTGACCGGGATATACTATATTGGGAATGTTATCCCGCAATTGCATGAGAAATTGGTTATCGCGATATAGAATTGCGATCGCCACTTGTGCTAGTTCGTTACTCATAAACGTTGTTGTTCTTTGATATAAATTTCGCCCAATTCCTGCCCAGCCAAAGGTATACTTTTATACTGGACTTTGCCTTCGACGATAATTTCCCGATTTTGTGCTGGGAATTTGTCTTTAGTAATCACGTAAACAGTACCGGTTGAGTCTTCGACTTCGTAAGCTCGCGTTCCCAAAAAAGGAACTTGCTTAACTACCCTACCCCTAATATAAACAGTAGACTTTTTATCTCGCTGCTTTTCCAAATCTTTGATTTTGGTAACGGGAACATTTGGTGTCCAAAAGAAACCGATTAAAGTAGCGAATACTCCTCCCAGTAACATGGCGATCGCGCCTAATTTCAATATTTCAATTTTGCCTGGTTTCATGATAGTTTTCCTTCAGCGATGTACTTGGCGGAACGAACGAAAATTCACGTCGGTAATATGGTACGTAGAAAAAATAACAATCCCAATTACCTTCAGTTGGTAAAATCAAACATACCTCTCGTATCGCCGCCAGAGGTTAGGCATAGTCTCGATCGTCATTCTGGAATTTTTACCGCTAAAAGATATCACAAGGTTAGCTAAATCTGCGAAACTGGTAGAGCGAATTGCCTTCAGACACGAACGCCTCTTAAACATTGATGGACGCCAAAATTGCCAAATTACTAGATGGTAAAGCCCTTGCACAAAAGATTCAAACCGAATTGCAACAACGCATTCACCAATTGCAAGGTAAAATAGGTAGATCGCCCGGTTTAGCAGTGCTAATGGTTGGCGATAACCCAGCCAGCGCCGCCTATGTGCGGAACAAAGAGCGAGCTTGCGAAAGAGTGGGGATTGCCTCGTTTGGGCAGCATTTCCCATCAGAAACTACCCAAACAGAACTTGAGCAGGTCATTCATTCATTGAATCGAGATGAGCGGGTTGATGGCATTTTAGTACAACTGCCGCTACCTGACCACCTCGACGCCGTAGCCTTGCTGCACCAAATCGATCCCAATAAAGATGCGGACGGACTGCACGCAGTTAACTTGGGGCGCTTGGTGCGCGGGGAATCGGGACTGCGAAGTTGCACACCTGCTGGAGTGATGCGCCTTTTGGCAGAATATCAGATTAACCTGAAGGGCAAACAAGCAGTTGTTGTGGGACGCAGTATTTTAGTAGGCAAGCCGATGGCATTGATGTTGCTGGAAGCCGATGCTACAGTGACGATCGCACATTCTCGCAGCCACGACTTAGCCGCAATTACCCGCAATGCCGATATTTTGATTGCCGCCGTTGGGCGATCGAATTTGATAACAGGTGATATGGTGAAGCCAGGAGCGGTAGTTGTCGATGTCGGTATGAATCGCATCACCGATGATGCCGGCAATTCTCGCCTCGTAGGAGATGTCAATTTTGATGAAGTTAAGAGCGTAGCCGCATATCTGACGCCTGTACCGGGAGGTGTTGGCCCCATGACCGTTGCCATCCTACTGCAAAATACAGTGTGGAGCTACAGCCAAAAAAGTTCATGAGGCAGGGGGGCAGGGGAGCAGGGGGGCAGGGGAGCGGGGGAGCAGGGGGGCAGGGGGGCAGGGGAGCGGGGGAGCAGGGGGGCAGGGGGGCAGGGGAGCGGGGGGGCAGGGGAATTAAGATTTTTCCTCTTCCCTCTTCCCTCTTCCCGACGCCCTTTTTTGACTTTTGACTTTTGACTTTTGACTTTCCCTCTGTCCTATGTCCCATTCCTGAATTACGAATTAGCGATCGCCTATCCCCTGTAGAATTATTACGGATACAGACACGCTCAAGGAATCGAGGGATGGTAGCTACGGATGACAGGCATTCGCCGCAGGGGAAATCCCCTACCTTTGATCTATCGGCTTACTTAGCCCAGCGACAGGCTTTGGTGGAAGCAGCTCTGGAGCGTGCCGTCCCCATCACCTATCCTGAAAAAATATATGAGGCCATGCGCTATTCCTTAATGGCCGGGGGTAAGCGCCTGCGTCCCATCCTATGCTTAGCCACTTGCGAACTGGGTGGCGGTACGCTGGAAATGGCGATGCCAACAGCCTGTGCTTTGGAAATGATCCACACCATGTCGTTGATCCACGATGATTTACCGGCGATGGACAATGACGACTATCGGCGCGGTAAATTGACCAATCATAAGGTCTACGGTGAGGATATTGCAATTTTGGCCGGGGATGGCTTGTTAGCCTATGCCTTTGAGGTTGTGGCCGAGACTAAGAACGTCCCACCGGAAAGGCTGTTGCAGGTAATTGCCCGGTTGGGCCGCGCTGTCAGCGCCGCTGGGTTAGTTGGTGGGCAAGTAGTTGACTTGGAATCTGAGGGAAAGGCGGATATCACGCTGGAAACTCTTAACTTTATTCATACCCACAAAACCGGCGCTTTGTTAGAAGCGTGTGTAGTTTGCGGTGGAATTATTGCCGGGGTATCCTCAACGGATTTGCAACGCTTATCCCGCTATGCTGAGAATATCGGGCTGGCGTTTCAGATTATCGATGATATTTTGGATATCACGGTATCTAGCGAAAAGTTGGGCAAAACCGCTGGGAAAGACCTCCAAGCGAAAAAGGCAACTTATCCTAGCCTTTGGGGATTGGAGCAATCGAAGCAAAAGGCTCAGCAACTGGTTGATGCTGCCAAGGCAGAAATGGCACATTTTGGGGAAAAATCGCGACCGCTACAGGCGATCGCAGATTATATTACCAATCGCTCTTACTAGCAGTCTCTGAGGACAGGTTTTATCGGAAAATATAAATAAACCTGTCCTCGCAGCCGATCGCAGAATCTTATCATCTTCGCATCCTCAATCCAAAATCGATATGCACGACTTTGGCCAGATCCTAGATAACCGGGTATTGCTGGTAGCTCTTTTTTCTTGTTTAATTGCACAAATATGCAAGCTTGCCGTCCACTTGATCCAGCACGGTAAGATAAACATCCGCGTTCTGGTGGAAACTGGCGGTATGCCCAGCGCCCATTCTGCCCTCGTGGCTTCCCTCGCCGCAGGTGTGGGTCAGACACTCGGATGGGCTAGCCCCGATTTCGCACTGGCAACCATTTTTGCCATTATCGTTATGTACGATGCGGCTGGGGTACGTCAAGCTGCCGGTAAGCAAGCTCGCATCCTCAATCAAATTATTGATGAGTTATTTCGAGAACATCCCACTTTTAATGAAGACCGTCTCAAAGAATTGCTCGGACATACGCCTTTTCAAGTGATTGTAGGTTCGGCGTTGGGTATAACTATTTCCTGCTTGGCTGGGCCAGCTTATTGAATTTCAAATTTAAGATTTCGGATTTCAAATTTTATTTTTCTTTTTGCGATCTAAAATCTGAAATTTGAAATTACCTTATTTTAGTTGCTTCGACTCGCGATCTCAGGAGGGTTACCTTATTGCTATCTACTAGCATCACCCAAAAACCGCGATCGCTCAAGTTCTCAAATGTACTGGTAGCATTTTTTTGATCGGTCGTATGCAATACCAGTAAGTAAGGTCGCTGTCCGTAGGAAACCAAACCAACTTCTTTCTTTAACGCTTCCTGCACTTGGGCGGCAATTTCCGGCTGGTTGAAGTAATCTACCAAAACAGCATAACCCGTCCCCAAGGGTTGCGGATTGTATGCTGGCGAATTCTCAGATGGCGGTGTCGCCGTTACCTGGGCTAATGCTTGAGGTCGTACCGCAAATCCTGCCCAGAAAGCAACAGCTATGGCAAAACTCAGCACCGCACAGCACCGCTCGATCGCAATTTTACTCATGGTTTAGGGACTAGGGGCTACAAAAAGTCAAAAGTTAAAAGTCAAAAGTCAAAAATAAGAGGAAAAGAGAGAGCGGGAGAACGGGAGAACAGAGGAGAGCGAGAGGGAAGAGATTCCTAGTTTTGACTTTTGACTTTTGACTTTTGACTTTTAACTCCCCCGCTCCCCTCGGTCACGACACCGCCGCCAGAGAAGCGAGGGGGTCGGGAATGGTATCCGAAGGTGCTTGAAATTCTCCCGTTGCGACGTACTCCAATCGCAACTTCAGCCAGGTGATAAATGAACTGTTAGTTGAAATTATCGCCGCAGAAGGTTGAGGACATTTTGCTTTTACATCTGCCATTTCCCTTGCTTCCAAAAATGCTGGTTGCTTTACCAACCAAAAATCAATTTCTTTTTCTTGCTCTTGGTAATTGCGAGTGCGTTCCCTCAGCACTTCTTCCAGGGGTTCTTCTTCTAGTAAAAAGCGTTGACTCGCTAAAACGTAGTAGTAAGTTGTCATCTCTTTGGTGATTGGTAATTGGTAATTGGTAATTGGCCAATTTCAGATTGCAGATTTCAAATTGCATATTTGATTCAAATCTAAAATCTCAAATCTAAAATTACCCATTACCTTGTATTGCCTGTTTCATTTCGCGGACGGCTCGTTCTAGTCCGACTAAAACAGCCCGACTTATTATTGTATGACCAATATTGAGTTCTTCCATACCTTTTAAGCAGGCAACTGGGTAAACGTTCCAGTAGGTGAGTCCGTGTCCGGCGTTGACTCGCAATCCAGATGCGATCGCTAATTCACATCCTTTCGCCAAAACCTCTAATTCCTTTTCCCGACTGGCTTCGTCGTGCGCTTCTGCATATTTCCCCGTATGCAATTCGATAAATTTGGCTTTTATCTTGACAGATGCTTCAATTTGTGCATTATCGGCATCGATGAACAAGCTCACCGGAATACCCGCATCTTGCAATTTTGCCACGATATCGGTCATGCGGGAAATTTGTCCGGCCACGTCGAGTCCGCCTTCAGTGGTGACTTCTTCCCGACGTTCTGGCACGAGAGTAACATAATCGGGTTTGATATCGAGCGCGATCGCCACCATTTCATCGGTCGCCGCCATCTCCAAGTTTAGATGCGTGCGTACAGTCTGCCGCAATATTCGCACATCCCTGTCTTGGATATGCCGCCTATCTTCCCGCAGATGCACCGTAATACCATCTGCACCAGCGAGTTCCGCCAATACCGCCGCCGCTACCGGGTCAGGTTCTACAGTACGACGCGCTTGGCGGATAGTAGCAACGTGGTCAATGTTAACGCCGAGTGTAGGCAAATTGGATTCTCCATACAACCCAAAATCTTCCGTTCTCGATCTTACCTGAAAGGTTGGGAATCGCGATCGATGGTTTATTTCAAGTTCGTGAGTTAGGTGCGGTAGCTAGCAATATTAGGATCGATATCGCAATTTTACTTATTTTTGCGATTATCTGCGTTCTTAAGCCTATATTCGCCATTTATCAGCTATTTGTCTCTAAATTTCCTCACAGCCAAAGAGTAAAATATTAGAAATTGTCTGGGAAACAAGAAATAAGTTATGAATCCGATCGCTAACTTAGCAGGGTATCAGATCGCAGAGCAATTGTACGCGGGTGCCCGCACCGTCGTCTATCGAGGCATTCGTACCAGCAACCAACAACCCGTCGCGATCAAACTACTGCGAAACGAATACCCAAACTTTAACGAACTGGTTCAATTCCGCAATCAATATACGATCGCTAAAAATCTGGACTTTCCTAGTATTATCAAACCTTTCAGTCTAGAAGTATATCGCAACGGCTATGCCTTAGTGATGGAAGATTTTGGCGGCATCTCTTTATCTGATTATCTCAAACTAATAACTAATGAAAGTAAAATATATAAACCCTTAAATTTATCCGAGTTCCTCCAAATTGCCATCCAACTCACGGACACTCTGCATTATCTTTACCAAAATCGAGTTATTCATAAAGATATCAAACCTGCGAATATTCTAATTAATCCCGATCGGCAACAAATTAAATTAATTGACTTCAGTATTTCTTCCCTTTTACCGAGAGAAACTCAAGAGATTCAAAATGCTAATGCTTTAGAAGGAACGTTATCCTATCTATCTCCCGAACAAACTGGTCGCATGAATCGCGGCATAGATTATCGGAGTGACTTTTATTCATTGGGGATAACTTTTTATGAATTGCTAACTGGTAATTTACCATTTATATCCGAAGATCCGATGGAATTAGTGCATTTTCATTTAGCCACAGCACCGATTCCCATCCATCAAATCAACCCGGAGATTCCTCTAGTTTTATCAGAAATCGTCAGTAAATTGATGGCGAAAAATGCCGAAGAACGCTATCAGAGTGCATTGGGAATCAAGCACGATTTAGAGAAATGTTTAACTCAATGGCAAGCAAATGGTCAAATTGAGTATTTTGAACTGGGAAAAAGAGATATCTGCGATCGCTTTACGATCCCCGAAAAACTTTACGGTAGAGAAACTGAAGTCGATCGACTATTAAACGCCTTTGAGATAGTTAGTAATGGCGTCACGGAAATGATGCTAGTTGCGGGTTTTTCTGGGATTGGCAAAACAGCGGTTGTGAATGAAGTACACAAACCCATTGTGCGTCAACGGGGCTATTTTATCAAAGGTAAATACGATCAATTCCAACGTAACATTCCCTTCAGCGCTTTCGTGCAAGCTTTCCGCGACTTAATGGCACAATTATTATCAGAATCAGAAGCTCAATTGCAAATATGGAAAACCGAAATATTCGCAGCAGTAGGAGATAACGGACAAGTTTTAATTGACGTAATTCCCGAATTGGAAAACATCATTGGAAAACAACCACCAGCGACGGAATTATCGGGAACAGCCGCCCAAAATCGGTTTAATTTATTATTGCAAAAATTCATCCAAATTTTTACCACGAAAGAACATCCTTTAGTGATGTTTTTAGATGACTTGCAATGGGCTGATTCTGCATCGCTGAATTTGCTAAAATTATTGATGGAAGATACCGGATATCTATTGATATTAGGTGCTTATCGAGATAATGAAGTATCGCCAGTACATCCATTTATCTTAACCGTAGATGAACTGGTCAAAACTGGAGTGACAGTCAATACAATTACCTTATCGCCGTTAAGTCGATCGGATCTCAATCGATTAGTAGCAGATACGCTGAATTGTGAATTATCTATTGCCCAACCTTTAACAAAATTAGTCTATCAAAAAACTCAAGGAAATCCTTTCTTTGCCACCCAGTTTCTCAAAGCATTACATGATGACAAGCTAATTAGCTTTAATTGGGATATCCAACATTGGCAGTGCGATATTGCGAGAGTTGAAGCCTTGGCAATTACCGATGATGTGGTAGAGTTCATGGCATTGCAATTGCAGAAATTGCCGAAAGAAACTCAAGATATTCTCAAATTAGCGGCTTGTATTGGCACGCAATTTGATTTGAATACCTTGGGAATTGTCAGTGAGAAATCGTCGGGAATGACGGCAACAGCTTTATGGAAAGCATTGCAGGAAGGTTTGGTGATTCCTACTACCAGAATCTATAAATTCTTTACCCAAAGTGATAGCAACGAAGTTTTGAAAGCGACCGCAAATCCTACTTATCGATTTTTGCACGATCGCGTTCAACAAGCTGCTTATTCCTTGATTCCTGACGAGCAAAAAAAACAGACTCATTACCACATCGGACAACTGCTTCAGCAAAGATTATCAGAAATAGAAAAAGAGGAAAAGCTGTTCGATATTGTCGGGCATTTAAATTTAGCAATTGAGTTAATTACTCACCCAAATGAACGGGAAGAATTAGCCAGAATTAACTTAGCAGCCGGACAAAAAGCGAGAAATTCCACAGCCTATTCAGCCGCTCGAAATTTCGTGCAAACAGGGCTGGAATTGCTGACCGATAATTGCTGGCAAAGTCAGTATGAATTAACCCTGAATCTGTATGTAGCAGGTGCAGAAACTGCTTACTTAAATGCCGATTTTGAAGAGATGGAAGCAATGGTGGCTAGGGTTTTAGAATTTGCCCAAACCACATTAGATAAAGTGAAAATTTATCAAATTAAAATCAGTGGTTTGGCAGCCCAAAGTCAGATATTAGAGTCGATCGCTGTGGGTAGAATTGCCCTAGCGCAATTAGGCATTGAACTCCCCGCTGAAGCTGACCAAAACTTCAACGATCGATTACTACAAAACTTGAGCGATCGCATCCCAAACGAGCAGATTTCAGAACTGATGAATCTCCCCTTAATGAGCAAGCGAGAAACAATTGCAGCGATGCAGCTATTAGCCATGTTATTTCTGCCCATTTTCTTCGGAAATTTTGCCTTGCTTCCGGTGCTAACTTCCAACATGGTGAGTTTATCCCTCCAATTTGGTAATGCACCCGCATCAATTATCGGATATGCCAGTTATGGGATGTTGCTGTGTGCTTCTTTTGGCGAAGTAGAAAGAGGTTATGCTTTTAGCTGCTTGGCATTGAGTTTACTCGATCGTCTTAATGGAAGAGAATTTAAGTCCTTAACTTTACTCTTATGTAGCTTTTTAATCGACCATCGCCAAGTCGCTCTCAGAAACACAATTACCATGATGAAAGAGGGTTATTTGGTGGGAATGGAAACGGGTGATTTCTTCAGTGCTGGACATAATGCAGATAACTATTTAGATAGTAGTTTATTTGCCGGAGTTTGCTTAGAAGATTGGGAGTCAGAAGTCGAGAATTACTGCGTTGTTTTATCTCAAATGAAGCAAGATTCTTCCCTAGTTTTTGTGAAGATGAAACAGCAGATGGTACATAATTTGCGAAATGCGATCGCTCAACCAGATTTATTACAAGGAACCGCTTATGATGAAATGGTGATGATTCCCCAACATCATCAAAATAGTGAATTAAGTGCATTAGCTGCTGTCTATATTGGCAAACTGATGCTGGCTTATTTTTTTTGTAACTACACTAATGCCCTAGATTACATTGCCCAAGCTAATCACTTTTTAGCCACAGTTGCAGGAGCAACCTATACGGCAATTTTCCGTTTTTATGCTGGTTTAACTGAGTTGGCACTCTGTTCTACCCAGTCAGAAATCGAGCAAGCGAACGCTCTCGATCGAGTGAAAATTCACCAAGATACTCTGATTGAATGGGCGCGTCATGCACCGATGAATCACCAACATAGAGTTGACTTATTAGAGGCAGAAAAATGTCGAATTTTCGGACAAAAATCGGCAGCGATCGAATTATATGAAAAAGCCATTGCCGCAGCTAAAGAAAATCAATATACCCATGAAGAAGCTTTAGCAAACGAACTGGCGGCTAAATTCTATTTGAGTTGGGGAAAAGAAAAAGTTGCCCCTGGATATATGCAAGAAGCATACTACTGTTATGCTCGTTGGGGTGCGAAGACAAAAATTGCTCATTTAGAACAAAATTATCCTCAATTACTAGCAGCCATTCTCCAACAAAATAAACTAGCGAACGAATCTGGAACAACGATCGCCACCCTCTCGATTAGAAGCTTAACTGCTACCAGTAGCGGTCAGAATTTACGGTTAGATTTTTCAACGGTAATCAAAGCAGCACAAGCGATATCACAAGAAATTGAATTAGAAAAATTGTTAGCCACTTTGATGCAAATTTCCCTCACTAATGCGGGGGCAGAAACAGGAGTTTTAGCGATCGAGAAAGATGCCGAATGGTTAGTAGTAATTAAAGCCGATCGAAATCAAACTGAAAATTGCCAAGTTCCTCTCGTTAAATCGGAAGAATTACCCCAAAATTTGATTTATTCTGTAATCAGAAATCAAACAACAGCAGTTTTTGATGACTTGAGTGCTGAGGCTCAATTTGCAGGCGATCGCTATATTATCGCCCACCAGCCTAAATCGGCTTTATGTATTCCCATTACCAAGCAGGGAAAATTAATTGCCATTTTATATTTGGAAAATAACCTCACAGTCGGAGCATTTACTAGCGATCGCGTCGAAATTCTCCAAGTCCTTACTTCCCAAGCAGCTATATCTATAGAAAATGCCCGTTTGTATCGACAAGTAGAGAACTATTCTCATAACTTAGAAGCCGAAGTAGCGCGAAAAACTGAAGCTTTAAGCCAAAAAGCTGTTGATTTAGAGCAAGCATTGCAAAACTTACAACAAACCCAAGCCCAATTAATTCAAAGCGAAAAAATGTCAGCCCTCGGTCAATTGGTAGCGGGGATAGCCCACGAAATTAACAATCCGGTAAATTTTATTGCTGGTAATCTCGAATATACAGAAAGTTACTTAAAAGATTTGTTGATTTTGCTCTCTCTTTATCAGCAGGAATATCCGCAAACCAGTGCCGTAATTAAAGATAAAATCGAACAAATGGATTTAGAGTTTATCAGTGAAGATTTACCTAAAACTTTGCGATCGATGAAGGTGGGAAGCGATCGCATTCAACAAATTATCCTGAGTTTGCGTAATTTCTCTCGCTTAGATGAAGCTAACCTGAAAAGCGTAGATTTACACGCCGGAATTGAAAGCACTTTACTAATTTTACAAAACCGCTGCCAAGGTAGCGACGATCGACCCCAAATCCAAATAATTAAAGAGTATGGCAATCTTCCTAAAGTCACCTGTTATGCTAGTGAGATGAATCAAGTATTTCTGAGTATTATCAGCAACGCTCTTGATGCTCTCAAGGAAGTAAGTAAAACTAATCAAAAGCCGCTGATTCATATTCAGACTGAAGTCATAGAAAAAGAGCAAGTAAGAATTACGATCGCTGATAATGGTGGCGGAATTCCAGCCGATCTTCAAAAACGCATATTCGAGCCATTTTTTACCACTAAACCAGTTGGGAGCGGTACGGGTTTAGGTTTATCGGTCAGCTATGCTATTATCAAAAAACATGGCGGTAAATTAACCTATACTTCTACCGTCGGTAGCGGCACAAAATTTGCGATCGAGATTCCCATCAAGTATCGAGTATAATACCAAAACTACCCAATATTCGCGCTTCAATGGATAAGTAAAAATCACGATTTTTTTAATTTCAAAGCAGCTTCAGACTGAACAAAACTTAACCAAATGTTCTGAAGCTATTACAATAAAATATAACTATACATTTCCCGATCGCATACCACAGGTAAACAGCATGACTGCCATTTCTACTCAGTCAAAGCAAACCCTCACATTTGAGCAATTTCTGGCGCAATACCCCGATGATGGTCGCTATGAGTTAGTGGATGGAGAAATTGTGAAAATACTAGCAACTAGACAGCACGATGATATTGCAGATTTCCTTAATAAACGATTTGATAGGGAAGTTGACCGACTGAGCTTGAACTACAAAGTGTCCGGTAGAATTATGATTGCCACTTTAACCAAAAATGGCAAAGAACAGGGACGGTTTCCCGATGTCAGCGTGGTTAGCTTAGATGTCTGGCGTGCAAATCGTTCTGCTTATTCTGCTTTGCGCGAACCTTTGCAATTAGCTGTAGAAGTCGTATCAACTAATTGGGAAGATGATTATATCGATAAATTAGATGAATATCAACGTTTAGGGATTCGTGAATATTGGATTGTAGATTATTTGGCTATTGGCAGTAGAGATTATTTAGGTAATCCGAAACTTCCTACTGTTTTCGTTTATCAATTAGATGAAAATGGAGATTATCAAGTAACTGCTTATAGAGGTAACGATCGGATTGGATCTGCTACTTTTCCTGAATTGGAATTAACTATTGAAGATATTTTGAGGGTTTAGGCGAAAATTTTATTACTTTCAATCTGGCAAAGGTAACAAATTTGCAGCAATTAGCAATTGACGTTCTTTAACTCTGTTCGGGTGATTTAATTGTAATAAGCGAATGGTAACGCAACCAATTGCAGTCAGTGGAATAAATTGAGCGTCACTCAGTTGAAAATGCTCCGACCATCGATCGCGCCGAGGATTGTATAGTGGAGTAATCTGGTTTGTTTGGGGATCGATCGAAGTTAAGTCACTGCCTTTATGTTTGTTGCATACCGTACAAGAAAGTGCTAAGTTTTCAGCTTCAGTTAAGCCGTCGTGTTTTTCAGCAATAATGTGGTCGATCTCATGTTTGGAAAAGCTTGCTGCTTCTGGAATCAAGCAGTATTCGCAACAACCGTTAGCGCGATCGTAAACCAGTTGTCGCAGCGTAGATGATATATAAGTACGACTCACGATCTTTTCAATCTCAAGTAAGCTTCAGCCTTCGCAAGGCGTACCAAGTGTTCTAAATATTGGTACTGCTGCCATTTTTTTTCTTCTGCGGTCGTCAATCCTGTAGTGCGATTTTTTTCTAATAATTGATTAATCTGAGCTTGTAAAGCTTCTGACGGACGTATTGCTAATATTTCTTGCGGCGTAGGTAATTTAGCCAGAAATTCTAAAACTTCTGCTGTACCCGCAAAACCAGATTGAGCTTTAGCATTGAGTTCCCGCAACCCTAATTCTAGAATTTCGGGGATATCCTCTTCCAGATTGCTCAACTGAGCGGCTAATTCGTTAGGAATCTCGATCGTTACTAACATAGTATAGTTGTTTGCGGACTAATACATTGTATTGAATTTTTTGTAGGCATAATTGTCTCTATTCTATCTCTAGTTTGTCTTGAAGTCAAGTTCGCTTAGTACCCGTCATTAAGCTTAAGCTTTTTCATGGAGTTATTGTAATTTATTTGAGTAGCGATCGCATCAGCTTAACATCATAATGGACATCTCCTACTATCTGGATCATCCAGTTGTATTTTTTAGATACTTAGAGCGACCCAAGTAGCTTTTGATTCGATTAAAACAGCCTATGGCAAAACCCCAAAGCCCACATATTCCAAGTTTCTTAAGTAGAACAGCCCACTCTTTAATCGATGACCGTTGCTGGTAGTATATGTAAACTAGATGTACGGCAGCATCACCCATCATTCCAGGAGACTTAAGACGCTTTCCCTCAGCCAGTAATTTTAGAAAAGTTGTTATAGCATCATAAATATCACCCGAATACTCCAAAATACGCGCACGATTAGCTAATACTTTTGCCATTGAGAAATCAGCATAATCAAGATTGCGATATGACTCTTCTGCATATTCTAAATACTTTAATGCTGCCTCATAATTAGGCTCTGGATATTTACTATAGGCAGATGCAGCTAATCCTGATATGTGTCCTTCGGCTTCAGCAAATGAAGTTTGAACCACTCCTAGCATTTCTTCAGTTGCTTTCTTGAATCTAGTAATAGCTTCTTCTAATGTTTGACGAGCCTTTACAATTTCACCTTTGCGGTATTCTAACCATCCTATTCCATAATAGTTTAGGGCTATAAAGAGAACATTATTAGACTCCTCAGATAGAATTTTGCCCTGAGCAAAAGCTTTCTCAGCTTCTTTAAGTTTATTAGCTTCCAGGCAAGCCATTCCCAAACTATATAAAACACGCCCCCGGTCAAATATGTCACCAATGGAGTCGAGTAGCCGATCTGATTCCTGATATGGTGAGATAGCCAAGTTGCTCTTACCCCATCGATCGTATAAAGTGCCTAGATTTAGTAACGCACTAGCCTGCTGATAAATGTCGCCTTGTTTCTGAAATATTTTTAGTGCTTTTTTTATATGCCATTCAGCTTTCTGAGGTTTCAGAGAACGTTGTAAAGTAATCCCTGCTCCCAAATGGTTTAATGCTAAGAATGTATCATCTCCTGCAACGGTGCTAACCTCAATGCCTTTATAATGATATTCCAGAGACTTCCGCAGTTGACCAATTTCTTCCACGTAACGACCGAAGCCATAAAACAGCCAGGGACTATCCGATCCTGCACCAATGCTGATTTCTTCTTCTGCCCAGACTCCCCAGTATCTCCAGTCTTGAGTTAGATCGCAGTAATTAAGTAGGACTTTGCAGTATTCTCGCTTATTACCTTTACCTTCTTCGACAAGATCGATCATCTGCCCAAAAATTTCACGCAGGCTTGAAACAGTTTCATATCCATTTTTTCCGTAAAGTTCCCTATTTAGTTCTTCACCTCTTGAAATCCAATGATTAGACATTATAGTATCTCTATCCTGAAATAGATTGAATATGAAAACATCAAACTCATTGGGAGATTGTTCCATATTTATTTTTCAATGTTTCATTTACATAACGAACTGTGAACGAGTGCAAGGATACTTTTCTAATACCGCTTCCTTGTGTACTACATTCTACAAGTGACAGTTTCCGCAGGGTTTCAATACCACCACGTACCTCTTGTTCTGACAAATTCTTCAATCTGCAAAGATTAGAAATGGAAATAGGCTCTCGTATCTTTGCCAAGTAAATAAGTAGAACTATAGAAGATTTATTCTGTTGTTTTTTTATTTTCTGCCAACTAGCTTCAAAAAGATAATCATATAGCTGTCGTTCTGTAGATACTCTCTGCAAGCCTTCAATAGCATCGTCTGGACTTAATACATCGACCTGACTTACAAATAATTTCATTGCCAATGGCATACCTTCTGTAACATCTAATATTTTTTCCATCTTTGAATCAGGTAATTCTAAGAGGGGATTTTCGTTCGGATTTGAGTATCTTTCTTCAGCAATTTCTCTGATAAATTCCCGTGATACTGGGCGACTCATTTTTGTCATCGGGTATCGAATAACGTTTGCATCGACCTGTTCCCTACTTGTTAAAATAACACTACTTTTTCCCAATACTTGCTGTAACTTTTCTGCTAGTTTACCGGGACTTTCTGCATCTTCTAGTCCATCTATGACAATCAGACAACGACTTGCTTCTAGAACCTTGCAAATTTCTTGTTCAAGTTTTTCTTGATCTTGTCCCAGGATTACCCAGTTTGGTATTCTTAGTTCTTCACCTATTTTTCTTAAAGCATCCTCTGTTGTTAAGCTTGCCTCCATGCGGGGATCGGGTTTACCAAATAAATCGGCTTTATACTCACATACACGAGCACGAACCCAGGCAACTCTTGAAAAAATTCTGGCATTGTAAGTATCGCTTACAACTTTGTGGCAAAACGCTGTTTTACCCATACCACCCATTCCAACAATACTAAAAATTTGAGGACGATCTTCCTCCAAATCTTTCAGCATTTTACTTCGTTCATCACTGCGAGCAATGAATTTATTGTAGTGCTGCTCATCTCGCCATGTAGCCGAGCCACCAATCTCTCTTTGAGCCGCTAACGTCTCAGATGAAAGCGAAGCCGAACCCTGATTTTTCTGCCAAGACGGGAATTTATTATACCACAACCAATTGAATGAATTTATGAAATTGCCTCCTTCTTCTTTCGAGGGACGACCCTTTTTGAAAACAAGATTAGGACAACCCTTCTTATCCAATACCTTGTATATCTCACCTAATTCTTGTTGGAACTTCCATTCATCCATTTTAAGCGAATTGGCAATCTCTGTATTCGGCTTCTGCTTGTCCGCATCCTCATAAGCATACCGAGTTAAGAATACTTTCCTTCGCGTCTCATTCCCCAAAAAACCAAAAATATCAGCCATCTCGTTGAGAAATTTTTTTCTTTCGTCCATAAGTTAGCTCCAATTTAGGTTTAATCAAACTTTTTTAGCAAGAATGTTTTCTATTTTTAAACTATTTTTTTACTATTTTCACTCTATTTTTCAATTTTTGCTATTTTATTCTAATTTTAGGTAAATTTTTTATTTGTAAAAAATCCATCACACTCAAAGTAACGCTTAGGAGATACCTATGAAACCTTTTGAAGAGATGGAACCAATCCAAAACATTCTCCCTCGCATACTGGCTCAAATTACTGAGCAACACCCAACGATTCAGACTGTCATCAATCAATTAAAGCAGACCGATACAGACGTTATTAATTCCCTGCGTGAAACGTTTCCTCCAGAAGTTCAGCAGTTTGTCTCGAATTCCCCGCTTAAAATTCGGGTGCTAGACTGCAACATGGCTGTTTATCTACCTCTAGTGGATATTGAGCAAATTAAAAAATTCATTGTTGATATGGCTCGTCTGTGTGGCGGGGCTAGTTGCTTCCCAATCCTGGGGCTGTGGGAGAGTCCAGCTATGGAGCTGATCGGCGAGGATATTTTGCTAGTCAGGTTTTTTATGACCAGACAAGCACTAAACGAACACGCCGAAACTGTCCTGAAGAGTGTTTACCACTTAGGACAAATTCTCAACCAGACAGAGATGGCAATGGAGATTGGTATCGCCATGTGGAGGGGGATGCTACTTATACCCACAAAATAACAGATCGAAGGCTATGCTGCCAACAGCATAGCCTCCCATAGACTTGCTGTTAATAGCGCTAAGAATGTCGATATTTCCCGACGAAGCACTGACACTCTGAAAGCCGCCCGTGTCAGTGGTTCTGCTTAACTCGAAGCACTGGTATAAAAACGCAAGGCAAACCGCCAAAATCCCACTGAAGCCAAAAACAGCACAACTGCCAACACTCCCGCACCCAATACCCAACCAACATCACCTCGCCCCAACATCGCCTCTGCTGGCACTGTTGTCAAAAATGCTACAGGTACTATAAAAGTAAAAAAGAACCGATAAGCCGTAGGATAAGCCATCATCGGATATCTTCCCGCCTCCAGCAGTCCTCTCAATACCTCAGTAACGTTGAATATTTTGACAAACCAGATGCTAGTCGCTCCCAGCATAAACCACAGGCTGTAGAGGATAGCCACACCGAATGCGATCGGCACAGCACTAATCATGTAATCATTAATACTAATACCCAGATGTACACCCGCATAGCCAATCAGCAGAAAACCGAAAATTAAATCCGGTATTCCCCAAGGCGATACACTTCTAGTTGAAAGCCAAAATTGACTGCTGATAGGCTTAAGCAACACAAAGTCTAGGGTTCCTTCTTGCACTTGTCGGACAATGCGGTTTAAATTAGGAACCAGGAAAGTAGTAGAAAATCCCTGCAATAAAGTGAATATTCCCAATACCACCAACGTCTCTTCCCAAGACCATCCTTGGAAAGTGTAGCCAGTGCGGTAAAACAAAAATAAACTGAACAAACTGCCGATCAAATTTCCCAAACTACTGAGAGCGGCTAAAACAAAGTTAACTCGGTACTCCATCTCAGCTGCTAAAGAGGTACTCCAAAACAACCCCAACACTCGCAAATATCTTTTCATATTTGGGATTCTGACTTACACGCTCAATTCAAAATCTAAAATCCAAAATTTCAAATCAATTATGCTCCCATTCCTGAATATCGTTTTAGTCCCCGACGCCACAACCAACGGTTGCAGACAAAAAAGAACAAGCACCAACCCAGCATAGTTAAAAATCCTTTCACCACATCTACGGGTAGTCCTACCAACAGTGCAGCTGGAAAATGAACCAAATAGGGAAACGGAGTCCAAAGCACAACCTCCCGCACCCCTGGTGGAAAAAGTTCCAGAGGCGCAACCATACCAGAGAGAAATAGGTACAGCAAAAACCAGAATTGATCGATCGCAGATGCTCGCTCTATCCAAAAAGCGAACATCGCAAAAGTATACTGAATTAGGAAGCGTAAAATGAAAGCGATCGCCAGCGCCGGTACGCACAGCAAAAAGCTTTGCAGACTCGGTACCCAAACCGCTTGGGGGTAGAGTATAAAAAACAACACCATCAGCGCGATCGCGAATGGCAACCGAGCAAAGCGTTCTGAAATATGAGAAGCGACGTGATGCCAAACCGGGTCTAGAGGCTGTAGCAACCTGGGAGAAAGCTTTCCTTCCACCACCTCTTTCTCAAAATCCCAAATCACCCACACCACCGAAAACTGGCGTACAAAGAAAACAACCAGAAAGTAGCGAGCAAACTCCACTGGTGTCAATCCGAACCTGCCACCTTGCGCCGCCTGCATCCAAATTCCCATCATAATCAGCGGCAAAGACCCGGACAAAACCCACAACACCAGTTCTGCCCGATACTCCACCATATGAGCGTAGTAGACCTCAAGCAGCACTGTAGCTTTTCTCACAATACCTTTCATCAGGCTACCCCCGCACGAAACACTCGACCGATAACTTCTTCGATCGGCGGGTCAGTCACAGTCAAATCCAATACCTCTAATTCCGCAAGTATACGGGCAACCGTGCGAGTCAGGGCTTCCCGCTGCACCAACAAACGCACCTCCCGACCTTCCACCGCTTCCAGTTCCCCGTATTGCGACAAATCGGTTTCCGACACAGCTTGGGCTAACTCCACCTTAACTTCCCGGTAAGGGGCGAACCGCTGCAACAGCCCTTCCAAACTACCATCGTAAATTAGCAGCCCTTGGTGAATCAACAAAACGCGATCGCAAAGAGCCGTAATATCCGCCATATAATGACTGGTCAGCAGCACGGTCGCCTGGTATCGCTGATTGTACTCCCGCAAAAAATCTCGCACACCCACTTGAGCGTTAACATCGAGTCCTAGCGTCGGTTCATCTAAAAATAAGACTTGCGGATGATGCAAAAGTGCAGCCAGCAATTCTGCTTTCATCCGTTCGCCCAAAGAAAGCTTGCGTACAGGTTGGTTGAGTTTTCCTTCCAATCCTAATAACTCTGTTAACTCACCCACCCGCAGCCGAAACTCTCTGTCCGAAATATTATAAACAGCAGCATTAATTTTCAATGAATCTAGCGCTGGCAAGTCCCACAACAGTTGCTGCTTTTGCCCCATCACCAAAGTGATTTTTTGCAAAAAAGCTTCTTCACGTCGAAAAGGAACATATCCAGCCACCCTAAGCTTACCAGACGAAGGATGAATTAGCCCTGTGAGCATTTTCAGGGTAGTAGTCTTACCCGCACCGTTAGGGCCAAGAAATCCCACCACCTCGCCCGGTTCAATTTGAAAAGAAACCCCTTGAACAGCATTCACCGAGCGGTAAGTGCGACGCAGGAAATGCAGTAGCGTCCCCTTAAGCCCCGGTTCTTTTACAGCCACCGGATATACCTTGCTCAGGTTATCAACTATGACGATCGGCATACGCTGTCCAAAACCTTCTGCACATCTCAAAACAGCAAAGCCCTCTTGTACATTTGAGCAAGAGGGCTTTAGCTGTAAATATTAACCTGGCACCGAGCTATTTTCCCAGGCAGTGACCCACCAAGTATCTTCGCCGCAGCAGCGTTTCACCTCCGAGTTCGGGATGGAGTCGGTGTGGTTCCACCGCGCCAGCAGCACCAGGAATGAAGTCAAAACTCAC